>NZ_JAAEAH010000069.1 GCF_010998615.1 Myxococcus sp. CA023 | reverse complement strand
CCCTGTTGAGGGGGAGGGAGGGTGCAGAGGGGCCGAGGAGGGCCGCTGGCGGGGCCGCCCGAGTGATGCTCCCGTCCGGTGGACAGGCCGCTTGAGCCCCCTTGGGGTACACGCCTGCCCAGACCGCGCTCCCTTCAGGTGCGTAGCAGGGGCCTGGACCTCTTGGCGCCTCTTGAGCCTCAACACCACGCGGCCTGGGCGGCCCTCGTGCCGGGCTGGCGCGCAAGCGTCTCGTGCCCGCGAAGCATTGCAGGGCAGCAGATGAATGGCGCAGCGCCTGGCGGCCGCACCACTCGGCGCGGCCGCCATCAGCCCCCCGCGGCTCAGGGCTTCTGCTGGGTGGCCGCGGCCTTCATCCGCTCGAAGGCCGCGATGTACTCCTCCAACGTATCGAGCCCCACGGCGGCGCGCCGCTCGTTCACCTTCTCGGGGGCCTCCAGCGCCTTGGGCACCATCTTTCCATCCACCTCCTCCAACTGGGTGGCGTAGCGCTGCGGCTTGCCGGTATTCACCAGCACCCGGTCCGTGAGGTACGCGAGGTCCTTCGCGGAGCCCTCCCCTTGCGCCACGGCCTTCTCCAGCATCGGAAGGACCTCGCTCTGGAAGGCCACATCCTGGTCCGCGTGCTGCACCAGCAACCACGCGGCGAAGGTACCGCGCCGGCCCACCAGGGCGCTTCCCGGCCAGCCATGCTTCGCGATGACGCCCTTGAGCCAGGTGGTGTTGCGCGCATCGACATCCATCATCTTCGCCTTGGCGGCCTCATCCTGGAAGTTCGAGGCGACGAGGGCACTGCGCGCCGCCTGGTCCTCTTCCATGCGCTTGAGCAACTCGTCCCGCAGCACAGGGTCCGCGGCCTCGTACTGCTTCGCCTCGGCGGCGATGACTCGCTGCTCCAGCGCCGCGTAGCCGGGCAGGCTCCGGACGTTGCTCAGGTCAGGGTCCTTCTGGAGGTGCTTCGCGTCATCGAAGCCTTCCTCCACGGCGCGCTCCAGCCAGACCAGCGCCTCCTCGCGCTCCGTCAGCAAGGACGCCGCGCAGGCCGCGTTGTAGGCTAAACGCCCGATCATGAATCTCGCACGCGCTCAGGCGGCGCGCCGCAGATGGACCTTGCGGAGGATAGGACTGGCACGGCGCTGGGCGTTGCGAGCGTGTAGGTAGGCATGGACGCGCCGCATGAGCTTCTGGAGGGTGCGGCAGCGATGGTTGCGAGTGACGTTGGCGTGGAGGTCCAGCCAGACGCGCTCAATGCGATTGGCGTCCGGGCAGTAAGGCGGCAGGAAGTGGAGGACAATCCGGCCACCGAGTTGCTCGAGCGCCTTTCTCGTCTTCTGGCTGCTGTGGATGGAGGCGTTGTCCAGGATGAGGTGGATTCGTGGGGCGCCACGGTACTCACCGGCGATGCGCCAAAGCAGTTGGATGAAGAGTGAGCTGGCCTTCGACTTGCCGTCCACCCAGGTGAGGCGGCCCGTCTTCGAGTCCAGGGCGCCGGCCAGGTATCGCTTCTTGTTGTTGCCTGGAGTGAGCACTACCCGACGCTGGCCGGGCAGGCACCAGTCGCGTCCCACCTTCGGATTGAGATGGATGTCCACCTCGTCCACATAGAGGACCGGCTCGTCGGACCGGGCACTTGCTTCCAGGCACCGCAACTCGAAGAGACGCCGGCGCCGCTTCCAGCCCGGCCAAGGGCAGCCCACCACGGGTTTGGCCGCCTTCAGGCTCGCACCGAGGGTGGCAAGCGCACGGCCCATGGTGGCAACCGACACCCGCGCCAGGCCCTGGCGCTCCATCTCCAACGCGAGCAACTCCCGTGTCCACGTCGGGCGGCACCAGCCCACCTCTTCGGGAGTACCCGCCAGCACGCGCGAGAGAATGGCGAGGAAGCGCTCATCCACCTTCGCCTCGCCATTGGCCGCCCTGCAGTCCACCAGGGCTTTACGCCGTCCCGTCCGGTAGCGATTGACCGCAGAGACGACTGTGGAGGTGGCGCACCCCAGAGCACGCGCTACCTGCCTGCACGATTCGCCGCGCGACACTCCCACCACCGCCATGCACCGCCGCAGGGTGAGCGGGCAGCCGCTCCTTTCACCCCAACGGATGAGGGAGCGGCGCTGCAGCCGCGAAAGACGGGGCCTACCTTTGTCCCTGGGCGGGGCCTTTCTGATTCCTGGTCTTCTGCGCACACAGAGCCGAACGGGATGTGCCCCTGCCTCTTCCTGTCGCCCAGCGCGCCCGCCCGCTCACCAACCGCGATCGAGAATCACGAGCGGTGGTTTAGGTTCCTGCTGCGCACCCCGCCTTCCCAAGCGCTTCGGAACAGGGGAAGGGCGCGCGCGTTGTCGCCCTTCATGGCCAGTCCGGATGCCTCGGAGGCAGCCGCTTTCGCCTCGGGCGTGGCGACGGGCTTTGGCGCCGCGGGCTTCGTGGCCGAGGCGGCTTCCGGCGCGGCGCCACCACCGTGGGCACATGCAACCAGGTTCAGCGCGGCAAGCAGGGCGATGATGCGACGCATGACACTCCAGGGGTATGGGGATGAATGCTGGCGCTCCACGCACGTCCTCGGAGCGCCAGCGGGCTGGCAGTGTAGGCAATTTCTTCAAGACTCCAAACGCCCAGGCGTGCCGTTCAATCCAGTCTGAAACCATCTTCCCGCGCGAGCAGGTTGCGATTGCCTCGCGTCGATTCGTCTCAATCCTTCTCTGCACGCGGTTCTTCTCCCTGGCTGTCACCCCACGCACTCCGAGCGACGCGGGAGCGGCACGGCCTTCCCCGTGCCGCCCGTCAGGCTCGCTCCGTGCTATAGGCCGCACCGCTCGCGGTACGCACCCGAGGGGGAAAACAGAGGATGTCTGAGCGGCACATTGAGATGTTCTGGCGTTGTTCGAGCTGCAGCCACCGCAACCTCGGCCGCTACATGGTGTGCCAGGGCTGCAAGAACGCCAAGGACGGCAGCGAGCAGTATGAGATGCCGGAGGACACCGCGTCCGCCGTCACGGTGACCGACGAGGCCCTGCTGAGGATGGCCACCGCCGGTCCCAACTGGCGATGCGCCTATTGCGAGAGCGACCAGCGGGCCCTGGACGGCGGCTGCAAGCACTGCGGCGCGTCCGCCGTCGAAGGCTCGATTCCCGCCGAGCCCACGCGCCCCACGCCAGACGCGAAGAAGGGGGCGAAGAGCAACAGGCGCCTGGGCTGCTACATCCTCTTCATCATCGCGTTCTTCGGCTGCTGCTGCCCCATGTGGATGTCCTCCGGCAAGAAGGGGACCGCCCCCGCGACGGCGGCGACGGCGGCCACGACAGCGCCGGAGAGGACGCGGACGCTCCAGGTCAAGGAGGTCTCCTGGGAGCACACGGTGAGCGTGGAGCGCTACCGCCTGGTGGATGACGAGGGCTTCGAGGAGGACCGGCCAGAAGGCGCCCTCCTGGTGAAGGCGCAGGGCAAGCGCCACCACCATGACGACCAGGTGCTCGCCGGCTACACGACCGTCCACTACACGGAGCGCGTCCAGCGGGGCTTCACCACGGAGACCTACCGCGACAAGGAGGCTTGCGGTGAGGACTGCACCACGACGCCCAAGAAGTGCAGCGAGCAGTGCACCAGCAACAGGAACGGCTTCGCGACCTGCAAGACGACCTGCACCGGAGGAGATCGGAGCTGCACCACCCGGTACTGCTCCGTGACGAAGAAGCGCAAGGAGCCGCGCTACGTGGACGAGCAGCGCTCACGCCAGGAGCCGCGCTACCGGAGCGTGCCGCGCCAGGCGACCTGGTACACCTGGAAGGAGTGGCGCTGGATGCACGACCGGGACGTGAAGGCGAACGGCACCACGCTCGAGGCGCGCTGGCCCACCGACGCCGAGCTGCGGCCCGCCAAGGCCTTGGGCAAGGGCGAGAAGGAACGAAACGCGCGCGACGCGCGGTACAGCGTGGTCTTCCACGGCGACGACCAGCCCGCCATCACCTACACCCCCGAAACACTCGAGGAGTTCCAGCGCTTCGCGCACGGCAGCACGCACACCCTTCAGCAGGAGCAGGGCAAGGTCTCCGTCGTGCCCCAGACGCCCCCGGCGCAGGCCACCCCGTGACCTGCGTGCCGCTCTCAAACGCGAAGTGAAATCGCGGGCCACTCCATGTCGGAACGGCTCGAAGGCGCTCCGGTTCAGGCGCGCGGCGTTCCGAGTGAAGCCAACGGCGCGCCTCGTCCAGGTACTCTCGTGGGAGGACATGCCCGCTGTCGAAGGCCTTGTGTGTCTTGCGGCGGGACGGCGCGGCATCGAACCGGGCGCGGCTGTCCGAGACGGGGGCGAAGTCATCCTGGTTCGCCGTCAGCAGCAGCCAGTCCTGGTGAATCGTCGCCATGTGTCGCGCGGGGGCAATTTCCTCCATCGATGGGTCGATGTGGGGCGGAACTCGCCAGCACGGCGGCGAGCAGTGCCTGGGCATCGCGGACGGTGTCCGCAATCATCGTCATGTACGGCGCGGGCTCGCCTTGATGGGCCCGCTTGGCGAGCGCTCCCGGCCGGGCGTCAGGGGTCGCCCGCTCTCCGTGCCGCCGCGCACCCATGAGGTAGACGCGATAGGCGCTCGGCTTCGTCAATACACCTCTGCCGTTTGACAAACGCAACGACAAGCGAGTCTGGCGCGACGAGCTTCGCTGGCGCCAAGCCTCCTGCTCAGAGGTCAAACATCGTGCCCTCGACGCCGACGGCGGCCACGCCCGTGCCAGGAGACCGCGCCAGCCGGGCGATGTCGTGGCGCAAGCCGGCATCACGCACGCGCAGTCGCACGCGCGAGGTGTCTCTCGACAAGGAGAAGCCCCAGAGCCCGAAGACCCACCAGTCGCACCAGGATGCCCCCCACCGCAGCAGCCCCAAAAAGGAAAGCACCCCGATGAAGAAGGCTGCGGTCCGAATCGGGTCCGGCTGCCCCACTGGGGACCACGGACCGGGCAGGACGTAGAGCAGCGCGAGCACCGGGAGCATGTACGCCCCCCGGAGAAGCCTTTTGCGCCGCGACCGGCAACTCCCACAGGCTGGTGCCCTCAAGGTGCGGACGACACCCCAGGAGACGACGACGAAGTCCCATCCTGAGCTCGCCTCGAACTCCACGCTGGTGGTGGCCTCGCGGCTACAGCCGACACACGTTCCCGCGGGGAATCGCAACGCAGTCACAAGCATCTCGAGCACATTCGAGCCACGGGTCGGACCGAGGACGACCTCCGGCTCGCGCGTGGCGGACAGAAAGTCCACGATCGTCGTCCCCTCCTGCCCCATCGAGGGAATCCAGGTCCATGCACCATCGTCGAAGACAATGGCCACCACCCCAGGGAACATCGGCTTCAGGCGCGAGAAGGCCGAGAGCGGACGCTGCAAGCGCAGTCTGCCGCGCCGGTACACCCGGATGCCCGCGGGCCCCATCTCGATGCGCCGGCGGCCCACCAGCGCGATCACCGCCGAGCTGCCCAGGAGGCAGTATGCCATCACCCCGAACTCGGCGATGTCCACGTCAAGGACATGCGCGACGATGAGTGCCACGAGCGCTACCAGATCGAGCAACAGCATCGCCGCCCAGCTCTCGAGGTCATGGTAGACGACAACAGGTACGTCGGGGGTACCGGTTCCCTTGTTCATTGCCTCGAACCTACCCCGGTCTCACTCCGTGCACGGGCCGATCCCCGGGAACGCGTTCCACCATTTTACCGTCGCGCCTTCTGGCGAGCACGGCTCGTCTTCGTTCATTCTCCGCGCCCGCGTCGTGACAGGTGCGGCGTGGCGAAGATGGCTGACTCCCCATCCAAGCCGTGGCTCAAGCGAGCAACTCCTTCATCTTTCGATCGATGGCGCTGGGCTGCCGGCCCAGAATCTTCGCAATTCCGTCCGAGTTGACCTTGCGGCGCACGAGCGCACCAACCGCAGCCTCCTCTTCGTCGGTCCACGGTTCATATGCGCGAGGATGTGTGCGCCGCGCTTCGACCATCTCCGGCTTCAAGTCAGTTCCCCCCGGGCTGCCCGCGCAGGACCTGGACAGCCAGATGTTCCTTCACGACGGCCCGGAGAAGGAGCGGTTCCTCGCGGATCCGCTCATCACCCACGAGAAGCTGCCCGCGCGCTCCGCCAAGGCGCTCATCGCCGCCATCGAAGCGCTCAAGGGGAGGCTCCTGGACCTGAGACTCCCCCTGCTGGTGGTGCACGGGGGCGAGGACGTCACCACCTCCATCGAAGGCAGCTGCGCCCTGGTGGCGCAGGCCACGATCGCCGACAAGCGCCTCATCATCTACGAGGGCCAGCGCCACGACCTCGCGCACGAACCCGACGCGGAGACGGTCATTGGAGACATCGTGGCCTGGGTGGAGGCCCACGTCCCGCCGAGCACCGCCCCCTGACAATGGGAGCAGTCGCGGGACACAAGTCTCCCCCTGAAACCGCCCAACCACAGCGCATCATCAGTACCGCGAGCGGCTGTTGATGCTGACCTGCGTATTGATCCAGGAACGGAACTCAGAGACCCGGGCATAGACACCAGGCAAGCCCGGCCTCGCGCAGCCCACGCCGAAGCTTGTGATTCCGTAGAGCACGTATCCGCCACCGGACTGAGCGACCAACGGCCCTCCGCTGTCCCCTTGGCAGCTATCCTTCCCCCCTGACATGTACCCAGCCCCGAGCATCACATAGGGATCGATGGTGATGCCTTCTTTCTTGTATGCAGTCTTCAGGGTCTCCGAGTTCACGGCGGGAACCCACACCTGCATCAAGATGGAGGATGTATCGTATCCCCCCTCCCTGGTATGACCCCATCCTGCGGTCACCATCATCGTGCCATCCGAGACATCCGCACCCACCGACGAGAGCCCCACAGGGTTGAGCGACGTTTCAGCCAACGGGGACTGCGCGACCAGGTTGGGACGCATGTTAACACTGCTCTTGCCGCACGAAGCACCGCTCACCGAGAACGAATCCCCCGGGAGACACACAGGCTGTACCGTGGATGTGAACTTGATGGGCTTGTCGAGCACGACAACCGCGACATCGTTCGCCGTCGTATCCGGGTCGTACGCTGGATGGTAGACAGTCTTTCTCGCGGCGACAACCTGCTGCGAGGACGACGGGCGATTAAAATCATGAGCCCCAGCGACGACAGTCAATCTGGATGTTCCGTCGTAGACGCAATGGGCAGCCGTGACCACGATATCGCTCTCCTCCTTGTTGCCAACCCTGATGAGAGAACCACCGCAGAAGTGATTGTTGTATTGCTGCAGGCTGACAATCCACGGATGACTCCCAGGACGTGCCTCGACCCCTCCCACAATCGCCTGGTCCATGCGGCCCGTCGCTTCGACGTCCTGCCTCTCCAGCTCCGGACCACCACATCCCAACAGGCTGACCGCGACAATCACTCCACTCACGAAGCGCAATGCGCCCTCCTTGCTCATGCGACACATGCCAACAGCAAGCCACATGCCATGCCTCAACTAATTGAATCCCGAGCGCATTCGACTCACGGCGCGCCGTTGACACGTCAGCGAGCTCTCGCAGAGACGAGATGACGCGTCAGCCGTCCATTCGTCGTGCCGCGCGGTGGTCTGCCCCCCGATTTTCGGACCAGTTGAAGCGTGAGAGAGTCCTCGCGGCCTGGGGTGGCCCTCGTGCCGGGGCCAGCCTCGCACATCCCGTGGGCAAGCCCAGGTGCTCCTGAATTGCCCGCACCCGGGGGCCCCCTTCACGTACGCCAAGCCCCTTAAGCCTGCCTCCACACCTCACGCAGGCGAACACGGCAGCGGACGGGGCCTCGCGCCGAGCCCTGCGCTGTCTCGCTGCCGGTGGGGCAACGCAGCACGGGGGCGGAAAACGGCTCAGCGCCCGAGCAACGCAACTCAGCTGCCTGAGCCCCCGACTCACCGTCCAGGAACTTCGGGCTTCTCCGGTACAGCGCTCTCACCAAGTGGATGGTCGCGAAAGCCCTGCTGGAGCGACTGAATGGCTCGATCCTCGGCGCGCTGTTCTTCGACCGTCCGCGGCCTCGAGTCGCAGGCGCGAAGGACGACTGGCTCATCCCAGATGGCGAGCCGCGTCACCGCGCGGTCCGAGACGAGGCCTCCATCACGGTCGTATCTCCGGATGCACCCGCTGGTGGTTCCATCGTCCCAGGTCGTCATGCAGGGGACCTCGAGGAAGTCGGGGTATTTCGGCCATCTGTCGAGTGCCGCGATCAGGGCATCAGCGTTTTCGATGACGTCCTGCACCCGATGCGCCACGAAAGGAAGGTGGCTCCCGAAGTCGCCCGTCGTCCCCAGGTAGAGACGAGCCCCATGACTCGAGAGTTCCAGTGTGCCGTCCTCTGAGACGGATGCCGTGCAATACGCAAAGAAGTGGGGTCCTACCTGCTGGACGTTGAGGTAGATGTCTCCATCGCGCTCAAAGGAGGCGAGGGTCAGCCCCGTGAAGGAGATGCGGCCCTTTCCCGCGAGCTCCACCGTCACGCCGATGTCCTCGAAGGTGATGTCCTCGTTCCCCCAGGCGTCGACCACCGTCACGCCCGGCATCTCCTCGAAGCGAGCCCGAATCTGGTTGAGTTCCCGGTAGCGCAGAGGGCCCCAGAAGCCGGTGAAGAAACCCATGACGGCGAGGACAACAGCCGCCCCTGCTGTCGCCACGACGCCTGCCACGACCAGCAGCGCAGCAGCGCGACAGAATGCGATCAGCAGGGACAGCGCTCTGCGCCAGGTTCGAGATTCCATGCTGGGGCGTGAGCCTAGTCCTCTTCGGGAAGCTGAGTGAGGTCCCAGGTCGGATGCACGGCTTGGAGGGAAGCCAGAGCGGGGGTGCACGCCCCTCTTCTCGCGGGCTCGACACGGCGGCGGGGCGCAGTGGATGAGCCACGCGAGTCCATTTAGATGGACACGGCTTCGGCCCGCTTCCCTCACCCTGCCCCTCTCCCAGAGGGAGCGGGGATTCAGCCGACGAGGTCCGCCTTCGCAAGGTTACGTGCTGCCCGCCAGGTGGTGAGTACGCCCAGCAGCGCGGGCCACCCCACGGCGATGACCAGCGCCAGGGTGGGTCCCAGGGAGTTGGCCAGCCAGAAGCCCACGGGCCCCAGCGCGGAGAGCTCCGGGTCCACGCTGCTCAGGATGCCCACGCGCGCGACCTCGGAGGGGTTGAGCGAGGAGACGAAGAACACCACCTCGGGAGGCAGGGGCGTGCGCAGCAGCACGGCGATGAGCAGCACGTCGTGCAGCGCGGCCGTCACCACCTGGGCAAGCTCGCGCTTCGCATCCACTGAGCGGCGGCGGGGCCGGGTACCCGTTTGCAGCCAGGTGCCCGGCCCCGCGCCACGGAGGGGGAGTCAGTGACTCAGCTCGCCAGCTGCTTGTTGGCGTCGAGCTGCGAATCCACCGGGGAGAGGGCGAGCGTCTTGCCATCCGCCTTCTTGAAGTCGACCGTGCGCAGGTCCAGCGTCTGCAGCCCCAGGCTGTCGTAGGTCCGGACGCCGAACGTGCGGTTCGTGAGGTCCTTCACGACGACCCACTGGGTGTAGTCGAGAGAGTCCTTGCCCGTGGCCTCGTTCAAGTCGCGGCTGGTGCCGTAGGGGATGTCGACGGTGTTGAGCAGGTGCAGCGCCAGGGAGCGGGCCTCCGCCGCGTTCTTGGGCTTCTCGGAGAACTCGCGGAGGTAGACGGCCCGGACGAACCGGGAGGGGGGCGTGGAGTCGCCGGGAATCCCGAAGAGGCCGCTGCCGCAGCCGTGAGGCGCGAATGTGCCGGTTCCCAGCTTCACGGGCGTGGCGCCACGGGACGACAGCCTCGCGTAGTTCTTGAGGTTCTCCAGGTGGTCCGGAAAGGTCGGGTGGTTGGTCAGGACAGCAACGGGGTTGTGCATGTCCAGCGGCGAGTTGCCATGACCCGTCGACGCGTACAGGAACATCTGCCGGTCGGTGAACTCGACGACCATGCTGTTGCCCTTCGCGTCGTGGAGGGCGAAGTGGAGCGGGATCTTGCTCGACATCCAGTCGCTGTGCCACAGCTCGGCGTCGCCGTTCGCCAGGGCCTCCTTCACCGCGTCCACGGTGGCGAAGTTACCCACGGCCCACTCCACGAAGAGCTCGGGCGCCAGTCCCCGGGACGGGTCCTTGGCGGCCTGGGGATACGTGGACGTGGGCATCCACAGCGCTCCGGCGGAGAGGCCTTCCGAGTTCATCGCATCGCCGATGACGGTGACGCCATAGAGCGTGACGGTGAGGCCGACGTAGTCGAACTTCGTCGTCCACTTGAGGCCATGCAGGTGCGTGAGGGAACCAGGAGACTGGACCGTATGCCCCTTGGCGTGGAACCGGAACTTGGAGCCGAGGTCGACGCCGAACTCCATACTGCGGCCAACGACGACAGCGCTCGAGCCCTCGGTTGCGACCAGAAAATCAGTGCACATGTGAAACGTCCTCGTTGATGCCTTCGCACCATGCGAAGGTCTGGTGTAGGGGGGCAGTGCGTCACCAGAGCAGGACGTGTGCCACCTGCGCCTCGCGGGTGGTTCGAGTCATTCTGCGGCTTTGCGTACGATGGGGCCGCTTGCGATGGGGCGCGTTGACGCGTCTGCGGGGGCTCGTGACACGTCAACGCCGGGGCCCGCGAGGCGCCCCGGTGTGATGCGTGTTTCCTCTTGGGACCGCCTCACCTCCCCCCAGGTGAAGCACCCGGCTCCGGACTTCGGGCTACGAGGACGGAGCGGGAACACATCCACCGCCCCCTCCTCATGGACTCAGGCCCTCACAGGGCCGTGCTGGCGTGCAGCGCGAGCACACCCTGCTGCACGGGCTGGCGCCACGTGACGCGGTAGGTGTCCGCCACGAAGTCCCACGTCACACTCCCCGCCTGGACGGGGAAGTCTCCCTGCGCGGGCGAGGCCCCCGTCCAGAAAGAGCGCGTGCCCGACGCGTAGGACAGCGCCAGGTTCACCGGCATATTGAACGCGGCTCCCGTCGCCAGGCCGCAGCCCTTCGCGTCACAGCGCAGGCTGCCCGCCCAATAGGGACGGCTGACATCCGTCGCCTCTTTCAGCCACTCCGTCCCGCTCCACCGCCACCAGCTCTTGTCGGTGTGCATCCGGAACCCGCTCGGAGACGCCGCGAGCACACCTTGGCCGTCCGCCGGCGACTTGACGATGTTCTGGCCGGACCAGGCGATGCCGTTGTGGAAGATGTAGCGGAACTCGTCGTCGAAGGGCGCCATCAACATCACCGAGTTGCCCGCCGCGACGAACTCGTAGACGTCACTGGGCATGACCGGGGCCGCGATGGGCTGCCACACGCCCGCGGTGTGGATGCTCATGTTCAGGTAGAGCTCGTTGCGCTGCGCCGACAGCGCGAAGGACTCACCCACCGTGGCCAGCCGCGTGTTGTACCAACGCGCCTCCTGGAACACCCTCGGGATGAGGGTCGCCAGGTCCCGCCACGCCACCCCATCCACGCTCCGCGCTCCGCGAATCTCCCACTCTCCCCACACCGCCATGAAGCCGCTGGGGCCATGCACCAACGCCAGGTCCGGGTCCGTGGCCGCCACGCTGTCCAACAGTTGCGGCGCCCCCACCACCCCCGCCTCGGAGGACACCACCCAGATGTCCATCAGGTCCGTCTGCGTGGACGGCTGGAGATACGCCACCACCACCCCGTTGTCGTCCACCGCCACGCGGACCTTCGTGCCCGCCGGCCCCACACGCACCGGCTCCATCCACACCGTCCCGTCGAACTCCGCCAGGAAGAGACTCCACGCCCCCGCGTCGAACTGCTCCCACGCGGCGGCCCCATGGCCGTCGGACTCGAAGTGGACGGCCACGTCCCGCACGCTGCCGACGAGCGCCGGCGTCACCAGCGCAAGCCCCGAGTCCCACTGGCCGCCTCCCAGATAGCCGCGCACCACGAGCCGCCCCGGCTGCACGAAGAGCGCACCCACGCGAGCCCCCACCGGCACCAACACCGAGGAAGTCGCCTCCCTGCCACGAAGCTGGACGCTCGGCTGCCCCCCCTGCGACGTGAGCGCCGCGCCCCAGATTTCAGCCGTGGACGACGGCTGGTTCTTCTGCATCAGGACCAGCAGGTCATCCCCCGACGCCCGCACGTCGAGCACGCTGCTCACCCCCGACGCGACCACGACCTTCGAGGTCGAGCTCCACGAGCCTCCCGTCTGCGAGACGGCACGCACCAGCGTGGCGCTGTTGATGCCGGTCCACAACGCGACGTAGTTGCCTCGGTGGGGCACCACCGCCCAGATGTCGCGAACCGCCATGTTGTCCACCAGCGATGGGGCCTGCCATGCCCCGTTCGCGCGCACCGACGCGAAAAGACCGCCCGTATCGCCGAGGACCGCCGTGATGGTGCTGCCATCCGAGGCGATGCGCAGGCTCGTCATCTGCTCGGACGTGATGAGTTCCCCCAGCCCCCACTCGCGCGTGTCCCGGTTGAAGAGCGCGAACTCCACCCCCTGGTTGGACACCCACGCCCGCCCGAAGCTGTCCCCCACGCGGATGTACTGCGCGTCCACCGAGGACGACACCGTGGACTCCAGCCACCGCACCCCGTCGAACACGACCGAGACCTCCAACGTCGTGCTCCGCCCCGACGACACCAGCACCCGGTCTCCATTCTGCAGGAGGGACACGGGCGACCCCAGGTTCGCCGCCGTGAAGACCTCCGACCACTGCGTCCCAGCATGGACCCGGAAGGTCTTCCCATTGAGGGCATAGAGATGGTTCCCCACCCCGAAAAGCCGGCCGCTGATGCCGGGCGTCACGGGCGAGAAGTCCGTCCCATCGAAGAGCGCGACGGCGCCCCCCGCGAGCGAGCGGTCCGACCAGCCCACCACGAAGCGCTCGCCCCAGGCGGACACCTGCGGCGCCAGCGTCATCGAGCGTCCCTCCCCCACCAGGACGGAGTCCCCGAAGCCCGAGCCGCTGTCGAAGGCCGCGCGGACCTGGATGGCCGTCCCCGTGTCCTCGTTCCACACGGCCAGCGTCCCCCGGGGGCCCGTGGCGAACACGGGCATCCCCGGCTGACCGGGACGCCCCGCGCTCACCCTCACTCCGGGAGCCACCGTGCGCACCGTGTACGTGTGCGGCGAGGCGAGGCCCGCCCCCTGCGGCGTCTGCACGTCCTTCACCGTCACCGTGTAGTTCGTGGCGGGCGCGAAGGGCGGCACGGGCCGGAACACCACCGTGTTCGTGGAGGACTCGTAGTTGACCAGCCCCGTGACGCCCTCGACGCCCACCGTCCGCGCGTTGACGGTGGCCGGGTCCAGCGGCCGGTCGAAGCTCACGCGCAGCGGGCTCCCCAGCGGCACGAAGCGCGCGTCCGGAGCCGGCGTCGCATCACGCACCACCGGCGGAGAGGGCTCCAGCTCCGTGACGAAGTGGAAGCCGTCGAACTGCGACAGCGTGTTGCCCGCGAGGTCCTCCACGGCGCGGACCCGCCCCTGGTAGCGCGTCTGGTACTTCAGCGGCTCATTCGGCGTGAAGGCGGCGTGGAGCTTCGCGTCGTCGTAGCGCAGCGTGCCCGGAACCCGGCGGACCACCTGCGTGCCGTCGGTGTTCAGCTCCTCCAGGTAGACGCGGTCCGGCGTGACGCTCTCCGGCCGGAGTGGCTCGCTGAAGTGGACGATGATGGGCGCATAGCGCGCGGCCACCCCCACCGACGTCGCCGCCGGCAGCGTCCCCTGCACCCGCGGCGCGGTGGTGTCGCTCGACGCCGTCACAAAGAACGCGAACGCGTGCGCCTGCGTGAGCGCATTGCCCGCCAGGTCCTTCGCCCCCGTGGAGAGTGTCCCGGTGACGAGCGCACCCGGCGCGGGCAGGGGACTGACGCGGAAGGACACCGACTGGCTCGGAGCATCGTAGGAGATGACACCCGTGAGCGGCGCCGCGGGGTTCGACCCCAGCACCTGCTCGAACCGGAGCGTGTCACCGGTGAGCGTGCGCGGGTCCATCGGCTCTCGGAAGGAGAGCGTGTACACCGGCCAGGTCGGCGACACTCGGCTCTCACCATTGAGGGGCCGAGTGGCCAGCACCTCCGGCGGCGACGTGTCCGCCTCCAGCCCCACCGTGAAGACCGATTGGTAGGGCGCCGGCAGGGACTTGCCCGTCACCAGGCGCAGCGCCGTGGAGACGCCCACCGTCACCAACGTATCCGCCGCGAAGGGACGCCCCGGCGTGAAGGTCAGCGTGCGCGTGGCGGGGTCATGCGTCACCGTTCCCGCCACCGCGACGCCGTTCTCCGACACCGTGAGGACCTCCGCGCTCACGGTGGTGACATCGAGCGCCTCGGCGAACCCCACGATGACGCGCGCGTTGCGTGGGACGGCTTCCGCGTTCGACGCGGGCAGCACGTAGCCGATGAAGCCCACGCCATCTGACGTCTGCGTCCCACCATCGCCAGTCCCACCGTCCGGAAGTCCGCCATCGGGCGTGGGCTCGTGGCCCCCATCCGGCCCGCCCGCATCGGGCTCGCCCGCGGCATCCGGCGGTGTATTTCCATCAGGCTCGCCATTCTTACAGCCAGGGACGAATGCCCAGAGGCCGAGGACGGCCAGGGCGCATCGCAGCCAGGAGAGTTTCAAGGTCATAGGGGAGTTCGCGAGACAACCGCACCACGAGGTCGCACGTCCTCGCGTGCATTCAGAGCCCCCGGTGCGTCAGGGGCCGGATGTCGGCGGTGCTTCGACGCGGACCTGGGCCGTGCGCGCCCAACCCACGGGTGCTGACTGCAACGACATACGCCATATCGTTGTCATCGCGTGGCGTAAACGCTCGATTCTAGAACAGATGTATCCCGAGTGTCTGACGTTCCTCCGGCTCGTGAAAGCACGCGTGGAGGGGGCCCTGGAAATCACCTCATGCAAGACTCGTAGGGTCTCTGTCGCCCACCGCGCAGGTGCGCATCGCCGTGCTCGACCGGGGCTCGCTCGCCCAGGCGAGGGCTACGCGGCGGCCGGCCGGAAGGACGAGGCCATCTCCCGCGACAAGAAGTCGCTGGAGCTGAACCCGAAGAACGACAACGCCGTGAAGAAGCTGCGCGAGCTCGGCGCGGCGTCGGCCACGGCGAAGTCGCGCGCGGCGCTCGGGGCCTACGCCATCTCGTCGCTCAGCCGCGCGGCCTGGGTCAGCAGGTAGTCGCGCTCGGGCAGGCTCGTGGTGCGCTCGGCCGCCTTCCGGTAGTGGACCACCGCCGCGCCCGTCTTCCCCGCGCGCTCCAGCAGGTGCGCCCGCACCGCGTCGAGCCGGTGGTTCCCCTCCAGCCGGCCCTCCCTGGCCAGCCCCTCCAGCAGCGACAGCCCGGCCCGCGGCCCGTGCACCATCGCCGTCGCGATGGCGTGGTTGAGCGCCACCATCGGGTTGTCCATCAGCCCCATCAGCACCCCGTAGAGCGCCAGCACCTGCGGCCAGTCCGTGTCCTCCGCGCGCGACGCCTCGTCATGCACCGCCGCGATGGCCGCCTGCACCTGGTACATCCCCACCGAGCCCCTCGACAGCGTCGCGGAGATGAGCGCGATGCCCTCCGCAATCATCCCCGCGTCCCACAGGCTCCGGTCCTGCGCGTCGAGCGGAATCAGCTCACCCGCGGGCCCCGTCCTCGCCGCCCTCCGCGCGTCCGTGAGCAGCATCAGCGCCAACAGCCCCGCCACCTCGCCGTCATCCGGCAGCAGCGTGTGCAACATCCGCGTCAGCCGAATCGCCTCGCCCGACAGGTCCGTGCGATGCAACTCCGGCCCCGAGGTGGCCGTGTAGCCCTCGTTGAAGATGAGGTAGAGCACGTGCAGCACCGCGCCCAGCCGCTGCGCGCTCTCCTCCGGCGTGGGCTTCTGGAACGGCACCCCGGAGCTCTTGATGCTCTGCTTGGCCCGGCTGATGCGCTGGGCCATGGTCGCCTCGGGCACGAGGAAGGCCTTGGCGATTTCCGCCGTCGTCAACCCGCCCACCGCGCGCAAGGTCAGCGCGATGGCCGACGCCGTGGACAGCGCCGGGTGACAGCACATGAACAACAGCACGAGCGCGTCATCCCGGCCCGCCAGCTCGTCGCCATCCAGGCACATCACGAGTTGGAGCTCCGGCGGCACCAGGCTGACCACCAGCTCCTCACGGTGGCGGCGCGCGGTCTCCGCGCGCACGTGGTCCGTGATTCGCCGCGAGGCGACCTGAATCAGCCAAGCGCGCGGGTCGTCCGGCACGCCCTCGCGAGGCCACTGCAAGGCCGCCGCGAGCAGCGATTCCTGCACCGCGTCCTCCGAGGCTCCGAAGTCCCGAAACCGCCGGATGACCGCGCCGAGCACCCGCGGCGCGTGCTCGCGCAACAGGTGCTCGATGCGAATGTCCCTCGACTCCGTCATCACATCAGGTCGGGCGGAGGACCGCTCATCACCTGGCGGACCTCGATGGGCATGTTCATCGGCTTGCCGCCGAGCCCAGGCGCCGCCGAGGCCTCCGCGGCGATGGCGTAGGCCCGCTCCGGGCTGTCCACCTCGATAATCCAGTAGCCCGCGAGGAACTCCTTCGACTCCGGGAACACGCCATCGGTGATGGGCTTGCCGTCCGCGCCAGCGCGCACGCGCCTGGCCTGGTCCGGCCCCGCCAGCCCCTCGGCCGCCACCAGCTCCCCCGTCTCCCCGAGCTTCGTCGCGAAGCCCGCCATGAACGCGATGTGCGCCTGGAGGTCCTTCTTCGGCCAGCTCATCACCTGGTACGGACCGCCGCCCGGGGTGTTCATCATCAGCATGTACTTCATCTTCATGGTGGCTCTCTCTTCTCTGGGCCTCCGCGCCCCGGCATTGGGTGCGCGTTCATTGGGATGTCGGAGCCACGCGCGAGGTCTCGACATCACCCCGTGAAGATTATCGGCGGGCCTCGCAAGTCAGCGGAACAACTGTGTTCTTCCGCTCCGGGGGCCGCCTGCGACGCGCAGCATTACCGGCGGAATTTCCTGCTTCGAGCGAAGCGGGACGCACGGTCGCATCGGGCATCGCCCCTGCGCCGTGCCGGCACGCAGGCGATGGGGCGCCCCGAACGGAAGCCCCATCGCGCGCAGCCCACGTCTGCCTCAAGCGGCCTGAGCGCCTGCGCGGTGCTCCTTCATGATGCGGTGCCGCGACAGGTAGCGCTCGAAAGCCTGCAGCAAGGCGTCCGGCTCTCTCAGCTTGCTCAGGCAGATGGAGCGGCGGCTCTTGAAGCGCCCTTCCCCGGGGACTTCCAGGTCCAGGTACTTCTTGAACATGCGGTCCGCGGTGGTGGCCGAGGCGATCTGCTCGAACAGGATGGGCGCCTCCCACTCCCCGTAGCGCACCTGCGCGTAGTCCATCTGAACATCGAAGCCCGCCTCCTTGCCCTCGAACACGAGCGGCGGGAAGTGCTTCTCCACATGCGCTCGCTCCGCCTCCGTGGAGGGCTCGTAGCGGTACGCGAGGGACAGGTCATGGGCCTGAGCGAAACACGCCTCGTAGGCGCCCCACAGCCGCGCCTCGATGGCGTCCGCGTCCTGAACGGTGTCCGCCCACGACGACGTCACCGGCTCCAGCAGCAACCGCACCATGTCCTCGGGCTTGAGGTGGGCCCCCACGTTCTCCATGCGCGCGGCCAACGGCGGGTGGGAGTCGAAGGGATGCGGCGTCACGGCCCCCTGCAGGTCATCATGCACGGCGTCCGACTGGGCATACGCGGAGAAGCCGTGTGCCACCCGGTCCGCGATGGCCACCGTCTGGTGCTGCTCGTCCTGGGCGAAGAGCTTCGCCTCCACACGGTCACGGAAGCTCGCGTACGCGCCCACCTTCACCAGCGAACGGGCGATGTCCTGCCCCGACGTCACCCCCGCCGCCAACCGGTCCGCCGCGAGTTCGCTGGCGCGCCGGCTGCGGCCCAGCGACAGCTCGAACAGGCCGCGGTAGGCCATCATGAAATAGAAGACGGGCCGCGTCATGCCACCGTCGTAGAGCTGCTGCAGGTAATGGCCGAAGTGCGCGAGCTTGGGCGCCAGCCGCTTGCTGTGCCCCGTGTCGCCGCCCAGCAAGTGCCCCATCTCGTGCGCCAGCACCGCCTCCGCCTCGGAGCGCTCCAGCAGGCGCAGCAGTGACAGGCTCACGAAGAGCGTGCGGCCGGTCAGCGTGCGCTCACCCACGCGCACCTCGTGCTCGGTCACGAAGAAGTTGGCGTCGATGCCAGCGAGGATGTTGTCGGGGGGCGCCGTCTGGAGCCGCTCGCAGAGGCGCCGCACGCAAGCCCACAGCTCCGGGGCGCGAGCCTCGGTGATTGCCTCGGCCTCCACGTCGAAGTCCGAGGGCGGACGGCGGAAGATGGCCACCACCACCAGGAACACCGCGCCGCCAGCCAGAACGGCCATGATGCCGATGAGCTTCGGGAAGTAGCGCTCCATCCATAGCGCCGTCATCCAATAGGAGAGCCACACGAGCAGCGCACCCTGGCCCAGCACCTGAATCGCACTGGTGACGCGGAGCACGAGCCAGCCCACCACGAAGCTGCCGAACTGAAAGGGACGCGAGGCGAACGCGGCCAGACCACAGAGAAGCGCGACCACGGTGGAGGCAAGGCCCAGCGCCAACAGCCCCCAGGATGCCAGGGACGCCCAATTGAACTGGTTCAGGTCCGCGCACGCCTTTCCCAGGCTGTTGCGGTAGCTCGCCAGCTCCGGGTCACCGCTCAGGCAGGCCATGGACGCGGGCACCGCGCGGTAGAAGTCGAGCGCCGCCTGACGGTCCGCTTCGCTGACCGCGGTGTCGCGTCCAATCTGCTGTTCGACGGCCGCGAGGACCTGTGTGTCGAAGCGGCCCGTGGCATGGCCGGAGAACCAGACACCGAACAGCGGCAGGGCGAAAAGCCAGAGAGCCGGCAGCACATAGCTGCGGAGAAAACCGGGAGATTTCTGGGAGGACATAGGACGTGTCGACACAGTTCTCGGAGTTCTCCGGCATTGCAACCTGGTGCATCAGCAATCCAGTGCGATACACCCCACGAGGTCCGTGTCGCGAGTTTCCGCGCCTGAACCGTCCAAACCAAGGGGAGCCAATCCAACATGGCCTTCACGACCGCTCCTCTCCGTGCGCTCGGCATCGTTCTGGTGACGACGCGCGCGCTGGCGGCCACGCCCCCGGCTGCGCCCACACCTCGTGCGCTCGTGTTCGCCCAGAATCCCGTCCGGACCCCTGTTCCCAGCGAGCAGGAGCTCCCGCTTCCTCCCTCGGGGAGACGACTGGCGCATCCATGGATCGAGGCACTGTCCTGTGTCGTCCCCGAAGCCCATCCGCTTCCGCCGGAGGACGCGCGCTTTCCTCCTGAGCGCGTCTGCTCTCTCCAGTCCACCGCCCGGCCTGATGCCCGCGGCCTCTTCGCCACACCGCCCCGCCAGGACGTGGACGGGTCCTCTCCGGATGCCTTCGCGGAGGCCTCGCTCTTCTTCCACGCGGCAGCGACCTTGAACTACTTCCGTTCCCTCGGGTGGGAGCGCCCCTGGCCTGACGAGAAGCCGCCGCTCCGGCTCGTGGCGGACGTGCGGATGCCCTCACGGGACGGAAAGGTCCTCCTCCCGTGGGGCGATGCGCTCTTCGTGCCCGCCACCGAGGGGGATGCGCGCGCGCACGACACCCTCTGGTTCGGACGGGGCCCCGGGGTGAACCTCGCCTATGACGGCGACACCATCGCGCATGAGGTGACCCATGCGCTCCTGGAGCCCTTCCTGCCACGGAGCGCCTGGCGGCTCGACACATTCGGCGCCGACGGCTCGCCTGGCGCCATCGATGAGGGGCTCGCGGACTACTTCGCCGCCGCCATCTCGGGAGACCCCTTCCTCGGAGAATACGCCGTGCGGGCTGCCGAACCCTGGCGCTCGCGCAACATTCACACGCTGGCCCGCTGCCCCGAGGCACTCGTGGGACAGCGCCACACCGACGCCCTGCTCCTGTCCTCCGCGCTCTGGGCCCTCCGCGAGCCCGCGAGCCCGTCCCAGCGTGGGGCCCTGGACCGCGCCGTGCTCACCACGCTCCAGACCTTCCAGCCGGCCTCCGAGCTGTCCCTGGAGCGCTTCCTGGAAGCACTTGTCACCAGGCTCACCCGGGAGGCCCCCGACTTCGCCCGCTCCGCCCAGGAGACGTTCTCCCGCCGGGGCCTCCTTCCCGCCTGCCCGCGCGTGCTGGAGCTGGAGCCAGGGCAAAGCCTTGGAGGGAGCGCTGGAGCCTTCGTGGCTCCCGGCGGGCGCTCCCTGGGGATGAAGGGACTGGCGCCCGGCCTCCTCCAATTCCATGCCCGTGTCCCGCCGGGGACCTCGGCCATGTCCCTGCGTTTCAGGAGCGGCGCCCCCCGGCCCCCACCGGGGCAGGAGCTGACGCCATTCCACCCCGTGGTCCTCGCCAGGCGCCACCGCCCTCTTCAGTGGCGCCATGACGGCCCCCAAAGCCACTCCGACGCGGACGTCACGGCGGTCCCACTGCCCGGGGCGTGGAGAAGTGCACGCATCGAAACGGAGGGCGCCTCCGACGTCTTCCTCCAACTCGCCAACGCGGGCGAGTTGGATGGCTGGTACGACCACCTCTCCCTCGAGTTCGAGAGTGGCCCTCCCGCGCCAGCCGCCCCGCCCGAGCCAGCGCCCCGCCTCCCATCTTCCTTCTGGGGATGGATGGGAGGCGCGGGCGCCGGCCTGGGAGCCTGGCTCTGGCGGAGGCGACGGAGGTCGCCGAGCGCCTAGCGGCAACTCCTGTCGAGCACGTAGCCGACGTACATGGAGGTGTTCGCGCTATCCACCACGAGCCCGCGGAGATAGCCGTTTGCGCCACAGCCGAAGGAGTACTCGGGCGGGTTGCCCACCGTGCAGCCAGCGTTCTTTCCGCCCACCCTGGGCATCACGGTGAGCTTCCCCGTCTGGAGATTCCGGCACGACAGCACAATCGTCGACAGGTTTTGCGCATTGCACCAGGTCTGATTGGGCGCTCCACTGGCCCAACCGTTGATTCCGGTGACCTTCTGGACGACTTCACCGGCTGCGCAGTCCAGGGTGAAGGAATCACCATTCGTGCCCCCAATCGCGGGGGCGCTCGTGGTGGCACTGATGATTCTTCCGGAGTCGAAGCGGGCACAGCGCATTCCGAGCGCGTCCAACCACGCGCCTTCCCGCCCGTGGATTCCGACCGCCACCTCGTCGTCCCCGCACGTGAGGACCTGGACGGTGTCGTTCTTCTCGCACTTCGTCCCCGTGGCGTCGCGCAGATACCCGGACTTACAGGTCCAGGGGCAATTGGCCTGAGCAGCCGTCGGACTCGTATACACCGCGTTCGCGGGTGCGTTCGTGCAGGCGTTACGAGCATTGGAGCTCGCGGGAGACCAATGCCCGATGCCCACGTCCACACAGACTCCATTGGAGAGGTACTGGCCCGCAGCGCAGAGGAACGACACACAGAAGTGGGGACGGGTCGACGTATCACACTCCAGACCCGCGGCGCAGTCACTCTGCTGGAGACACTTCTTTCCCTCAGAACAAGGTGCGCAGGGCCCCCCGCAGTCCACGTCGGTCTCGTTCAAATCCTTACTCCTATTATCGCACCATGTGCGCAGGCAGTACCCATCGTCTGATGAGCCGAATAGTTCACAATACAGGGGACGCCCCTCCTCCCGCAGCATACAGTCGGAGGTCTGCTTGCACTTCTTGCCGCTCTCGCAACGTGCACAGACGGAACCGCCGCAATCCACGTCCGTCTCGTCACCGGATTTCTTGCGGTCCTCGCAGGAGCTCGGGACACAGAAGGTGCCGTTGCTCACCCCGGACGCACAATCTGCCCCCACCGCGCATCGCGCTTTCACCTTGCACTTCGGGCAGTCATTTCCACCGCAGTCGATACCGCTCTCGTCGGCGTCCTTGACACCCGTGTTGCAGTGGTTCTGTACGCACGTCCCAAAATCGACTCCGGACGCCACGGGCTTCTTGCAATACCCGGATGCGCAATCCTCGGGGCGGATACAGCCCTGCTTGTTCCCGCAGGGCTTGCACTTCGAACCGCCGCAGTCGATGCCCGTTTCGTCTCCGTCCACGACACCATTGGCGCAGTGGTTCGCCGCCGAGCACTTGCCCGCGTTGCAATACCCGAGCGCGCAGTCCGAGTTGACCAAGCACTTCTTCCCCTCGGCGCAAGCGCTGCATGAGCCGCCGCCACAGTCCAGGCCCGTCTCACTCCCGTCCCTGACCCCGTTGCCACACGTGTTCGAGCAATAGCCCAGGCCGTCGTTCAGGCTGAACGTCTTCTCCAAGAGCTTGAACTGATGGTTGTAGACCTCGAGGGGGCCAATGTCCCAGCCGAGGTCCACACCGGAAGAGCCCAGGTAGCTGGTTCCTGGGGGCTGAATCCGGCCCCCCACCTGGACACCGAGATTGCCGTCGAGCCCCAGCGTGATGTCCGCCTTGGGCTTCTTCGCCTCGCAGCGCGACGCGTACTTCGCAGAGGCCACCAGCGACGCGCGGACACCGGCGTTCATTCCGAGCGCGTCGTACACGTACACGTTGATGCGGGGAATGAGCCCGCAGACAACCACGAGGCTGCCTTCACCGGTCACCGTGATGTCGGTGTTCTTCTTCTTCTCGAACTGGGCCGGCGTCGTCGTCACCTCTCCGTTCTCATAGCGAGCCTCGAACTTGAAGGTGGTGTTGTGCTCGAAGCTCACGTTCGCCTTGACGCCCGCCTTCGCCTCGAATCCACACTCGAGATCAACCTGGAGGGTCTGGGTCAGGACGACCGGCACGGGCCCGGCGAAGAGGGTCTGCACCGCCGGCTTCGTGACGAGGATGTTGCGCTTCCATCCACCCGCGGGCCGCATGTCCGGATGGCCCAGATACTTCTGTTTCGCTTGGGCGAGGACGTCCTCGACGAACTTCGTTCTCTCCGCGAGTTTGTCCTGGAGCTTCTTGCCCGTCAGACCGTCCGCGGATTCAATCTTGGCGTCCAGGATGGCCTCGACATCGAGCTTGAGCCTGGACTTGCTATCCACGTTCAGCCACATGGAGGTCGATTGGTTCCCTCCCAGGATGGGAGGCACCTTCACACCCACCTGCACACCCGGGTTGAAGGAATAGTCCACCGACGAGTTCCCCGTGCCCTTCAGGGAGAGCTTGATTGGGGTCTTCCCCGCCTCGTTGAAGCTCTTCTCATACTCGAGCTTGAACAAGGCGCTCGAGTAGTTGTTCTTGATTTCGGGTTTGATCTCCATGCCCGTGGTGATCCCCTCGACAGTCACCGCCTTCCAGACATCCACCGCCGCGTCAGCCACCGCCTTGGCCGCTCCGCCCAGGGCGTTCCCCACCGCGGTGATCGCGTTCCAGATAGAGCCCAGGAAGGGGTCTCCGGGGAGCGCCGGGTCCCCTTCCTCCTCGGCTTCGGGCAGCGGCTCGTCGTCGGGATTGCCCTCCGCCCTGGGAGACATGATGTTCGCATCGACATACAGGTGCCTGGCGGCCCAATCGAGGTCGAGCTTCGAGATATCGACGGTCTGCACTTCCGAGTAGTCGAACGTGAACTGCATCTCCCCCGTGACGATGTCCTGGAGGGCCACGGCTTCCGTCTCGACGACGAGGGAGTCATCCACCTCGGTAACGGAGACGACCCGGCGAGCGAAGCCGAGAGGATTCGCTCCCGGGCCATCGCTCGGCGCCGCCACCACCACCTTCCCTTCTTCCCAGAGCAGCACCTCGGGGTGGTCCGCCTTCGGGAAGATGAGCGTGTCCGGCCGGACGACGACGTTGCGCGCCTGCGCCTCCGTAACGACCTCCACCCAGGGCTGGGGTTGAAGGTTGTTGTAGTCGGGCTCGAACTGGGGCTCCCACACGAGGCTGTCGAGGTCCTCGTGAGGACTCTTCGCCGTAAACGTGTCCGGGTTGTCCTCCTCGGGGGTCGTGTCGCCGCACGAACCTGCCAACAGGAAAGTGACGACCATCGCCAGTCCCAGGGGGGGACAGCGACTCATCCAGGGACGCTGCGAACGCCTTCGCTTGAACATCGTTTCTCCAGGTGGGGAAAATGTTCGCGCCTCAGCAAACGCCGTTCCAAAGGGCAACCGCCGCGTTTTCGCACCTGGGAGGCCTCGAGGACGTGGCTTGACGTGTCAACGGCACGTCCGTGACGCGTCAAAGGCGCACATGAAACGCACGCGCCTGTCCGAGCAATGCCTGCTGCGCGTGGCCGCGAATCGCCGAGGGCCTGCGCGGCACGGGCAAGGTGGGCATTGATGACGGCATGAGCGCCTGCGTGCCCATGCGTCGATTTCCTTGCCCTCCGACCCGGTCCGGGTTCCGGGTGGGCGCGACGCAGCCGTAACGCGGCTCGGCTCTCCTGGCAAATGCCGGAGCCGCAGGGTCCACACTCCGCGAGACCCGCCCGGAAGCGTGCTCCTCGTGAGCCATCTCCTCAGTGGCGCAGCACCCACGCCGCGAGCGGTTGCCATGCGAGCGTCGGCGCAACCTCCGCGTACAGGAGGTCACCGTAGCCGAAGTCCTCGGCGACGCGCTCCGGGCCGAGTCGGCGGACGACGAGCGTCGTGACGTCGACCGATGACACCTGCGTCGTCGAATACAGCCCGTAGTCGTCGAACGCGCCAGCGGCACTGAGATAGCCTCGCGTCCTGATGTCCGCCGCACGCGCGTGCGGTGGCCGGGTGAATGGCCTCGGTGTCCCACGTGACGTCGGGATTGGAAGTGATGATGTGCCCTCATCGTGACGTGGGCCCTGCAGCCGGGGGCCCCGACCTGAGCCTGCAGCCCCGTCCAGCGCATCAACCGCACAGGCAGAGTGATGACCGCGCGCCTCGCTCACTCTCGAGAAGACACGTCGAACGACGGGGGAACGGCGGTGTTTCTCACGGGAATGCTCAGAGACCTGAGGAAAGTGGCCCTCCGGATTGATCAATCCCAACACCCGTGGCGTCCAAGCGGGCGAACCATGACGCCGCCCTCGCCCAGGCATGACGCCTCCGCGAGAGGCGTCCCACCTCAGGCCCACGCCCCATGTGGAAACTCCATCTCGTCCCGCTTCTGTGTCTGCTCACCACCACTACCAGTTGCACCGAGCCGCCCGCTCCCCTCGCCCATGCGGCCCCGCGCCAGCGCCCCATTCCGAACCGATACATCGTCGTGCTCCGCCCGGAGGCCCGCTCCGCATCCCAGGGGCCCCTGAAGACGCGGGAGCACGTGTCGAACCTCGCCAAGACGCATGGCGCGAAGGTGCTCCACACCTATGAACATGCGCTCCAGGGCTTCTCGGCGGAGCTGGACGACGCGCGCTTGGAGGCGCTGCGCGCCGACGAGCGCGTGGCCTTCATCGAACAGGATGCATGGGTGCGCCCGCTCGCCACGGCGGAGACGGCGGCGTGGGGCCTGGACCGCGTGGACCAGGAGTACCTGCCCCTGGATGGTCTCTATCGCCCGGCGCTGAGCGGCGCGGGTGTCCACGCGTACGTGCTCGACACGGGCATCCGCTCCACGCATGCCGAGTTCCAGGGACGCCTGGGCGAGGGCTTCGACGCGGTGGCCCCCGACGGTGGCGCGGAGGACTGCGACGGGCACGGCACCCACGTCGCGGGCATCCTCGGTGGCACTACCTGGGGCGTGGCCCGGGCCGTGACGCTGCATCCCGTGCGCATCCTGAACTGTGACGGAGAAGGCCCCCTGTCGGGCATCATCGCCGGCATCGACTGGGTCGCCGCCCATCACCAGTCCCCCGCGGTCGCCAACCTGAGCATCGGGCTGGAGGTCTCGGAGGCGCTGGACCAGGCGGTCCGCAACGTCGTGGCCGCCGGAGTCACCGCCGTGGTGGCCGCGGGCAACGACGGCGTCAGCGCGTGCGACGAGTCTCCTGCTCGCGCGGCGGAAGCCCTCACCGTGGGCGCCACCAACGTGGAGGACTCCCGCGCGTCATTCTCGAATCACGGCCCCTGCGTCGACCTGTACGCGCCGGGCGAGGACATTCGCTCCGCCGGCATCGCCAACGACACGGCAAGCGAGGTCTTCTCCGGTACCTCCATGGCCACCCCTCACGTCGCCGGCGCCGCCGCGCTCTACCTGGAGATCCACCCCACCGCCACCCCGGCCCAGGTGATGGACGCGCTCGCGGGCGCCGCCATCTCGGGCCGCGTGAAGAACGCCGGGCCGGGCTCCCCCGACCTGCTGCTCCAGGCGGGCTTCCGCCGCTCGACGGGGGACGTCCACCGCCCCTGGGCACACGTCGTAACGCCCTTCCCCTGGAGCACCGTGCGCGCCACCTCACGTGTGCGGGTGCTCGCCTGGGACGATGCGGCGGTCCGGCGCGTGGACTTCTGGGTCAACGGCCTCCTGCGCGCCAGTGACGACACCCACCCCTTCGAGCTCGACTGGGACACCCGGGAAGAGCTCAACGGCCCGGCCACCCTGGAGGTCCGCGCCTACGACACCGCGCTCAAGGCATGGCGCGCCGCGCCCATGACGGTGACGGTGCGCAACCCCGACATCGCCGACTTCGATTCGACGCTCCAGGCGCCCCGCTGCGCCACCCTCGCGTTCGCGTGCGACACCGGCGTGCTCGTGCGCGGCATGGGCACCGTGGGGCCAGAGCGCCATGCGCCCAACACGCTCGGTGCGAGCTGTGCGGATGGCATCGATGGCACCTACCTCATCACCGCGACGCTGGAGGGGCTGCGCGTCTCCAGCCAGGACGGCGGCCCTCTCACCGCCGGCAAGCCGGTGAAACTCACCGCGACCGCCTTCGGCTTCGTGCCCTTCCTGGAAGCGGTGGACCTCTTCCACGCGCCCGACGCGCGCAGCCCCCAATGGACGCATGTCGCCCGGCTCCCGCTCGAAGTGACAGGGGCGCAGGAGCTATCCACCACCTTCACGCTGCCAGAGGGAGGGCTCCAGGCGATTCGCGGCATCCTCGGCACCCATCCCACCCAGGTCAGCTGCGCCCCGGGAGCCTGGACAGACCACGACGACCTCGTCTTCCCCGTGGCCCCCTTGAGTCGCTGAAGGCCCACGGCAGCGCGCCGTTGTCGCCAGTGGGAGCGCGTCGTGTCCCCGCGTCGCGGGAAGAGTGAGCTTGCGAGCCCCCGGGCGCGGATTGTCGGACGGCGCAACGCGCACAGGGTGACCAGACGCCCCTGCTCGCGGCCGCCTCCAGCCCGGGGCTCGGGTGACTGCTTCGCTCAGGCGTCCTTACCTTGAACTGACATCACGTGCAGAGCCCGACGCTGGGATTCGGTCCACCAGGAGCGCCTGTCGCTCCGCGCGCCCAGGACGCAATGCAGCGTGCGCCCTCCCACGAGGTCCAGAGCTCCAAGCCCCTCACCGGACCACCCGGCCCCCAGGGCCTCGGACATCGACAGGCATCGGTGGACAGGTGCCCCGGCCATGCTTCTCTTGATCGCAGGGGGTGCCATGTCCTTCGAGGATCGTGTCGATGCGGGCCGGCGGCTCGCCCAACTGCTGCACGAGCGTGGCTACACGGGTGAAGGCACGCTCGTCCTGGCGTTGCCCCGCGGGGGTGTACCTGTGGCCTTTGAGGTGGCAACAGCACTGGGCGCACCGCTGGACGTCTGGGTGGTCCGCAAGGTCGGTGTGCCGGGCTACGAGGAACTGGGCCTCGGCGCGGTCGCGGAAGGCGGTGTCGCGTTCGTCAACCGGAGGCTGATGGACGAGGTGGGCGTCACCGAGGCGGACCTGCAAGGCCTCGTCCGTCAGAAGACGGATGAAGTGAAGGTCCGGGTGGCGCGCTTCCGCCAGGGCATCGGGGCGCCTCGAATCGAAGGCCAGCGCATCATCCTGGTGGACGACGGCATCGCGACGGGAGGTACCGTCCGAGCGGCCATCCAGGCGCTCCGCATGCACCGGCCCGGCAGCATCATCCTCGCGGTCCCCGTCGCGGCATCCCAGACGCTCGCAGAGCTCGCCCCCCTGGCGGATGACGTGGTGTGCGTGCTTTCAACGCCGTCGCTGTATGCCATTGGCCAGTGGTACGCCGACTTCCAGCAGGTTCCAGATGAAGCGGTCGCGACGCTACTGGCACAGGCCCGGCTCACCCTCGGTCACGACCGTCACGCGCCGCCCGGCGACACGGCCCACTCCTGACCGGGCGCCCCGAAGCATCAGCGAGCCACCACCACCCGGGCCGCGATATCCCGGTCTCACAGGAGCCCACCGGGCGCAGTTCATCCCGGCCCTCCGAAGGAGCCGCCGTTCCGGCGCGGGGATGGCAGCTTGAGCGCTGCCGTGCATCACGCTCCATCCCCACCCTTCACAGGAGGCCACCAGGCCCGAGCAGGAGCGAGTGATGCCCGTCTACGAGTTCTACTGCCGCAAGTGTAAGGAGCCCTTCACCGAGATCATGAGCGTCAAGGAGCACGATGAGCGAACGCCCAAGTGCCCACGCTGCCAGGAGACGAAGGAGGTGGAGAAGCGCATCTCCACCGTCCATACCGTGACCACCAAGAAGTGGCTGACGCTCTGACGCGCTCCCGGGCTTGCTCCGCGCCGCACCTGTGGCGGGGGTCCGACTCACGATGATTCCAGATACGCCGGACAGGGAGCGGAGCGCCCATGGCTCGACGCCTTCGGCCTCGGGGAAGGTGCTCACCCTCCTGCTCTGCGGAGATGTGATGACGGGCCGGGGCATCGACCAGGTCCTGCCCCACCCTGCTCCGCCGGGCATCCACGAGGACTACCTGAAGGATGCGCGGGACTACGTCCGGCTGGCAGAGGAACGCAATGGCCCCATCCGGACGCCCGTCGGCTTCGGTGAGCTCTGGGGTGACGCGCTCGACGAGATGGAGCGAGCCGCGCCGGATGTTCGAATCATCAACCTGGAGACGAGCGTCACCACAAGCGAGGCGTGGTGGCCAGACAAGGGCATCCATTATCGCATGCACCCGGAGAACGCGGCTTGCCTTACAGCAGCCCGGATCGATTGCTGCGCGCTGGCGAACAACCACGTGCTGGACTGGGGCTATCCGGGGCTCCTCGAAACGCTGGCGACCCTCCGGCGCCTGGGCATCGCCACCGCGGGGCTCGGGGAGGAGCAGGAGCGAGCACGGCGGCCGGCCATCCTGGATGTGACCGGGGGCCGGGTCGTCGTGTTTTCGTTCGGTGATAGCAGCAGCGGAATCCCACCCGTCTGGGCCGCGACGGAAGACCGGCCCGGCGTGGATCTGCTGCCAGCGCTGTCACCCACCGCAGTGCGGCAACTGGGCGAGCGCGTCGCGGCCGTCAAACGCACGGGCGACATCGTCGTTGCCTCCATTCACTGGGGTGGCAACTGGGGCTATGCAGTGCCGGACGCGCAGCGGGCCTTCGCGCGAGCGCTCATCGATGAAGCCGGCGTCGACATCATCCATGGCCACTCGTCGCACCACCCCCGCGGCATCGAGGTCCACCGGGGCCACCTCATCCTCTACGGCTGCGGAGACTTCCTGAACGACTATGAGGGAATTTCTGGCCACACGGCCTTCCGTCCAGACCTGACGCTGCTGTACCTGGCGTCCATCGCCCCGGCCACCGGTCAGCTGACGGGCCTCCGCATGCTCCCGATGCAGCTGCGCCAATTCCATCCCCATCATGCCTCACGACAGGACGCTGAGTGGCTGGGCGGCGTCCTGGACCGGCAGGGGCGGGACCTTGGGACCCGCACGCGGCTGGCATCAGACGGCAACGGTGCGCTCGTCCTTCAGTGGACGTGAGCCTCCCAGACAAGCGACGAGCGGCCTCAGGGCCCCTGGTTCCCCCGCACGGCGGCGGAACCTCCTTGGACGCGGTGAGCGCACGCCTCCGGTCCAATGCAACCCGGCGCTCAGCCTTTCAACACCGCGAGCGGCACCAGCCGCGCCACCTTCCGCGCGATGCCAGCCGCCTCGACCACGTCCACCACCCGATCCACGTCCTTGTAGGCCAGGGGCGCTTCCTCCGCGAGCTCCGCATTGGAGGGACACTCCACGGCGATGCCCTGACGATTCAGCGCCGCGCGCAGCTCACTTCCCACCACCTGGCGTTTGGAAGCGGCCCGGCTCAGCCGCCGTCCCGCCCCATGGCAGGCGCTGCTGAGTGAGATGGCCTCGGCAGCCTCCGTCCCCACCAGCACGAACGACGCCGTGCCCATGCTTCCGGGGATGAACACGGGCTGGCCGACCTGATGGTAGGCCGCGGGCAGCTCGGGGTGCCCTGGACCGAAGGCCCGTGTCGCGCCCTTGCGGTGTACACAGAGGCGCTGGCCTCCATGCGGCTCCAACTTCGCGATGTTGTGGGCCACGTCATAGACGATGCGAGGCCACGCAGCGGAACGGTCTCCGAACCACCGGCGGAACACCTCGCGCACCCGGTGGGTGAGCACCTGCCGGTTGGCCCAGGCGAAGTTGGCCGCGGCGCACATGGCCGCGAAGTAGTCCTGCCCCTCCGCCGACGACAGCGGCGCACAGGCGAGTTGACGGTCCACGAGCCGGATGCCCTCGCGAGCCAGGGCGCGGTCCATGGTGCGCACCGCATCCGTGCAGACCTGGTGCCCCAGTCCGCGCGAGCCCGTATGGATGAGCACGGTGAGCTGGCCCTCGAACAGCCCGAGCGCCGGGGCCGCCTCCGAGTCGAGGACGCGCTCCACCCGCTGCACTTCCAGGAAGTGGTTGCCGCCACCGAGCGTGCCAAGCTGGTCATGCCCCCGCCCCTGGGCCCGGACAGAGACCTTGGCTGTGTCGGCGCCATCGAGGCAGCCTCTGGCCTCCAGGTAGTCGACGTCCTCCGGTGTTCCCAGTCCTAGAACGTCCACCAGATAGGGGACGCCCTCCGTGAGGACTCGGTCCATCTGCTCGGGAGCCAACGACAGGCGGCCATGCCGGCCGAAGCCTGTGGGAATGCTCCGAGCGAGGTCGTGAGCCACCTCCGGCAGGACCTCCTTCACGTCCTCGTGCCGAAGCCCGGTCGCCAGCAATCTCACGCCGCAGTTGATATCGAACCCGATGCCGCCCGGCGAGATGACGCCATCCGGCAACGCTGTACCCGCCACGCCGCCCACGGGGAAGCCGTAGCCCTCGTGCATGTCCGGCATTCCGATGGCGAAGCCCTGGATGCCCGGCAGTGTGGTGACATTGACGAGCTGAGGCACGCTCCGGTCCTGGACCATCTGCTGGAGCAACTCCGAGTCCGCGACGATGCGGGCCGGTACCCGCATGTCCTCTCGGAAGCCCTGGCCCAGTTCATACAGGGCGGGCCCTATCTGCCGGATGAGCGGCTCGAGCTGCTGCGGGACCTCGGGAAGTGTCTCCATGCTTGCCTCATGACAGGGGGATGGTCTCAGACATCGAGGACGACCGTGGCCGTGAAGCCGTCGTCGTGCTCGTGCAACTCCAGGCCATGGAAGGTGGCGGCCTTCACAGCGGTCTTCAGCACGGGAGGCGAGACGCCGCGAATGTGGGCGCGCAGCGACCGCTCTTGGAGCTCGTCCACCACGAGGTCCGTGTAGACGCGCTTCGTCAGGTCCGAGCGGGCGATGAGCTCATTGAGCCAGTCGACAAGCAGGGCCTCGGTGTCCGCCGCCACGAGCGCGACGCGCACCACCGCCGATTCTGGCGAGGGCTGCGGCAACGGTGCCTCTCCGAGCATGAGCTCCGCGAGCGCATACCCGGCCTCCTCGAAGAGTTCCGGGAGTCCCGTGCCTGAGATGCGGAGTTGAACCTCACTGACGTGCGGTTCGAATTGATGCGTACCTGACTCCACGACCGCCTCCTTCCCGCGCCCGAAGTGGAGATGCCCCCATCCGACGACAACATCGTTGACGGCTCACGAAGGCGACGGTGGAGAAGCGTCCTGCTCCTCTGCCCCCATGGAGCGCGTTGCTTGTTCGACCTCGGCCTCCGACGACGGGCCTGTCCGCACCGGAAGTTCCAGCCGCCGCCATGCCGACATGCCGCCCAGCACGTTCGAGACCTGCTGGAAGCCGTTGCGGAGCAGGATGCTCGTGGCAAGTCCGGAGCGGTGGCCCGTGCTGCACACCACCGCGACCGGATGGTCCTCGCGCAGTCCCAGTTCGGAGAGGCACTCCTCCAGCTCTGTCACATACGCATGTCGTGCGCTCAGAATGTGGCCACGCTCGAACTCCGAGCGCTCGCGCACGTCGAGCACCTGGAAGCCCTCCCACTGGGAAAAGAGCGCCTCGGGCGTCAGCGTGCCGCTGCTCTTGATAGGCAACCCCGCGTTGCGCCATGCCCCGAATCCCCCCGTGAGAATGCCCTCCACCTGGTCGAGGCCGACGCGGGCCAGGGCCAGCACGGCCTCCTTCGAGTCCGCGTGCGCAGGCAGGACGAGGAACAGCCGTGTGCCCGGCTGTACCATCTGTCCACTGAACACGGACAACCCCTGCATCCAGACATTCAGCGAGCCCGGGATGTGCCCCCCAGCGAAGGACTCGGGCTCACGCACGTCCAGGACAAGGCCACTGTGACTTGCCAACTGAAAGCGTTTCGGCTCCAGGAAGGGGATGGCGGATGAACCCGCGGAGAGTGGCACGCCACCGCGTATGTTCACCTCCTCCATGCGCAAGAAATACGAAGGCCGGTGAAGCCGCTCCTGCACCTTGCTCTGGATGAAGTCGCTCCGGCTGGAGGTGAACACGGGGTTGTGCAGGCGCTCGAAGCCCAGTGTCGTCAACTCCCTGTCCGCGATGCCGCTGCCACACACCGAGCCTGCTCCGTGGGCCGGGAAGACCAGTGTCTGGTCGCCCAGGGGCAGTACCTTCTGATGGAGCGAATCAAAGAGGAGCGCGGCATTCTCGTAGACCCGCTCTGGCGCAGCCAGGTCCGTGCGCCCTGTCTCTCCAGCAAAGAGTGCGTCGCCCGTGAAGACGCCCCAAGCCTGGGCATGGTGGGGATCCAGGTAGACGGCCCAGCTCATGCTCTCTGGAGTGTGGCCCGGCGTATGAAGCGCCACCAGCGTCAAGGCCCCCAGGTGTAGCCGCTCTCGCTCGCCCATCCGCACGTCGGCATGGCCGGTGATGGGGTGCCGGCCAGCCACCACCTGCGCGCCTGCAAAGCGGGCAAGCGCGGAAGTGCCCTCAACGAAGTCTTCCTGGCGGTGCGTCTGGAGCACGAAGCGCAGCCGCAACTCCTGCCGCCGCAACACGTCCAGGTAGATGTCGATATCACGCCGGGGGTCGACGACGAGCGCCTCGCCGTCACTGCCCAGGATGTAGGTGATTTGGGCAAGGCCCTCGGTCTTGATGGCCTGGAAGTACATGGCCCCTCCTCCGCTGAAGGTGGGCGCCATGACTGGAAAGAGCATCACGGGCACGATGCGTTGCCGCCTGCATGGCCCGCCGGGAGTCCGGCCAGGAGCGGAGCATCCTTCCCCTCTTCTGAGTTGCTACCGCACGCCTGCCTGAGTGAATGGCGTCCGTGGAATTTCCATCTCGCCTTCGCAACGCCGCGTGGAGGGCACCGCTGCTTTTCCTGGCAGGTCTCTCTCCATTCTCAGTGCTCGATCATCGGCGCGCTGGTGCCCGAGGACATACCAGGGCTGCCCTGGTACGCGGACGTGGCGCGTGCGCTCGCCGTCTTCGACTGGAGGGGCGAGCGCGTTCAGACGATCAGGGCACCAGCTCGGCCGTGAGCGTGAGTGGAGTCACCGAGTGGGGGTGGGGCCGCACCCTGCCATCGTGGATGCAAGTGATTCGAGAGTCTCTGGGGCTCGAAAGGGGGGCGGCCCCCGCGGCAGGGACCGTCACCTGGAATGCCGGCGTGCCAGCGTCAGGAGATTCTGATGCTGGAGGTGTTGTTGTTCATCGCGCCCAGGGTCGGGGCGTCGGAATTCACGGGCAGCGTGTCGCCGGAGAAGTTGTCGTTCTTGAATAGGACGACCGCCAGGCCTTGCGGCTTCACCGAGCTGATGGTGTTGTTGTCGATGCCGTACCGCTCCAGCTCGGCCTGGGTGTACTGGCCAGGAGGCAGGTCCACCTCCTTGCCATCGAACTGCTCTTTGTAGAAGAACCTGGCCCTGGGCTGCACGGGCACGGATATGACCCTGATGCTGGAGACGTTGTTGTTCAGCGGGCCCAGCTCCTCGGCATTGGCCACCACTTCGATCTGGTCGCCGGTGAAACCATCGTTCTTGAAGAGGACAGCCTTCACGCCAGGCGGCACCTTCACCGAGCTGATGGTGTTGTTCTCGATGCCCAGCGCCTCCAGTTGGGCCCGGGTGTAGTTGCCAGGCGGCAGATCGACCTGTGCACCACCGAAGTCTTCGTTGGTAAAAACGGTAATGTTTGCCATTGCAGTTCTCCTCCTTTGAGCGGTCCCGGCCCATTCGTTGCCAGAAGCCGCCGGAAGCATTGGGCACCGCGCTCCGGAAAAGCAATCCGTCCAAAGTACCGTATCCGTCCGGCCAAGAACGTGCTGAGAGGCATTGAGTGAGGAGTCGGCGCCGAGGCCCCTGGCGGGAATGTCAAAGCCGGTGGAGAAGCAGGAGTGGTTCCGGGTCGCTGAAGCCTTCGAGGCGAGCGGACTGACGCAGAAGGAGTTTTCCCAGCATCGAGGCGTGCGGTTGAGCACGTTGCAGTCGTGGGTGTACCGGCGTCGACGACAGCAAGGCGAGAATGGCAAAGCGGTTCGCCTGCTGCCGGTGGAGGTGGCGACGACGCCAGCGGCGGCAGAAGCGCCGGGAGAGAGCCTCCCGGAAGGCGGAGGAGGCACCCGCACGGGAGATTCGTCGCCGACGTCCTGCTGCGCGTGCAGACACATCCCAACTCACGCATCGGCGAGCTGCTGCCCCACGAGTGGAAACGGCGAAGCGTCGCCGACCCGCCCGACTCACCCCTCCAGCCCAGCCTCTGAATCCTCGCGGCGTGCGTCGACCACGGTCCTCGTCCGTCGGCAACCGCTCACGTCACGTCATTGCCCGGACGGTTACACAGTACCGCGCGGGCGGGCCTGGGAGCGTCAGTTCGCGCCCAGGCTCCAGCGCTGCACCAGCTCCGTCCTGCGGGACGGGTCCTTCAGCAGCTGGTTGGCCCAGTGCAGGGGGCCGGCCCGCCGCACCATCTCGAACTCGGCCGCGAGCAGGGGGATGACCCAAAGCAGGTTCACGGGCGAGCCTGGAGGCAAGGGCACGGCGGGCCCCTGTGCGATGACGAAGTGGCGCAGCCCCAGGAGCGGGTCGGAGACGACGGCGATGTCGCCCGGCGCCCAGGCCGGCTGGCTGCCCTCGTTCGATTGCTTCAGCGTCCCCAGCGCCGACAGGGCCAGGGCGCGCTCCGGGCTGTGCGAGTCCATCCACGCCGCCAGTTCCTCATGGGTGGCACTTGAATCCCGCTTTCCGCTCGCCTGCGGCACCCGGCCGAAGCCATTGGTGACGACCGTGAAGCCGCTCTGGCCCAGGCGCGTGCGCACGAGTACCTCATGCGGGGGAAGCGCCTGCGAGGCCGGAGGTGCAATCTGGGCGATGGTGTCGCCCGGCAAGGCGCCTTCCAGGGCATGGCGGAAGAGGGCCTGGTACGTATTGACGCCCACGCTCGAGGAGAACGGCTTGCCCGGTGCCGACGCCCGCGCCCAGCGGGTGAAGGGCTCCGCGGCATCCGAGAGGCGCTCGAGCATCAGGCTGGAAGGCTCGCCGGCGCGAACCCGGTAGCTCATGGTGTCTCCGCCGAATGGCTCGGGCCAGGAGCCGGGCTGCACGCCCAGCGGCACCTCCAGGACCTCATCCGCGGAGAGCGGGCGGTTCTCACGAACCATGCGATAGGCGGCGAAGTACAGGGCCTCCCGGCCACGCGACGTCTCCCACGTGTCCCACTCCTCCGGTGCGAGCTGGAGATCCGGCAGCCCGAAGCTCTCCAGGCCGCGCAGCTGAAGGTAGCGGCTGCCCTGGCGGCGGGAGAGATCGACCCAGGCGCGGAACGGACGGTAGTCGGGGTGGGCCAGCCCCCGGAGCAGCCGAGCGAAGATCCTGGCGTCCTTCACGAGCGAGCCTGCCTGGTGCAAAACCACCGCTGTGCCGTTGAGGGCAAGGCGTGAGACCAACAGCGAGAAGACGCGCATCACACCGTCCTCTGCCCATGGGTCCGGCCTGGCGCCGCCTCGCATCGACTGCTCCTCGCCCTGACGCGGGGAGATGCCGGAAGCGAGCGTCAGGTAGCAGCCCTCCCGTGGAAGGTTCGGAAACTGCCGCAGGTCCAGGCCCTCACGGGGCAGGGGGTCGTTTCCCCTGAAGACACGCACGGTGTGCCGGCCGTTCGTGAGCCGGACTTCCTGGCCGACCTCCACGGTGAAGCCCAGCTCTGCCAGGCCCAGTCTCGAGAGCCACGCGCCTGGAGCCTCCGCGAGGCCGGGCAGGGGCTCCGCGAAGAGGACCGAGGCATGAGCCAGCGGGCGGGGAGGCGAGAGTCTCGCCGGGCCGTCGGCAATGGAGATGGCGTCTGGAGAGGAGTTCACGAGAGCGGATCGGGGATCGGGCATGAGAATGGGGACACAGGGAGCCTGGCCGGGCGACGGCAGCGCCTTCGCGCGGGGGCTCATCTCTCAACGCGCCAGAGCCCTCCGTCACTCCTGACCTCCTGAGCCGGAGTTGGGCCCCTCCGTGTGCCTGTCCCTGTCCGAGCAGCGTGCGCATCGTTGCGCCCAGGGAGGAGGGCCGCCGATGCCAGTCACCGGAAACCGACCGTGGAACCTCGCCCTCGGGCTCAACCTGGGCTGGATCCAGCAGGGTGCGGGGTTCGGTGGCCGACCTCGAGCGGATCCGCCTGAGTGCGGGTCATGCGGGCTACTCCCAAACCCGGTCTCCTCGCACATGCCGTCGGCAAGCCCAGGTGCTCCAGAATTGCCCGCACCCCGGGGGCCCCCTTCACGTACGCCAAGACCCTCAAGTCTGCCTCCACACCTCACGCAGGCGAACACCTCGAAGTCGAACGTCCTCCTGAGCAACTCTGCGAAAGTCCACTCGCGGTGTCCTCTCCTTCAGCCGCTCCTTCCTGGCCGATGCCTCAAGCCCCGCGCTCGCCTCCTGCGCACCTGCTCGAGGGACCAGAAATGGCCGCAGTTTGGCGCCTGGAGCGAAGACGCCGTGGAACCTCGTGAGGTTTGCCCGAGGCTCAGGCAACCAGGGACGCCAGGCGACGCAGCAACTCCAACCCGGTGAAGAGGTGGTGCGTGGTGCCGTCCGGCAGCGGGCGCTTCATCCGGTAGGCGATGCGGCCGTCCTCCGCTCGGCGCAGCCGTTGCTGCAGGGAGTGCGCCTGGTACGCCTGCAGCGCGTCCTCAGGCCCTTGCGCGGGCAGGGCCCCTCTTTTCTCCAGCAGGCGCAGCACCCGGTGACGCACCACCCTCAGCAGCCGCTCCAACCCCGACATGAAAAGGACGTACTCCGGCGCGGAGTCCGGTGCCGGCGCCGTCTATACATGGAAGGGCAATGACGACGTGGGCGAGGGTCGGATGACCCTCGATGAGAGCAAGCCCCACGAGTTCGCCCGCATCAAGCTGGAGTTCATCAAGCCCTTTGCCGCCACCAGCACCACCACCTTTACCTTCACGCCCGTGGAGGGCGGCACCCAGGTCGTTTGGAGCATGAGCGGCACCAACAGCTTCATCGCCAAGGCGATATGCATGTTCGTGGACATGGATGCGATGGTGGGCAAGGACTTCGAGTTGGGCTTCGCCAACCTGCAGACGGTGGTAGAGGCGGAGGCGAAGAAGCGCGCTGCGACTGGATCGGGCGAGGCTGCCGCGCCGTAGTTTCGCGCGAGAGGTCTTCGCCTGCTCTCTGTGTGGAGGACGCAGGCGGGTGCTGGCATCCCTGACGGCCCCGGTGGGGTGCACGCCATGCTGGAGTGGTCTGCTCCCTGAAGTTCGGACCAGCAGTCCCGCGAGTCCTCGCGGCCAGGAGATGGGCCGGCCGGAAAGAAGAGTTGGCTCACCGAGGAGCGAATGGGTCCTCATTGTTGGCCACCGCCAACCGAACAGCGCCCGCGAGCAGTGTCACGGCTCGGCCCCAGAAACTACCCCTCCCCAGCAAGCGTAGGAGATGGGGAAGCGAACATGGCGAGTCTGACGAGCGCGGTGGGGCGAGGAGCCTGGGTCTGGTTATTCGGAGGGTTGCTGTTGTCCTCTGGGGCGGTGGCCCATGAAGGTCCGAGACGGTTCGAGGAGAAGTTCGGCCCGGTGTTGAACCTGAGCGACACACCGACCTTCAACTTCGAGTACGAGATAGCCGTCTCAGGAAACGACGTCTATGTCGTCTGGAGTGACACTCCGGCCGGGGGCATCACCAGCGTCTTCCTGCGGAGGAGCTCGGACCGGGGCAAGAGCTTCAGCCCGACCCAGCTTCTGAGCAGCGGCATCACGCCCGCCTTCTTCCCGTCCGTGTTCGCGGAGGGAAAGAAGGTCTACGTCGCCTGGAGCGAGCAGGGCATCCAGCTCCGCGCGAGCCACGACCACGGCAGGACGTTCGAGCCGGCCCTGACACTCAGCACCAGTGGCTTCACGCCCCGGCTCGCGGCGGAGAACAGCGACGTGTACGTGACGTGGGGCGTCTCGACCGGTGAGGAGTCAGTCGACCAACTCTTCCGGGCGAGCCACGACCGGGGCCAGAGCTTTGGCCCCACGCTGACCATCGACAATGGCCAGGAGATTGGCGTCACGGAAATCGTCGCGTCGAACAACGGAGTGTTCCTGGTCGGAGATGACGCGGGAGTGGATGACATTCCCGACGTGCGCTTCCGCCGCAGCACCAACGAGGGACGTACCTTCGCCCCCCTCATCAACCTCAGCGCCACCCAGGGCCCTCTCCAGCCGTCACAGCGCGCCCGTATCGCGGTGAAAGACCAGAAGGTCCACGTGGTCTGGGAAGAGTGTAATGACTTCTTCCCCACCCGTTGTGACATTGTCTACCGGTGCAGCCGCAACCGGGGGGCCACCTTCGAGCCGGCCGTGGTCCTGAGCGACGGGGCGGGCCTGGCGCTCGACCCGGACCTCGAGATCTCAGGCCAACACGTCTTCGTGGCGTGGCAGGACAATGGCCCCGGGAACTTCGACATCTTTCTCCGTATCAGCGACGACCGCGGCGACTCGTTCGCCAAGGCCCGGAACCTGAGCAAGAGCTCCGGTGACTCCGGGGCCGTCAGCCTCTCCGCCGAGGACGAGTTCCTCCGCGTCGCATGGGAAGACAGCACGCCGGGCCCAACCGACATCTTCTACCGAGCCAGCGGCGACTTCGGTGACTCCTTCGAGCCCATCAAGAACCTGAGCGACTCCCCCGTGCGGTCCTCCACCCCACGGGTCCTCTCATCCAAGGGGGGAAAGAACGGCTACGTGGGCTGGCTGGAGGACCTGTCGGACGACAACACGGACGTGTTCTTCCGGCGCACCGAGGTGAAGTAAGCCGCGTCGGCCCCGGCGGCATACACTCCGGAGGACGGTCGCGCGCATCATTGTCAACGCACCCTGGCACCGCGGCCGTCCGATGGGTAGCGGTGCCTGTTCAGCTCAGCCCCCGTGATTCCCATTTGCACGTTGAACTGAGAGGGCCTAGTTCCGTGGCCCCCCCGAGACGTGATGGAAGGAGCACGGGATGTTCGCGAACGAGGAGAAGCCGAAGTAGCCCCGCAGGCCCAACTCAACGCGCTCGCCGGAAGCCAGTGATGCGGCGCGGCTCAAGAAACTGGAGAAGGAGAACGCGCGTCTGAAGAAGCTGCTGGCCAAAGGGACCTCGAAATCGAGGTCATGAAGGAAATCTCCATGAAATGGCGAGCGCGCCCGTCCGCCGTCGGCAGGTGCGGTACAAATTCAACGTTCGTAATGTCGACGAGTTCGCGGCTGCGTCGACTGCATCGACCTGACGAAGTCCACAAAGGCACGCAGCGGCGTCGGCAGGTACTGACGACTGGGATAGTAGAGAAAGGGTCCGGAGAAGCTCAGCCACCACGATTGGAGTACGGGAACCAACGCTCCTCGGTCGAGGAAGGGACGTAGCCAATCCTCGAACAGATAGATGATCCCGCTACCCGCCACAGCTGCATCCACAGCGAGATCCGTGGTGCCACCGAAACCGGCGATCAGCGGGCCCTTCGGGTCGACTTTGATCGTCTCGCCGTCTCGTTCGAATACCCACGGGTGCAGCGGCCCGTTCGTGAAGCGCCATCGCAAGCAATCATGTTCGAGCAGTTCATGTGGGTGTGTGGGACGACCACGACGAGAAAGATACGCGGGTGACGCGGCTGCGGCGAACCGCTGAACGCGCGGACCGATGGGAACTGCCACCATGTCCTTTTCGAGCGATTCTTCGTAGCGGACGCCAGCGTCGAAGCCTTCGGCAACCACGTCGACGATACGCTCCTCGGCGGTCACCTCGAGGCAGATGTCGGGGTACTTCGCAAGGAAGGGCGGTACGAGGTGAGGAAGGACGAGCCGTGCAGCGGCGGTCGGCACGTTGAGCCTCAGACGACCGGCGGGCCGAACGCGGAAATCGTTGACCACGTCCAGCGCCGCGCGCACTTCACCGAGCGCCGGAGTGATCCGCTCGATCAGGCGCGCTCCTGCGTCGGTGGGTGTGACGCTGCGCGTGGTGCGATGGAGCAGCCGAACTCCGAGCCGGGCTTCCAGCCGACGAACCGCGTCGCCCATGCGCGACGCGCTTGTGCCCGCCGTACGGGCGGCGCTGCGAAAGCCGCCCTCACGGGCGACCGTCAAGAACGCGGTGAGGTCTGCGAGGTCATCCATCAACTGTGCAGATTATCGTACAGCCCGTGCAGACTGCAGTGGATTGTCGCGCAGAGGGCTTCTCGTAAGGTTCGTGACGAAGTCAATCCTCAAAGGACCTCGTCATGACCGCCCCCCACATCGTAGATAGCTACCACCTCGGCTCTCACACCGTTCGTCGTCTGGGCTACGGCACCATGCAACTCGCCGGCCCCGGCGTCTTCGGACCTCCCAAGGATCGCAAGGCCGCCGTCGCCGTGCTGCGAGGGGCCATCGCTCAAGGCGTCAACCATGTCGACACGAGCGACATCTACGGTCCCCATGTCACGAACGAGCTCATCCGCGAGGCGCTGCATCCGTATCGCGAGGGCCTCGTCATCGCCACGAAGGTCGGCGCCGTGCGCGGCCCATCGGGGTCGTGGGAGCCCGCCTTCTCCGCCACCGACATCGAGCGCGCGGTTCACGACAATCTGCGCAACCTCGGCCTGGACGTGCTCGACGTCGTGAACCTTCGCGCGATGTTCAGCGCCTATGGCCCAGCGGAGGGCTCTATCGAAGCGCCGCTGACCGTGCTCGCCGAACTTCAGCGACGTGGGCTGATTCGACACATCGGCCTGAGCAACGTCACTGCCGCGCAGATCGCGGAAGGACGCAAGCTCACGGACATCGTGTGCGTGCAGAACCAGTACAACCTGACGCACCGCAATGATGACGCCATCATCGACGAACTCGCCGCGCTCCGTATCGCGTACGTTCCGTTCTACCCGCTCGGCGGGTTCTCACCGCTGCAGTCCAGCGCGCTCAACACGGTTGCCGCCCGGCTCGGGGCTACGTCGATGCAGGTGGCGCTCGCGTGGCTCTTGCGTCGCTCGCCCAACGTGCTGCTCATTCCTGGAACGTCCTCCATCGCGCACCTCAGGGAGAACCTCGCGAGCGCCTCAATCGTCCTGAGCGACGAGGACTTGGCCACGTTGAACGGGCTTGCCGAGCACTCCTGAAGGCCGACATCCCCCGAGCGGCTCCAGACCGGGCCTTGCTCCGGTGTGTCCTTCGCCGAGGCCATGCTCACGTGAATGATTCCGGTAGCCAGCCATCTGCGCGCTGGGCCTGCACGACGGCTGAAGTGTCGTGGAGGAGGCAGGCACCAGGCGCGGCTTCTCGCCTGCCTCCGCCACACCCGCCGGGCAGGGTGCTCCGACGGGGCTGTTCTTACGGCGCCGACATCCGGCACCACCCGCGCGGGAAGGACGCCCCTTCTTCCCGCGCGAGCACCGTTGCCTGGGGCCTGCCGGCCCGGCCTGATGCCCCTTGGATGGAAACCCTCCCAAAGCGGCAAACAGGATTGCCCTGACGTAGTGGTTTGCCCTATATGGACTCCAATTCCTGATTTCGGACAGGAGGGGTCCATGACAGCAGCTCGGCTGGGACGCGTCGCAGCGCTCGGCATGGCCATTGGCTGCGCCGGGGCGCCTGAACCGAGCGGTACGCGGGACTATTGGCGCTCAGGGCAACACGTCCACGTGCGGGGCCCATGGGAAGCCATCACCCCGTCAACCGACGTGGACGAGGTCATCGACCAACTCTGCCCTGCCGTCATGGAGCTGCCGCGCGCGATGGAGCGCGACTATGGGCAAGAGTACTGCGGCGCCATCTACTCGTTGGGAGACGGCATCTACTACGCCAGCATGCCCTCCCCCCCTGGGTGAGCCTGTCCCCGTGGGCCCGTCGAAGAAGAAGACGTGCATCCCCCCGCGCTACGTCGTCGACGACAGAGGCCGGGCGATTGTGCTCGGGGACTTCCACAGCCATCCGTGGTCCCCGTCGTCCATGTCGCCCACGGACCGCTTCGCGGCGATGCAGATTTGGAGCATCCGCATCCAGTTCGACCGCGCCTGCACCATCACCAAACTGGTGCCGAATCTCGGCAGCGAGCAACCCGGAGAGGTCTACCTCCGACAACGCAAGCGCTGGAAGTTGGTGGGCATCATCAAGCACGAGGACAAGGGCCTCGGGTTCGTCACTGCGGTGGATGACTGAGGGCTAAGCGTGTCGATACACATTCGGATTCGTGGCCCGCACGGAGGCCCCATGAAGCGCGTTCTGCTGCCCCTTCTCTGCATCCTCCCGGCATGCGCCCTATTCCAGAAGCCGCCGCGCCCGGTCCACGCCCCGCCGGAAGAGGCTGCCGCTGTCGAAATCCCGCTCGAGTTTCCGACTGAGGGACGGCAGGTCATCAACGGAACCACCCTGCGCGCCATCCAGCTCGCCATGGAGGACTACCTCCCATGGGACCGGAAGCTGCCCAGCGACGCCACGCCGCTCTACGAGTGCCTCAACCGCCGCGAGTCTTACGTGGTCGCCGCGGCACCCGCCTCGCCGGGCGTCGTGCTCGTCAGCATCCTCCCGAACCCGGATGCATGCGACATCGCCACGGCCCCCATCCTGGACGTGGGCGCCACCTATGCGGTTGATGTGAACGACTGGCGCATCCTCGCGGTGCAGCCGTAACGCATCAGAGGGATGGGGGCCCTGTTGAGCGGGAGGGAGGGTGCAGAGGGGCCGAAGAGGGCCGCTGACGGGGCCGCCCGAGTGATGCTCCCGTCCGGTGGACAGGCCGCGCCCCCCCTTGGGGTACACGCCTGCCCAGACCGCGCTCCCTTCAGGTGCGTAGCAGGGGCCTGGACCTCTTGGCGCCTCTTGAGCCTCAACCGGAACAGCTCTCTCAACTTCCGCATGGACAGCCTTTCTGCCGCCATCTCCACCTCCGAATCAGGAGGGCGGAGTGGCCTGTTGCTGCCCAGTGCCGTCAACGCTCTTGCCGACCGCCCCCCCTCGCCGCGGGTGCTCGGCTTGCCCGGAGTGCCTGCTCGGGATCCCCGGAATCCGTGCTCGCCATGCCCGGAATGCTTGCTCGGCATCCCCGGAACAGCTGCTCACCTTGCTCCGGAATCGCTGCTCACCTTGCTCCGGAATCGGTGCTCACCTTGCTCCGGAATCGGTGCTCGGCATGCCCCGGAACACGCAGCCAGGCGACGCAGCAACTCCAACCCGGTGAAGAGGTGGTGCGTGGTGCCGTCCGGCTGCGGGCGCTTCATCCGATAGGCGATGCGGCCGTCCTCCGCTCGTGACAGCCGCTCCAGCGCCAGCGCACCGCGCGCCCCGTAGCGGCATCGCCGTTCCAGTCCCTGCCTCTCGTTGGCATGCAGGTGCGTGTTGGCGTGCAGGGAGAAACCCTCCAGCAAGGCGCACCGCGGCTGCTTGTTGAGAGGGCGCCGGACGTCCACCTCCGTCCAGCGCAGCCGTTGCTGCAGGGAGTGCGCCTGGTACGCCTGCAGCGCGTCCTCAGGCCCTTGCGCGGGCAGGGCCCCTCTTTTCTCCAGCAGGCGCAGCACCCGGTGACGCACCACCCTTAGCAGCCGCTCCACCTCACCTTGCGTGGGCGGCGGCAACGCCTCGAAGCGCACGCCGCCCTCCCCCGGCAAGAAGACACCTTCCGGCACCAGCGCATGGTCGTGAGGGGTTACTTGCAAGGCCGAGCCGAAAAGGGTGAGGACGTCCGAGAGCAGCCCCTTCGCCTTCAGCAGTACCCATCGCACCCGGTGCGGAAAGGAGCGAAGGGCCCATCTGCCGGCTGGGCAGCCCCCAGTTCGACATCGGGATGACGCTGCACACCACCTTCCTGCCCCCGGGACTCCCGGACCTCCTGGAGGGCCAGCCACCGGGCAACGAGGCGCCCTACTGCGTCGACGTGACGAGTAGGCCCTGAACTTCCCCAAGCTGCGCAAGGTGCTCGAAGAGGATGTGTACCCGCACTTCCCGCGCAGGTGAGGCGGGTGTGAGCGCCCCGCCTCACCTCGCTTCGCGTTCAACGCTTCGACGAGGGGCTGAGAAGGCACCACAGCGTTGCCGCCCGCGGCACGACGGCCAGCCAGTCATTGGACCAGGCCATCCAAACAAAGACAGCCGTTCTAAGTACCATCCCTGATGGGCTTTCCTGAAAATTTCCAAACAAACAACATACAACAACACCAGCGCACGAACGAACACTCCCAGGCGCAATTCCTATTTACTCCCAGTGAAGATCGGGATTATAGGATGTGCCGGTGCTTCGGCACCTACACAAAGGGGTGATGCTCACGTGAGAATCAAATTCGCGCATCTGGTGTTCGTCGCTCTCCTATCAGCGTCTTCGTCCGCTCTCGCGCAAGTCGAGACCCGATGCTTCAACGACGACCAGATCATCAATCCAGTCGACGCCCAGGGCCGCAACGCCTGGGCGCGAAAGTGCGGCTATATCGATACCCGGCGTGAAGCGGGCTACAACTCATTTGGCGACTACGTCATCTTTGCCAATGGTTGCCACATGTACCCCAATCACCCGACCGGGACTGCATGTACCTTCCGCGTCCCTCTCACCGAGTCGGCGCCTTGCCTCACCTTCACGCCAGCGCTCCTCGGAACCTGCGTGGTGGGATGCTATACCGCCCGCGAAGAGCTTCGGTTCGACGATAGGTATTGGCCCATCGAGGATGCACCCCAAGGGGGCGTCACGTCCGTTACGGCCCTCACCCAGAATGCAACCCTATTGCGGCCGGATTTCGCCGAGCAGCCCATCCAATCCTATGTGGCGGGCGACACCGTGGAAGACATCTTCGTCCTCGAAACGGCGGATGGCCACAAGGTGGAGGTGACGTCCGAACACCCCATGGTGAACGGCGATGGCGTCATGGTCCGCGCCAACACGCTCAAGGTGGGCGACACCCTGCTTCGGGTCGACGGCCGCAAGGTCGATCTGACCCAGGTGTCTGTCTTCCGCTACACGGGCAAGGTCTGGAACGTCAAGCCCCAGAGCAAGGTCAAGATGGAGAACGTTCTGGACGTGGAGGGGCTGATGACCGGCTCCGTCCGTTTCCAGAATGAGTGGGCCAATGACTACTTCCGGTTGACGGTTCGCGAAGCGCTCGACGTCGACGGACTCTGACCCATCCCCTTCTCATCGCATGCTGTCCGCCGTCAGCGCCGCCTGACGGCGAGACGGTTGCATGCATGCATTCCGCGCCGGCGTGGCGCACGCCACCCGGCGCATTTCCTGGAGTACACCTGTGCCTCAGACGCTCTTCCCTTCCTGCATGACTCGCGGATTGCGTGTCACCCTGGTGGTGGCCCCGCTCTTCATGAATGTGGTGGGCTGCGATAGCGATAGGAACGCCCTCGTCCCGATCCAGGATTCAGGGGGCAGCATCGTCCTGCCTGGCGACATTCCAACGGACGTTCAGGAGTACCACTACGCCTTCAACCTCGGCACGCGCGAGGCGCACTCCAAGCTCAATCTCAACGTCGCGCCCCCGGGCGGGGATTGCGTCACCCTGGATGCCCCCACGGGAATCAGCGACCTCCGCTGGAACGGGGCAGCGCCCGTCGATATCGAGCAGGATGGCGGCTCGCTCCGCATCTGTGGCCCCTCGCTCTATGCGGGACAAATCATGCTCGAAGGCCGATTCCTCGTCCCGGAGCAAACCTACGACTTCACACCGGTAGGCTTCACCCGGACGCAAGCTCGCGACAACACGGTGTTCTCGTACCTGCTGGGCTGGGTCGAGCAGTGTGATCGTTTCGGGTTGTGCGACGACTCCCCCGCGAGCCAGGCGAGATTCGTGCTCGACGTGACCCACGCCCGCGGCGAGCTCACGCTGTGCCCGGGACAACGGACGCAGGTGAGCCAAACCCATACGCGGTGTGAGCTCTTACAGACGCCGGCGCCCACCTACTCGGCCTTCGCCATCGCCTCGAACCCTGGCTGGAACCGCACCGAGTGGCTCAATGTCGATGGAACGAAGCTCATCTTCTTCGAAACCCAGAGTGGGCGGCTCGCCCGGTCACTCTCCAAGCCGGAGATGACCGACTTTCTGAGGTGGGCCAAGAATCTCCTGGGACCGCTTCCGTATGGCCAGGAGCTGCGCATCGCAGGCGCGCCGACGCATTGGCTGGGAATGGAACACCCCGCCAACATCATCCTGCGTGACACCCTGCCCGACCTCCCCAACAGGGAGTACGCGAACATGACGCGTCACGTCCTCATGCATGAGATCATCCATCAGTGGGCGGGCAACCGCATCACCATGGCGCATGCCACGGACTTCTCCTGGAAGGAAGGCATCGCCGAGTACCTCACCTACGTCTACGAGCTGTCGAAGTGGCCTGCGGATGCCGCCAAGACACGCGCGCACTGGGATCGCCTGGCGCGCACCGCGATGTACTACCCGGGGACGTCTGACAATCCGGTGCCGTTCCTGACGTTCGCGGGAGAGACGTATGGCACCGGCTCCATGATCTTCTTCGTTCAGCTCGAGGACCTGCTGCCAGGCGGCCAGGAGACCATCGTCCGCGCCATCACGGACTTCTTGTCCGGGCCCCCCCGTGCGCGCAGCGTGGCAGAGCTGCAAGGCGCGCTGGAGCAGGCCTCCGGAGAAGACCTGGGCGACTACTTCCAGGCCTGGGTCTACGGCACGGGAGACGCCGATTGGCCCACCTTCCAGACGGATGCAGTTCGAGCCAACGGAGAGCTGAGCCTGACCGTGACGCAGTCCGCCCTGCAACCTGGGAAGCTCTACCCGGCGAAGGTGGTGATCCGGCTGAAGGGCGACACCCAGGAGCTGGACGTGCCCATCGACTTTGGTCTGCACCCCACGACGGGCACCATCACCGTGTCCGTGCCGTTCGAGGAAGACGTCAAATCGATTGGCGTCGACCCTGAGAACCGGGTCGTGAGCTGGAACGCCAATGCCAGCCTGTCTCCCCTGGAAGCCCCCCCTCAACACTGGATCTTCTAGGCCATCCGAGGAGCCTTCATGCAAAGCAATGCTCAGCCCCGCCGCAAGGCGTTTGCTGGCCGATGGGCAGCGCCCGCCGTGGCTCTCGTCATCCTTTCCGCGGCAGCGCTCTACACCGCGCTGATGCGAGGACGGCCAGGAACGCCGCCTCCCGATGATGGCATGCCGCCGCGCCCCGGCGCCTCCAGCGGCGCCCTGGCCGGGGAGCCGGCTCGCATCACCGCCAAGGCCACGGTGCCCACCAGCGCGCCGCCAGGCCGCGAGCTGCGTCCCCTCACGCGACCGCTTCCAGGTGAGGCGGCGACACCACCGGCGCCCGATACCGGCATCGAGGAGACGCGCCGGGATGCCATCCAGAAGGCCGCGCGCAGCTATCGGGAGGGCCGCTTCAACGTCTTCTTCCGAGAGGAAGCCTTCATCCAAGAGCTGGCGAATCACGGGGCGGAAAATGTCGCGGCGCTACAGGACGCGCTCGCCGACACCCGCAGCCTCTCCGCGCTTCCTGATGACACCCGATTCACCGAGCAACGTCCGGAGACAGTGCTGGATCGCATGGCCATGATCGATCTGCTCCACACGCTCGCACCGGAGGACGACTCGGCCCGTGCGGCAATGCTCGCCCTCGCGACCTCGCCCATCGACCCTTCCTTGTCGGACGTCGCCAAGAAGGGGCTCGTGGGTGAGAAGTACGACCTCTTCTTCAAACTGGCCCAGATCGACCGGCAGGCCGCGGTCGACGCCTTCGGGCGGCTGGACAACCCGAAGCTTCGAAGCCTGCTACGCGAAGCGCTGCTCGCGGGGCTTCATGAGTCGGGCGCTTCGTATGAAGAGGTCCAGCGACTGACGCGGCACCTCTGAGCAGAACCGGTTGCGAGCGTTGTCCGCTCGCGCAGCAGCCGCCCGTTGTGTCCGGGCGGCATCCCCACTCAGGCCAGGTGGTGTCTTCCGTCTCGGACGGCACGCCCTTCGTGTGTCCTGGCCTCGAGCCGTAGCAGAGCAGTCCCCACCTGAAGCAAGGGAGAACATCGTGACGACAAACTGGACTCGCAGTCTGGCGAGAGTGTGCCTCGTTGCCCTCGGTTCCGCGTGCGGTGAGTTGCCCGACGCGGGGAGCCCGGGCTCCGCGGATGTGTCGGAAATGGGGCAGGCGAACATGGAGCTGAGCAATGGCTCCGCCATCATCCGGGGACGGCTCGGGGCCATCTCCGCACCGCAGTCCCTCTCCGGGCTGCGCGGCCAGGACCTCACCCTCGCCGCGGACCAGGCGCTCAGGCCCGTGCTCGGAGGCGTTGCCTCGCGGTTCGGACTGAGCCCCAAGGAGCTACGCGTCCGCTCCGCTCGCGTGGACGAGGTGGGGCTGACTCACGTCAGGTATGACCAGGTGCGCGAGGGACTGCGCGTGGTGGGTGGAGAGCTCATCGTCCATGTCGACACGTCCGGCCAGATCTTCGCGGTGAACGGCTCCGCCAGGGGCGCCCAGGCTCCGAGCTCGCTTTCGCGCGTCTCTCCCGACGCGGCGATGGCGGCGGCCGTCAAGGGATTGCCTGACATGAAGCCGATGGGAACCACCCAGTTGGTGTACTTCCTGGATGCCCAGGGCTCACTCTTCCTGGCCTATGAGCTCGTCCGCGAGGGCGAGCGTGACGACGCCCCCGCGCGCGACACCGTCTATGTGGACGCCGCGACGGGGCGCGTCCTCGACGTTCATCCGCAGTTCCACGCCGCGCAGAACCGGCGGATCCACTCGGCGGGCAACGGCAGCAACCTCCCCGGCACGCTGCGACGCCAGGAGGGCGGCGCCGCCACCGGTGATGGCCACATCGACGACAACTACGACCACGTCGGCACCACGTACCGCTGCTACTCGACCATCTTCGGGCGGGATTCCTTCGATGACGCTGGCGCGACCATCACCAGCACCGTCCACTACGGCAGCCGCTACGTCAACGCCTTCTGGGATGGCCGGCAGATCGTCTTCGGCGACGGGGACAACTTCAACTCGGGCGAGCTGGGGCGCGATCTGGACGTCGTCTCCCACGAGTTCACGCACGCGGTCACGCAGTACGACTCCGGGCTCGTGTACCGCAATGAGTCCGGCGCCCTCAACGAGAGCCTGTCCGACATCGCCGCGGCCATCTGCGAGAGCTGGGCGCGCGGCACCGTGGACGCGGACGTCTGGAAGATTGGCGAGGACATCTGGACCCCGGGCACGTCGGGCGACGCCCTCCGCTACATGGACAACCCCACCCGGGATGGCTCCTCCCGGGACTTCTACCCGGAGCGCTACGTCGGGACTGCCGACAACGGCGGCGTGCACTGGAACTCCGGCATCCCCAATCTCGCGTTCAAGATGCTCGTGACGGGCGGCACGCACCCTCGGAACAAGACGTCCATCAACGTGTCAGGCGTGGGGATGAACCGCGCAGCGCAGACCTTCTACTACGCGAACCAGTTCTACTTCACGGCCAACACCACCATGGCCCAGGCCCGAGCCCTGACCATCCAGGCCGCCGCGGACCGCTACCCCACTGACACGGTCAACGCCGTGCGCGATGCCTGGAGCGCCGTGGGCGTGCAGTGAGCGCCGCGCCCCATCATTCCCAGAGGCCAAACAAAGGACCGACCATGAAGAAGAACCTTCTGATTGCGATTGCAGTCACCGCCGCAGCCTTGTCCAGCACCGCCTTCGCGCAGCTCGAGACCCGCTGCTTCCAGGACGACCAGCTCCTCACGCGGGAACTGGCAGCCGGGCGCAACGCGTGGGCTCGCAAGTGCGGCCTCATCACCGCCGAGCGAGAGGTCTACCTGAACGAGTACGCCGAGTATCAGGTGTTCACCAACGGCTGCTACTCGTACCCGGCCGTCCCGGCGGGCTCGTCGTGCAGGTTCCACGTCCCCGCCAACGAATCCGCCAACTGCATCGCCGGGCTGACGCGACTGGGGACGTGCGTGGCGGGGTGCTTCACGCCCTCGCAGCGCGTGGACTTCGGTGGCCGGCAACTCCCGGTGCCCGACGCCTACGCCGCGGGCACGACGCACGTGACGGCGCTTACCGCGGACGCGCAGCTCGGCGCGCTGACCTTCGGGGACCAGGCCATTCGCTCGTTCGTGGCGGGAGACACGCAGGAGGACATCTTCCTGTTGCAGTCCTCGGACGGCCGCAACCTCGAAGTGACGTCCGAGCACCCGATGCTCCTCGCCGACGGCACCATGGTGAAGGCCCATACCCTCAAGGTGGGAGACATGCTCCTGGGCTCGAACGGCCTCACCCTCATCCTGTCTCGCGTTACCGTCTTCAACTTCAAGGGCCAGGTGTGGAACGTGCGGCCCGCGAGCCTCAACAAGACTGAGAACGTGATGAGCGCGGAAGGCTTCCTGACGGGGTCCGTGCGCTTCCAGAATGAGTGGGCGGCGGACGCCTATCGTCTGTCCATCCGCGAGGACGTGGACGTCAGCGGTCTATAGGCCGAGTGTCCCGGCCGGCCCACACAACGCATCCGTGGACCGGCCGGGACGTGTCCTCAGCCTACAGCGGAATCTCCGGCACTGGACAGATCCTCCCAACGCAAGGCCGCCCGCAATCGCTCGGGCAACTCCAGCGGTCTTCGCCCAAGCCACAGATGCCATCGCCACAGAAGCTTCCGCAGTCCAGGTAGCATGTGTAGGCGTCCTCACCGCCATTGCAGACGCCATCTCCGCAGAGGGTGCCGCAGTCGGCGGGACAGGTAGAGGGGGTCTCGTTGTTGTTGCAGACGCCATTTCCACACTGCGCGGGACAGCCACAATCCATCGGGCAGCGGTCAACGCTCTCGTCGCCGCTGCAGATGCCGTCTCCGCACTGGCAGTCCGCCGGACACGTTGCTTCATTCTCCCAGAGGCCACACCCACCATTCCCGCAGTACTCCGCAACTCCACAATCCTCGGGACACGTGAGGGAGTCTTCTCCCACGCCGCAGATGAAGTCCCCGCAGACGCCCAGCTCAACAGGCCATTTCACGAGGCCCGGACCCTGAGCCGTCTCGCCGGCGGCTTGCTCGTGAGGGTCCGGCGGACCGCAGGCCTGCACAACCTCAGCTCGCGCTGGCGTCAGCGCCTCCGCGTAGCAGGTCCCGATCTTGATGAGGCCAGCGACACAGGGAGAGAACGCCGAAGCCGGGACGAAGTTCGCGCAGTTTGAATTGCGGCCCGCGCAAGGATATTTGAAGCACCCGTTGCTGAAGATTTGATATGAGCTGATGGAGTTCAGCATCGATTCGCGCGTGGCGTCGATGTATCCGCATTTGCGAGCCCATGCATTCCTGCCAACCACCTGATCCGGCAGAAGCTTGTCATCGTCTCCACAACGTGTGGCGACCTGCGCATCGGTCCTGATGGGTATGAAGATCAGGATGCCCATCAACACCCATAGAGTTCTCTTCATCGTCTCCTCCTCGAGGCACGTCGAAGCGGATTCACGATGGGCGAACACAGCCATCACTTCAAGAAAACGATTGCATTCTCAGGCGTCGCCGAAGGCTTGCTGAATGACTGTGTCGACGATCCTGGCGGAGCACAGCACCGCGGGCAGTCCTGCTCCGGGGTGCGTCCCCGCCCCGACCAGGTAGAGGTGGTCGACGTCTTCGTGGAGACGAACGAGCCCGGAACCCCGGCCTGGAGCGAAGACCTCCAGCGCCGGCTCAGGTGTCTCTTCCACCTGGACTCCGGTGGGCTGATGCAGCCTCGTGTCCTCCGGTGAGCAAGGCCCCCGTCACGGACGCTCTGCTCACCGCGCGGGCCTGGCCCCGGACAATGCGCTTACCTTGGAAGTGGATGATGTGTCGGCGGAGGCTCCTCTGCGACGGGTCATTCTAACTTCAAGGAGGGTTGAGTTCACCCCACACGGTCAGGTAGACGACAGATTCCCCTTTGATTCGGAGGAACCTTGTTCAAGTCGATGATCCTGGCGGTTGCGGTGTTGGGACTGACGGCATGTGGCAGCGATGACTCGGAGCAGAGCGCCGAGTGCAAGAAGTACCTGGCCTGCATCAAGGCCACGACCCCCGAGATTCAGGCCACCGCCGAAGCGACCTTCGGCGCCGACGGTTCCTGCTGGAAGAGCGACGAGACGGCCAGGGCCTGCACTGCCTCGTGCACCGACGGCCTGACGCAGCTCCGGGGCCACCACCCCGACGCGTCCGCCTGCAAGTAGGACGGAGCCCTGTAAGGGCACCCTGGCCGCGCACACGTTGCGCGGCCAGGTGCAGGACTTCAGCCCAGCAGCTTGAACGTCTCGCGGGCAATCACCATCCGCTGCACCTCGCTGGTGCCCTCGTAGAACGCATAAGAGGGATGGGGGCCCTGTTGAGGGGGAGGGAG
>NZ_JAAEAH010000068.1 GCF_010998615.1 Myxococcus sp. CA023 | reverse complement strand
CGTAGTCTCGTGGGCTCGGAGATGTGTATAAGAGGCAGGGGGTGGGCGCTCCTCCCGTATTTTTTCGCGCCGCCCCACCCTGCCCGTGCGTCAGTGCGCGTCCGCCCAGCTGCGCCCCGCGCCCACGTCTACCTTGAGCGGCACCTTCAGGTCGGCCACCGAGGACATGGCCTTCACCGCCAGCACCTTCACCTGCTCCACTTCCGCGTCGGGCGCCTCGAAGAGGAGTTCGTCGTGGACCTGCAGCAGCATCCGCGTGCGCAGCTTCTGGGCCGTCAACGCCTCGTCCACCGCCAACATGGCCTTCTTGATGAGGTCCGCGGCGGTGCCTTGAATCGGCATGTTGATGGCGGCGCGCTCGGCGGCCTGGGCCACGCCGCGGTTCTTGGAGTTCAGGTCCGCCATGTAGCGGCGGCGGCCGTAGAGCGTCTCCACGTAGCCCGTCTTGCGCGCCCTATCGACGGTCTCCTCCAGGTAGCGCCGGATGCCGGCGTAGCGCGTGAAGTACCGCTCGATGATGTCGCGGGCCACGTCCTGGGCAATGCCCAGCCGCGCCGCCAGGCCGTGCGGTGACAGGCCGTAGGCGATGCCGAAGTTCACCATCTTCGCGACGCGGCGCTGCTCGCGGTCCACCTGCTCCTTGGCCACGCCGAACACCTCGGCCGCGGTGCGGGTATGGATGTCCTCGTCATGGAGGAAGGCCTCGATGAGCACGGGGTCGTCCGCGATGTGCGCCAGCAGCCGCAGCTCCACCTGGCTGTAGTCCGCGCTCACCAGCTGGTGCCCTTCCGCGGCCACGAAGGCGCGACGAATCTCCCGGCCCAGGTCGGTGCGGACGGGGATGTTCTGGAGGTTCGGGTCGGTGGACGACAGGCGCCCGGTGGCGGTGGCCGCCTGGTGGTAGGTGGTGTGAATGCGCCCGTCGGCGGCCACCAGCGTGGGCAGCGTGTCCAGGTAGGTGCTCTTCAGCTTGGACAGGCTGCGGTACTCGATGATGGCGCCCGGCAGCGGGTGCTCCTCGGACAGTTTCTCCAGCACCTCCTGGTCCGCGGACGGGCCCGTCTTGCCCCGCTTGATGATGGGCAGCTTCAGCTCCGTGAAGAGCACCTCCACCAGCTGCGGATTGGAGCCAATGTTGAACTCGCGGCCCGCGTGCCGGTAGACCTCCTTCACCTGCGCCTCGACGGCGGCGTCCACCTTCACGGAGGTGCGCGACAGCTCGGCGGTGTCCAGCAGCACGCCCCTGCGCTCCATCTGCGCCAGCAGCGGCAACAGCGGCAGCTCCATGTCGCGAGCCAGCGTCGCCAGCTTCGCCGCCTCCAGTTCCTTCCACAGCTCGGGCGCCAGCCGGCGCGCGGCCTCGGCGCGGATGGCGAAGCCGGTGGCCACCTCCTCCACCGTGTGGTCCGCCAGCGCGCGGTCCTTCTTGCCGCGCTTGCCCTCGGCGGCGGGCGGCAGGAGCGGAAGCTCCGTGTTCAGCCGCTCGCGCGACAGGTCCACCAGCGCGTGCTCGCGGCGGGACGGGTTGAGCAGGTAACTGAGCAGCTCCACGTCGTCGTGCGCGCCGTGCAGGGTGATGCCGTCGTTGGCCAGCACCAGGCTGAGCGCCTTGAGGTCATGCCCGCCCTTCTTCACCGCCGCGTCCTCCAGCACCTCGCGGAAGGCCGCGGTGAAGGCCTCCGGCCGCACCTGGGTGACGCCGAGCTGCGCGTGCCGCAGCGGCACATACGCCGTCTGCCCGTCCGGCAGCGCCACGCCCAGACCCACCAACTTCGCGCCGAAAGGCGAGCCCTCGTAAGCGGGAATCAGGGTGACGGCGCCCGCCTCGCGCACGGCGCCAGCCAGTTGGGCGAGCTCCGCGTCCGCGCCCACCAGCCGCGGCGTCACCGCCAGCGGCGCGGGCTTCTCCTTCACCTCCTCGAGCGCCCCGGCGACACCGTCCTGCTGGGGCAGTTCCTTGAGGAGGGCGAAGAACTCCAGCTCGGTGAACAGCTCGCGCGAGCGCTGCGCGTCCACCGGCCGGCGGGCCAGGTCCGCCATGCGCACGTCCAGCGACAGGTCCGTCTTGAAAGTGACGAGCACCTTGGCGCGCAGGAGGCTCTCGCGGTGCGAGGCGATGTTCTCCCGGATCTTCGGCTTCTTCACCTCATCCAGGCGAGAGAGCAACGTCTCCACGTCACCGAACTGCTGGATGAGCTCGGTGGCCGTCTTCGGACCGATGCCCGGCACCTTGGGGACGTTGTCCACCGCGTCGCCGATGAGGGCCAGGTAGTCCCGCATCTGCCCCGGCTCGATGCCCAGCCGCGCCTTCACGTCCGCGGGCAGCGTGTGCACGTCCTTCATCGGGTCGTACAGGCGCACGTCGTCGTCGACAATCTGCACGAAGTCCTTGTCGCCGGTGACGACCTGGACGCAGAACCCCTCCTGCTTCGCCTTCACGGCCAGGGTGCCGATGACGTCGTCGGCTTCCCAGCCGGCCACCTCCAGCACGGGCACGTTGATGGCTTCCACCACGCGGCGGATGAGGGCGAACTGGGGAACCAGGTCCTCCGGGGGACCCTCGCGGTTCGCCTTGTACGTCGGATCAATCTTCTGGCGCTCGGTGCGGCTCTCCTTGTCGAAGGCGAGCGCCACGTGCGTGGGCTTCAGCTCGCGCAGGGCCTTGAGCACCATGCGCGTGAAGCCCAGCACCGCGTTGGTCTGCACACCCTTGCTCGTCGTGAGCGGAGGGATGGCGTGATAGGCGCGGAAGATGAAGCCGGACGCGTCGATGAGGACCAGGGTGGGCGCTGAGCGCGAAGGGCTGGTGTCGACCATGCCCCCGTGCCTAGCGCGCCCGCCCGGCCCTGTCCACGACGCGTGCTACTTGCAGCCCAGCTCCGCCTGCTTCGCGACGACCATCTCCTCCACGCCGTCGCCCTTGACGGCGTAGTCCAGCGCCACCGCCATGTCGCCGCAGCCCGACGCCGCACGGAAGGCCTCCAGGGCCCGCGAGGAGCAGAAGGCCGCCGCCTTGTTCAGGTTCGGATTACCCGCGTAGAAGCTGAAGCCCAGCTTCCACACGCGGCAGGCGCGCCGGCGGTCCTCGCGGTCGGCCCAGTGCTTGCCGCGCTGGTACGACTTCTCCGCGATGTCCTGGAGGATGTTGCGCCGGTAGAAGGACGGCTTGGATTCGGCCAGCTCCAACATCACCGCCTTGTCCGTGGCCAGCGCCTCGCGGAAGGGCTCGGCGGCCTTCTCCGGATCCTCGGCGGCCAGGTAGCTCTGGCCCACCTTGAAGAGCTGATCCACGGTGGACATGATCTTCATCAGCTCGTCCGCCTCGGCGTGGTACTGCGCGGCCTCGTAGTTGGCGCGCAGCTTCTGCATGGTGGCCAACGCCTCGCTGCCACGGCCACCCCAGTAGTCCAGGAGCGCGGCCTGCATCAGCTTGTTGGGGAAGCGCTTCTTCGCCGCCTCCATGACGAAGGTGCGCGGGTCCACGGCCCGCTCGTCACCGGCCAGCACCTCCGCCACCGGGCACACCCACGGCGCCGCGTTGGCGTCCATCTTCTGCCGCGCGATGAGGAACTTCACGAACATCGGATCCTTCGGCCGCCACTCGTCGCGGCGCAGGCGGCCCTCCAGCTTCAGCGTGAAGCCCAGGGGCGGCTCCAGGTCCTCGCGCGGCTTCGACTGGCACCACACCGCCATGTACACCTCGCAGCGAGACACGGCGGCGCTCCACTGCGAGTCACGCAGGTACAGCTTGCAGTCCTCCTGTGCGCGCTTCGTCACCGCCTCGGCGGCCTCGCGCGCCTTGGCGCGGGCGCGGCGGAAGTACTCGCTCTCCTTCTGGATCTTCCGGAACGACTCCAGGGCCTCTTCCGGCTTGAGCCGCTGCAAGAGCCGCTCGCCCTGCGAGTAGTACTCGAAGGACTCCTTCTCCAGCTTGATGCGCCGGATGAGCGTGTTCGCCTCCGGGTGGATGGGGTCCAGGTCCAACGCCTGGGTGCAGACCTCGTGGGCCTTCTCCCAGTTGGGGGCGCCCAGCTCGCTGGATGCGTAGGAGCGGCACTCGCTCAGCAGCTCCTGGATCTTCTGCGTCGGATCCATCTGCGCGGCCGCGCCCGCCCCCTGAACATCCACCGGCTTGGGGTTCAGGATGGAGGACACCATGCCCACCATCAGCAGCACGCCCACCAGCCCGGCCGCCACCATGATGAGCTTCTTGCGCTTGGCGGCGGGATCCTCGTCCGAGCCCCCACGCGCCGCGCCCGCCGCGCCCCGGCGCACGGGCGCCGCGGACGGTTCGGGCTCGAAGGTCATCTCCACCACGCCGAACTGGAGCTGATCCCCCGGCTCGAGCGGGACCGGCGTCTGGTCCAACGGCTCGCCGTTGAGCAGCGTCCCGTTGGCGCTGCCCAGGTCCCGCACCGTCACGCCCGCGCTGGTCGCTTCCAGCTCCGCGTGGCGGCGGCTCACGGAGTCGTCATCCAGCATGATGGCGGCGGGCGGCTGTCGCCCCACGAGCACCTTGCCCTTGAGCGGATACGTCTGGCCGGCCCAGGGACCGACCATGCCGCGAAGCACCGGGCCACCCGCCGGCGCCGGACGTGCGCCGCCACCCGGGGCGGGACGTACCGGACGCGCGGGCCGCTTCGCCAGCGCCGCGCCGGGCTCGCTCTTCGCCGCGCCCGGGCCCTTCTTGATGCTGGGCATGGCCCGGGTGGCGCGTGCACCGCCGCCCTCGTCGCCCACCGGCACGGGCTCATCGCCCCCCGCCGCGGGCCTGGCCGCCGCGCGCCGGGCCCCAGAGCCCCGCACCGCGGCCGCCTTGAGACGCAGCACGTAGTCCCCGAGGAGGACCTCCGACTGCGGCGTCAGGGCCGTGGGGTCCATGATGCGCTGGCCGTCGACGAACGTGCCGTTGGCGCTGCCCACGTCCTCGATGAAGACGGTGCCGCCTTCGTCGAAGACGCGCGCATGCGTACGCGACACGCCCCCTTCGGTGATGAGGATGTCACTGCCCTGCTGGCGGCCAATCTTCAGCTCGCCCGTGATGGCGAATTCGTTCTCAGTGCCGTCAGGGTGACGGACGACCAGGGTGGCCATGGGCGCGTCAGTCCTCGCGGAAGATGCTCATGTTGACGGGGATGCCCTTACGCTGCAGCTCGTCGTAGAACTTCGGCACGAAGCCGGAGGCGACGTAGCGGCCACGGACCTTGTGGTCCTCCGTGAAGCCATCCTGTTTGAAATAGAAGATGTCCTGGAGGGTCACGATGTCGACCTCCATGCCAGACACCTCGGTGATGTAGCAGATCTTCCGCGTGCCGTCGGAGAAGCGCGTCTGCTGCACGATCATGTGCACCGCGCTGGCGATCTGCTCACGGATGGCCTTCACCGGCAGGTCCATGCCGGACATGAGCACCATCGTCTCCAGGCGGGCGATGGCGTCTCGCGGCGTATTCGCATGGAGCGTGGTGAGCGAACCGTCGTGGCCGGTGTTCATGGCCTGGAGCATGTCCAGCGTCTCACCGGAGCGGCACTCACCCACGACGATGCGGTCGGGCCGCATGCGCAGGCAGTTCTTCACCAGTTCGCGGATGGTGATGGCGCCCTTGCCTTCCAGGTTGGGCGGCCGGCTCTCCAACTGCACCCAGTGGTCCTGCGGCAGCTGCAGCTCGGCGGCGTCCTCCACGGTGATGATGCGCTCACCCTCCGGGATGAAGGAGCTGATGATGTTCAGCGTCGTCGTCTTCCCGGAACCGGTGCCGCCGGAGATGACGATGTTGCGCCGGGCCTTGACGCACATTTCCAGGAACTCGGCCATCTGCGCCGTGACGGTCTTGTACTTAATGAGGTCCGCGATCTTCAGCGAGTCCTTCTTGAACTTGCGGATGGTGATGCAGGGACCCTTCAGCGCCAGCGGCGGGATGATGGCGTTGACGCGGCTGCCGTCCTTGAGGCGCGCGTCCACCAGCGGGCTGGACTCGTCGATGCGGCGGCCAATGGGCGCCACGATGCGTTCGATGACGCCGAGCACCGCCTGGTTGGAGGAGAACGTCTTCTCCGACAGGGTCAGCTTGCCCTTGCGCTCGATGTAGATCTGGTTGGCGTGGTTCACCATGATCTCGCTGATGTCATCCGACGCGAGGAACGCCTCGAGGGGCCCGAGCCCCAGCGCCTCGTTGATGACGTCAGTGAGCAGCTCCTCGCGGTCCACGTCCTCCGGAAGCTCTCCGTCCGCTTCCATCTGGTCGATGATGTCGCGGATGGCCTTCTCGGTGCGGCGCCACAGCTCGTCGTCGCCGAGCCGGTCCATGTCCATGCGGCGCAGATCGAGGTACTCGATGAGCCGGTCATGGATTTCCTTCTGGAGCCGGGTGTAGCGCTCCTGACGCGGATCCACCTTGCGCTTGTTCTTCGCCAGGGCGGACGCCAGCGACGCCGGCATGCCCTTGGGAGCGGGCGCGGGAGGCGGCGCTTCTTCCTCCTCCTCCTCGTAGGGCTCGTCTTCTTCGTAAGCCCCTTCCTCGTCCTCGTAGGGCTCCTCGCCCTGCTCGTCGTAGTACTCCTCTTCGGGCTGACCCGCGCGGGTCATCACCGGGCCCTCGTCCGCGAGCGCCTCGACGTTGAGGATGTAGTCGCCGATGTAGACTTGGTCGGTCGGCTTGAGAACCTGGGGCGCGGCAATCTTCTTGCCGTTCACGAACGTGCCATTCGTGGACTTCATGTCCACGATGATGAACTTCCCGTCCTTGGCAACGATTCGCGAGTGGTACTTGGAGACGTTGCCCTTCGCGAGGATGATGTCATTGCCCGGCAGACGGCCGATGGTGACTTCATTCTTGTGATACTCGCGCTGCTCGGTCCCGCCGCCCTTTTCCGCGAGGGTGATGAGAAACATGGGGACGGATGCTAGCAAGCCCCCCTTCGTCCTCAAAGCGTGAGAACCGGGTTGAATGCTTGCCCGCAAAGCGACGGGCCGGCAACCACCCCCGGAAGGGAAGAAGCCGGCCCGTGCCGTGGGCCCGGAAGGCCCGCCTGAAACGGCGCCCGGGGCGCTCGCCTCAGTCGAAGATGTTGAAGTTCACCTCGGACCGGGCCTGCTTGTAGCGGCTCTTCACGTCCTCGATGATGGTGCGAACCTTGTCGGAGTCCGGGTTGACGATGCGCGGGGTGACGAAGATGACCAGCTCGCGCTTGGTGGAGTCGAAACCGCGGCTCTTGAAGAGCTCACCGATAATCGGGATGTGACCCAGGCCGGGGAGCTTCGACACGGACTTCTGCTCGTCGTGGCTGAACACGCCGGACAGGACGATGGTCTCACCATGGCGCACGGTGACGTTCGTCTTCACCTTCCGGGTCCGGAAGCCGGGAATGGAGGCCGAACCACCGAAGGACACCGCCACGGAGGTGTCGATTTCGGAGGCCTCCGCCTCGATCTCCGTCTGGATGTTGCCGTTGCGGTCCGCGGTGGGGCGCAGGTTCAGGATGACGCCGTACTTCTTGAACTCCACCGTGAACTGGTTGTTCGTGATGAGCGGGATGGGAACCTCGCCACCGGCGAGGAACTCCGCCTTCTCACCGCTGGCGCACACCAGCTTGGGCTGCGCGAGCAGACGGCCGTAACCGTCGTTGCCCTGGAATCCGAAGGAGAAGTCCGCGTTCGCGTTGAGGGTGAGCGTGGACACGCCCGAGCCGAAGGTGCCCGGGAAGAGCTCCTGGGAGATGCTGGCGATGGCCGTCGCGGTACCCGTGATGTCCGTCGGGTAGCGGATGCCGTAGCGGTCGCGGCTGTTGCGGCGGATTTCGACGAACTGGACCTCGGAGAGGATCATCCGCTTGATGCCGACGACGAGGAGGTTCTCCACCTTCTCACCGATGGCCTTGGTGATGAGCTCCGCCTTCTGGAGGTCCTGCTGGCTCTCCACGGAGCCCTCCAGGAAGATGGTGGCGCCCACCACGTTGGCCTGGACGTTCTTCAGGCCCGCCTTCTGGAAGGCCGCGTTGAGATTCTGGGCCACCAGCTTCTTGGCGTTGGGGGCAATCTTCACGAACGACTTCACGTTCGGGTAGAGGCCCACCACCTGCTCGATGCGGTCGGCGTCCTGCGTGGTGTAGGCCTGACCGTCCAGGTAGATGCGATCACCCACCATGCGGACGGAGACGCCTTCAATCTCACCCAGCAGGCGCTTGATTTCGGAGATGACCTCGTTGGGATCCTGCTTGCGCACCGCCACCAGGTAGCTGACGCGCTGGCCCGAGGACTTCCAGACGAGCAGCGTCGTCTTGCCTTCAGCCTGACCGGTGATGAGCAGCTGGCCGGAGCCGAGCGTCTTCACCTCGGCGACGCTCGGATCACCGAGCGCCACGCGGCTGAGGCCAGGGATGGTGATCACCTTCTGGGAACCCACGCCGAGGCTGACGGTGGTGCCATCCTGCGCCAGGGCGCTGCCGCCCGCCACCAGTGCGATGAGGGCGCCTAGCGCCGCGGCATGCGTGATGCGTGTGAACATCGTCCGTGTCCCCTCTTCTCTTCCAGAAGTCCGAGCTAACCCAACGTTCCGTGCTGCCACCACAGCGCCCAGACGGTGCCGAGCGCGATGGCCACTCCATAGGGAATGTGGCGCTGGGGCGCCGGCTGCGCGTCCGCGCTGGCCAAACGCACCCACACCGCCCACCGGCGCACCACTGCCGCCAGCGTGTCCCAAACCGCGCCTTGCCAGAGCAGTGTCACCACCGCTTGAAGCGCGCCCACCAGTGAGATGAAGGCCGCGGCCGCGAGCACCGCCGGGAAGCCCAGCACGGCTCCGACCCCGCCCATCAACTTCACGTCGCCCCACCCCATCCGCCCGCGAAGCGCCGCTGGCAGCAGCATCACCGCGAGCCCTACCCCCGACACCACACCACTGATGAGCCCATACTCCAGGTCCCCCACCCCTTCGGTGGCCAGGCGCACGCCCAGGCCCACCGCCATCAGCGGGTAGGTGACCGCGTCGAGGATCTCGCGGCGAAGCACATCCGTCACCACGGAGATCACGAGGGCCACTCCAAGAACCGTCCACAACGCGATTTGAACAGGCGTCATCATCGCCTGTCCTCTTCGCGGCAGGCGTCCGGTATCAAACCAGGGACGCCTGGAGCCCGTCAATTGGCGAACAACCAGAAGCCCCGCGGGACGGAGCCTGGGTCACCTCATTATCGGACCAAGAGACGGATTTTCTCGCTGCAGATGAAATACTCGTCCCCGTCCTCGACCTTGCGGCGCTTGATGCGCTGCTTGTTGAACCAGGTGCCGTTGGACGAGCCCAGGTCTTCGATGATCCAGTCGTCGCCCTCGTGGACGATGACAGCGTGCTCACGGGAGACCTTGCCGGAGTTGATGACGAAGTCGCAGTGCTTGCCGCGGCCGATGACGAAGCGCTCCTTGACGATCTGCTCCTGATCGCCGGACTCGGTCACCAGGTACAGCGCGCCGGCCTCCTCCTCCTCGGCGAGGTCGTCGGCGGGCTCTTCCTCGGCCTCATCGGGGGGCGGCTCCTCGTCCATGAGGCCCGGATCCTCGGCCTCGGGCAGCGGCTCCTCGTCCTCCTCCACCATGTCGTCGGCGGGAGGGGGCGGCTCGCTGTTCTTGCCCTTGATGAGGCGCTCCAGCTCCGCGGCGGTCTCCAGGACGCGCTCGGCCACCTCGCGGCGCACCGGGTCATTGTCCAGGCCATTGGCGGGGGCCCGCTCTTCGGGCGTGGCGCGCACGGGAGGACGCGCGGGCGCGGGCGTGGACTCTGGACGAGGCGCGGGCGCCAGCACCGGCGGCGCGGACGGACGCGGCGGCGCGGCGGCAGCGGCCTGCACGGGCTTCACCGGCGCAGCGGCCACGGGTGCCACGGCGGCCTCGGAGCGGGACTTCACCTCGAGGAAGCCGTTCAGGCGCGCGAACATGAAGAGCGCCTGGTTGATCAGGGCATCGCGATCCGAGCCCATCTGCTGGGCCATGTCTTCGAACGCCTCCCACAGGTGGTCGGCGATGCCAACCTTGCGGGCAGGACGGGAGTTCTGATCGATCATCGGTCTTGACTCGCGTGAACCAGGAAGCCCCGGACGATAGCAGAGGCCTCCACTCCCGCCCAGTTACTCGAAGGGAACCAGTGCCAATGACTGCGCCCGGTTGTCGGTGAGCCCCTGAAAGCCGACCTGGAGGATACCGTCCGCCGACGGGTAGGCGATGTAGGCGAACGTCGCGCTGCGGTCCTGGGCGGCCACCACAGGCCCAGGCAGCGTGTAGAAGGCCAGCCCCGTCCCCGCCGTGACGTCCGGCGTGAAGATGTAGTTGCGGATGCCGGAAATCACTGACACCGCGTAGCGGTCTCCCCGACGCACCTCGCGGCCCACGGCCGCCACCCGGATGCGCAGCGGCGGCGGCGGCTGGGGGAACTTGGACAGGTTCGGCACTGGCGGCGTTTGAGGGTTGGAGTCGTCGTCGAAGTAGAAGGTGTCGGGGTGGAAGAAGTACTCCGTGGGGATGCTGTAGCTCGAGGCCCCCGTCACATCGCGGGACAGGAAGGTGCCCGCCTCGTTGAAGAGGACGAAGGGCTGGTCTCCCCCCGCACGGACGGTGAAACGCGGCAGGCTGGCGCAGTCCGTCGGAATCTCCTGCGAGTCCGCGATGGCGAAGCGCACCCGGGTGGTCCCCGCAACGGGCTCCACTGACGCGATGGGCAGGTCGACGGCGCACAGGACATCCGTGCCCTCCAGGACGATGATGTCCCCGGCCCGCGCCGAAGCGGCCGCGGTGGCCTCGACCTCGAAGAGCCGCGGGGTGGAGAGCTCCCGAGGCAGGCCGCTCAGCCCTGGCAACGCGCCCTGGTAGATGATCCGGTAGAAGCCGTTCGGTACGGAGCCCTCGTAGAGCACCGTCGACTGGAGCGTCTGGTCCTGGGTCACCGTCACCAGGTCCGCCGTCTCGATGACGAGCGACTGCTCGTTGCTGTCCAGCAGCGCCACCGAGGAGCGTGCGCTCGCCCCCGACAGGTCGAACTGGCGCAGGTCGCTCGCGGAGAACAACGAGATGTAGCCGTTGGAGGACGGCATGACGCCCAGGAGCGGCACCCGCACCTCGGTCGCCGAGCCATCGTCGAGCACGATGCGGAGCGGCGCGTCCGGAACCAGGGCCAGTCCCGTCGGCAAGCCGCCCGCGGGGAAGATGGGCAGCATCGGCGCACCGCTGAGGTCCCGCGCCGTCTGCCCGGGGGGGGATGACTCGGTGTCCACCGCGAGCACTCCGGAACACTCGCGCGCGGCGGAGCAAGAGGCCTCGTCACGGACGCCGAAGATGTAGCGACCCGCGTTGATGGCCTCGACGTCGGGGATGACGATTCGGGGGTGGCTCACCAGGAGCCGCACCGGCACGTTGCCGAAGCCCTCGGACAAATCCACGGTGGGCGCGGAAGGCTGAAGGCAGTCCGCGACCGGCCCCGAATCGGTGACGAGCAGCGTGCGGCCCGACCGGCCCGACGCCTGCCGCGTGGCCACCGCGAACTGGCCCTGGCCCGCCAGCATCGTCATGGACAGGATGGACTCACCGGGCTGGAGACAGAACACCGTCACCGGTTCGGGAATCGCCGCGGGCTCCGCGGCCTGCAGTGCGTCTGGCCCCGGAATCTCCTGCCGCAGCACCCGGGCACCACCGGTGTCCGCGCTGAAGATGCCGTCGGGGTCCTGGATGGCGTAGTACAGCGTGCTGGGTCCGCCGCTGCCCTCGGCGGGCGAGCGCGCCGCGAAGGCCGTGACGATGCTCGGCGCCTGGAGCCGGGCGACCTGCCGGAGCTGGTCGCGCGCGGACGCCACCACCGAAACCTCCGACGAGCCCGAGCTGCGCGCGTAGATGTACGGCCCCGGGACGTCGTTGCCTTCCGCGTTGTACGCCACGTCGCGAGTGAGCGCGTCCGGCCGGTCCAGCACGGGGATGGACAACGCCTCCAGCGGGTTGGGCGCGGGGACGAAGGTGCGGGGGTTCGACGCCAGGTCGAGCACGCGCAGCTCGTCCCGGTCCGACGACGTGACGAAGACGAGGTTGTTGGCCAGCGTCACGTCGAAAGTGCCGGACAGGCCAGCGAAGCCCGTCGTCACGTCGGTGGAGGAGCAACTGCCGGACAGGCCGGCGCTCGCGAGGAGCAGAGCAAGGGTACCGCGCTTCACGGTGAGGTCTCCTGGCACAGGCTGGTGCCCTGGCGCGGGTCTCTTCCCTGCCGGGCGCCGAGCCGCGCCACCAACCGGGCGTTCTGCGGCCGGTCGAGGTCGGGAATGTCGATGATGGCCACGCGGCCGTCACCAAAGGTGCTGGTGAAGATGCGAGCGCTATTGCCGCGGACGTCCGCGGCCAGGCCAAAGGGCTGGCTGGGCTGGTTCGGGTCGTTGTCGCCCACCTGCACCTGGGCGATGAGCTGCCCCACTTCTTCGTCGAAGATGGCCACGGCTTCGTCGCCGCTGCCCGTCACCGCCACCAGGTTGCCGCGACCAGGGCCGCGAGGAATGACTTCCAGCTCGCTGGCGCCCGCGGGCACCGGCAGCGCCGACACGATGCGCACGCTGGGGGTCGTCCCCGCGTCGGGCGCCGTGCCCGCCGCGTTCAGGACGTCCAGGATGAGCAACGTGTCCGGACCGCGCGCCAGCAGGTAGACGCGCTCGTCCACGATGGTGAGCTCGGGCGACGCCGGGTCGGGCACGCGCGTGGCCGACGGGACCACCGCCACGCCGCGCGCCTCACGCACCGAGTACGACAGCTCCAGGTCGGTCTCCAGCACGCGGCCCGCGACGGTCCGGTCCACCAGCCGCAGGATGAAGCGCGCCGGCAGCGCCCCCATCTGTGCGGAGGAAGAGTTGCGCCCCGAGGCGTACACATACCGGCTGCCAATGGCCGTCGCGTGCGCGACGCCGGAGAGCCGGTCATTGGTCCCCAGCGCCACGAACTCGCTGGTGTTCAGCGCGTCGCGCGTGGGGTTCGCCGCGGGGAGGTGGAGCACGTAGCCCGCCAGGTCCGCTTCGGTGAAGGTCGTCGGCGGCCCGGCCAGTTCCGTGTGCGTCACCCAGACGCGAGCGTCCTCGCCGTTGCCGGCGACGCTGACCCCCAGCGGCCCGGGAGCCGAAGGCAATCCGTTGGAGGCGCCTGGGACATCCAGCAGCGACAGCGCATTGACGCGGCAGTCGCGCTCGCCGCCCTGCACGCAGCTCAGGCTGAGGCCGTCATCGCCCACGTCGATGGCGTGAAGCAGACTGCCCTCCGCCCGCGCCGGGACGAACAGCCGCGGTGGCCGCCCCGGAGGGCTCCACATGGCCATCTCCCCGGCGAAGCTCTGAATCTGCACGTAGGACTGGGCGCCGATGCCAAGCGACGTGACGTCGTTGGGCAGCGACTCCCCGGGGTCGAAGTCCGTGCCGAAGGGCCGCACCCCCACGGCGTCCAAATCCAGCGCGACGACCGAACCCGAGTCGTAGCACTTGTCGAAGTTGGCGCTCGCTACGTAGAGGTACCCGTTGGTGGACGGACCCGCTTCGGGGCGCCAGAAGGCAAGACCGCTCGGGTACACGAGCCGGGTGGATGGAGGGGGCTTGCTCTCGGTGCCAACGTTGCAGGACACGAGGAGCAGCGCGGAGGTAAGAAGGTAGGCGCGCATCGGAGGGGGGCGGAGTGTAGGAAGCGGTCTCCCCCCGGGCAACCGGAAACGCGGCGCGCCATTCCCATGCGCCTTGCGCCCGACGCAGCCGTGCCCCCCGGGGTGCTTCATCCCCCGGAGGGCAGGCAGGCCACGCATCAGGCCGCGGCGGCCGTTTCAGCCTGGATCTTCGAGAAGTCGGCCACCTGGTTGAACAGGGCGCCAATCTCCACGAGCAGGCGGATGCGGTTTTCCCTCAGGGCCTTGTCCTCGGCCATGACCATCACCTTGTCGAAGAAGGTGTCCACGGCGGGCTTCAGGCCCGTGATTTCCCGGAGAGCACCGGAGAAGTCATCCACGCGCACCAACCCCGACACCGTGCTCCGGGCCTGGGTGAAGGCGATGTGGAGGTTCCGCTCCGGCTCGTCCACCAGCTTCTGGGGGTTGGTCTCCCCCCCCTGCACGTCGCGGCCCTGCTTCTCCACGATGTTGACCACGCGCTTGAAGGCCACGGCCAGGGGCTGGAAGTCCGCCCGGCCCACGATGTGGCTCAGGGCCTCCAGGCGCTTCTGCGTGGCCACCAGGTCGTCGAAGCCGGCGGACAGCACCGCCTCCACGACGTCCGTGCGGTGCTGCTCACCCCACAGCGCCTTGAGGCGGCCGCGGAAGAACTCCAGCACCTGCTCACGCGGCGCGGGCTCGCCGGCCTTGCGCTTGGCGTTGGCAATCTTTGGAGCCAGCAACCGGAGCGACTCGTCCACCGCGGCCGACAGGCTGAAGCGGTAACCCCGCCCCAGCACCAACCGGATGATGGCGATGCACGCGCGGCGCAGGGCGAATGGGTCCGCCGCGCCCGTAGGCGCCTTGCCGATGGCGAAGATGCCGCACAGCGAGTCCAGCCTGTCCGCGATGCCGATGAGCGCGCCCGGGTCCTGCGTGGGCAGCGCGTCCTCGGCGCCACGCGGCAGGTAGTGCTCCGCGATGGCCAGGGCCACCGCGTCCGGCTCACCGCCCGCGCGGGCGTACTCCCGGCCCATGATGCCCTGGAGCTCGGGGAACTCGCCCACCATGCCGGTGACGAGGTCCGCCTTGGCCAGGGTGGCGGCGCGCTCGATGGTGGCCGCATCCCCTGCCCGTCCCGCCTGCTGGCCCAGCCACACCGCCAGCGAGCGGAAGCGCTCCACCTTCTCCAGGTAGCTCCCCAGCTGCCCCTGCCACACCACGCGGCCCAGCTTCTCCACGCGGTCGATGAGCGGCGTCTTCCGGTCCTCGTCGAAGAAGAAGCGGCCATCCGCCAGCCGCGCGCGCAGCACGCGCTGGTAGCCGCGCAGGCTGAGCTGCTCGTCGCGCACCGGCGTGTTGGACACGGCGATGAACTTCGGCTGCAGCTTGCCCGCGCTGTCCACCAGCGAGAAGTAGCGCTGGTGGCTCTTCATCTCCTGCACCAGCACCTCCGGAGGCAGGTCCAGGTGGCGCTCCTCGAAGGTGCCCACCACCGGGCTGGGCAGCTCGACCAGGTTCGTCACCTGGTCCACCAGCGACTCGTCCTCCAGCAGTTGGGCGCCGGCCTTGCTCGCGGCCGCCCTCACCTTCTCCACCAACTGCGCGCGGCGCTTCGTGATGTCGGCCACCACGTGCGCCTTCTCCAGCGCCGCCTCGTACTCCGCCGGAGCCTTCAGCTCGATGGCGTCGGGCGACAGGAAGCGGTGACCCCGCGTGGTCCGGCCGCTCGTCACGTCACCGAACACCACGGGCAGCACATCGCTCCCCAGCAGCGCCACCAGCCACTGCACCGGGCGCGCGAAGGACGTGTCCACGTCACCCCAGCGCATGGACTTGCGAAAGTTGATGCCATGCACCGCCGCGTGCAGCGTGTCCTTCAGGATGTCCGCCGCCGGGCGGCCCTTCTCCTCCACGCGCGCGGACAGGTACTCGCCCTTGGCGGTGGTGGCGCGGCCCAGCTGGTCCACCGCGAGCTTGAGGCCCTCGGCGAACTTCTCCGCCGCCTTGGTGGGCTTGCCCTGCGCGTCGAAGGCCGCCTTGGCGCTGGGGCCAAGCACCTCCTTGATGATGTCCTCGCCCGCGTCCGCCACGTCCTTCACCCACACCGCGAGCCGCCGCGGCGTACCGAAGGTCCGCACCTCGCCGTGCTTCAGGCGGGCGTCCGCCATGCGCTCGGTGATGACGCGCTTCAGGTCGTCCAGCGCGGGGCCGATGAACGACGCCGGAATCTCTTCCGCGCCCACTTCCAGGAGCAGGTCACGCGCCATGGGCCACCTCCGCCTTCTGCTTCTTCTCCACGGGCTTGTTGAGGACGACCGTCTTCCAGTAGTCGCTGGCCGGCTTGCCCTCCAACACCGGGGGCTGCTCACCCACCGTCCACGGCGACTTGAGCAGCGGGTAGCCCAGCCGCTCACGCATCTGGAGGTAGCCCTCCGCGCACAGCCTGGCGTTGTCGCGCACGCGCTTGATGAAGTTGGCGCGCTCCGTGACGGAGATGGCGCCGCGCGCGTCCAGCAGGTTGAACGCGTGCGAGCACTTCAGCGCGAAGTCGTACGCTGGCAGCGGCAACTGGCGCTCGATGAGGCGCTTGCACTCCTTCTCGTACGCGTCGAAGAGCGCGAAGAGCATCTGCGCGTCCGACTCCTGGAGCGCGTACTTGCTCATCTCCACCTCGTTGGGGTGGAACACCTCGCGGTACTTCACGCCCTTGACCCATTCGATGTCGAAGACGTTCTCCACGTTCTGCAGGTACATGCAGATGCGCTCCAACCCGTAGGTGAGCTCCGCGGAGACGGGCTTGCAGTCGAAGCCGCCGCACTGCTGGAAGTAGGTGAACTGCGTCACCTCCATGCCGTCACACCACACTTCCCAGCCCAGGCCCCAGGCGCCGAGCGTGGGCGACTCCCAGTCGTCCTCGACGAACCGGATGTCGTGCGCCAACGGGTCGATGCCAATCTTCCGCAGCGACTCCAGGTACAGCTCCTGGACGTTCTTCGGCGCCGGCTTGAGGATGACCTGGAACTGGTGGTGCTGGAACAGGCGGTTGGGATTCTCTCCGAACCGGCCGTCCGCGGGACGCCGCGAGGGCTGCACATACGCCACGTTCCAGGGTTCCGGGCCCAGGGCACGCAGGAAGGTGTACGGGGCCATCGTGCCCGCGCCGACCTCGACATCGTAGGGCTGCGTGTTGATGCACCCCTGGTCGGCCCAGTGCTTCTGGAGCGTGAAGATAAGGTCCTGAAAATACATAGCGCGCGGACCCTAGTGACGGGGGTCCGGAGCGTCAAGGACGGCGCTCACTCCTTGTACGGTGGGAGATCCGCCAGCCGGATTTGAATCTTCGTCTCCTCGCCCGGCTTGATGGGAGCCGACAGGAGCCGGCTCACCGACTCCACCCCCGTCGGGTCCACCACGCGCAGGCGGTAGACCCCCACGGGCAGCGGGAATTTCTTCAGGGGCGTGGTGCCCAGCTCCGTGGCGCCGTCGAACACGGCCGCCCGCGGCACCGTGTAGAGGGTCATCCACCCCAGGCCCGCCTTCGCGGCCCCCTTCGCAGTGCTGGTATCCAGCACCTCCGCCATTCCCTCGGGATCCTGCGTCACCGTGGTGACGGGCTCGGCTGCCGGCTGGGCCGCCGCCACGCGAGGCGCTGGCTCACGCGGAGGTGGGCTGGCCTGCGCGGGAGGTGCGGCCCTGGCACTGACAGGTTCGGCCTCGGCCTTCGGGGCGGCCGCCCGGCGCGACGGCGAAGAGGCACCTTCCTTCGCCTTCTGCCCGGGCGGGGCCTTTGTCGGAGCCTTGGCTTCCGGCGCGCCTTCCACCGCCTCTTCGTCCGAGCCTTCGCCGCCAGCGGCCTGCTCGGCCTGGGCGACAGCCTCGGAGGGCTCGGCCCGACGGAAGCCGGGCGGCGGGCCCGCCTGCTGCGGTGGCCAGGGCTGGTTCGCGGGGTCCTCCGCCGGCGGCGGATTCAACTCCGCGCTCACCCACGCCTTGGCGGCTTCGAAGCCCGGCAGGAGCTGCGCACGCACGGCAGGCAGCGTCGCAGCCCAACCGAGGCCTCCCAGCAGAAGGAGCAGGAACAGCCGGCTGGCCCAGCGCGACGGCGGACGGGCGGCGGGCGTCTCCACCGGCGTGTCCGAGGCCCGGGACGTATCGGGGCGCGCCGACCGTCCGGAGCCCCGAGCACCGTCCGCGCCGGGCCGCTGGGGCCGGGAACGGAAGCGCTGCGTCTGGAGATCGCTCGGCTCGTCGAAGGACTCGGACTCGGCCGGGACCTCCTGCCGGGCAGTGGGCCGTGGCCGAGGTGTACGCGCGGCCGGCGCGCTGTCCTGACCTCCGCGCGGTGTGCGCGAAGCCGGAGGAGCCACCTCACTGGTCCGGCGCTGAGGGGCGGGCTTGGGCGCGCTCCCGTTGCCGGCGACTGAGGGGCCACGCAAAGGCACGCCGCCCTCCGCCGGACGGCGCTGGGGCACGGGCTTGGGCGCGCTCGAGGACGGGGCCGAGGGCGAGCCAGGCCGGGCGCGCGGGGCCGGTACCTGCGACGTGGGGGCGGAGTCCGCGCTGTCCTCCTGCTGGAGGGCACCCGCCGCCTCGCTGACGCGGGCATCCTCCGCGCGACTGGCCAGCTCCAACAGCGTGCGCGTCTTCTGGCGCTTGTCGGCGAAGAGGTCGCCCATGACGGCGGTCATGCCGTCCTCGTCGAAGAGCTCCGAGCCGAGCGCCGCTTCAATGGCGCGCGCCATCTCCCGGCAGTTGGTGAAGCGCTGGGACACGTCCCGGGACAGCGCTCGCGTCGCCACGGCTTCCAAGGCTTCGGGGACGTCCGGGTTGATGCCGCGCAGCGGAGGCACGTCGGCCTCCACGATCTGCATCATCACCGCCGCTTCGTGCGGCCCGCTGAACAACCGCTGGCCACTCAGCAGCTCGTGCAGCATGACGCCCACGGAGAACAAGTCACTGCGGCCATCCAGGGTGGCCACGCCTCGCACCTGCTCCGGGGACATGTAGCCACTGGTCCCCTTCACCGTCCCCACCTGAGTGCGCCCCAACCGTCCGCGCGCCTTGGCGATGCCGAAGTCGATCACCTTCACGACGCCGTCGTAGGTGAGCATCACGTTCTTCGGAGACACGTCGCGGTGCACCACCACCGCGGGCCGGCCCGACGGGTCCGTGAAGTGGTGCGCGTAGTGCAGGCCCAGGCAGGTATCGCGAATCACCCGCCCGACGAAGCCGAGCGGCAACGGGTAGCCCTGGCGCGTGGAGGCCTTCACCACCTGCTCCAGGTTCTGCCCGGGCAGGAACTCCATGGCGAGGTACAGCTCGCCGCCCTCCTCGCCCAGGTCGAACACCTGACCGATGTTCGCGTGCGAGAAGGCCGCGGTGATGCGCGCCTCGTCCAGGAACATCTGGACGAATTGCTCGTCCTTCTTGATGTCCGGGAGAATCTGCTTCACCGCGACGAACTTGCGAAATCCCCCAGGCCCCGAGGTGTAGGCCAGGAACAGCTCCGCCATCCCTCCCATGGAGAGGCGCGTGAGGATTTCGTATTTCCCGATGCGCCGCCCCTGATCGGGATCGTCACCGGCGCCACCCTGCATGGACATTCGGCGCGGCATGTTATCTCCCGCATGGGTCCGAGTCGACCTTCGTGACGCCCCCATCCTCGACGGGCTGGAGGGGGGCTCCGGCACACCGCGTGGGGGACTGGCACCGGCTGGCCGCCAGCCCGTGCGCCGACCGGAGTGTCCGATGGCCGATGGCCACATCGCGCGATTCCCCGTGGCGAAGGGGGGCGTGTTCTCATACCAGCTAGTCAGAGCAGGAGGCCCATGGAAGACACCAACGGCTGCCCCGGACGTACCAGGCGCATCGCATACTCCGGGCAAGGCGAATCCAAGCAAGACACCGCGGACCAGCTCCGGCTGTTGATTGAGAGCGTCACTGACCATGCCATCCTGACGCTCGACCTGGACGGGTACGTAGCGAGCTGGAACCCGGGCGCCGAGCGCATCAAGGGCTACCGCGCGGACGAGATTCTGGGGGAGCACTTCAGCCGCTTCTATCCGCCCGAAGCCGTGGCGCGGAACCGGCCGCGGCACGGGCTCGACGTGGCGAAGCGTGAGGGCCGCTTCGAGGAGGACGGCTGGCGCGTCCGCAAGGACGGCAGCCGCTTCTGGGCCAACGTCGTCATCACCGCGCTCTATGACGAGACAGGGCAGCTGCGTGGCTTCGGCAAGGTGACGCGCGACTTCACCGCCCGCTACCAGGCCCAGGAACAACGGGAGATGGAGCGCCTGCGGGAGGCGCTTCGCATCCGTGACGACTTCCTGTCCGTGGCGTCCCACGAGCTGCGCACCCCGCTCACCCCGCTGCAACTGAAGCTGACGGCCATGCGCCGCGCGGTCGACAGCGCCCCGGGAGGCTTGCTGCCGAGCGAGCGCGTAGGGCGAGACCTCGACGTCGCCGTCCGCCAGGTGCGCAAGCTGGTGGAGCTGGTGGACGACCTGCTTGACGTGTCACGCATCAGCGTGGGCCAGCTGACCCTGGAGCGCGTGCCCGCGGACCTCGCGGCGCTGCTTCGAGAGGTCATCGCCCGCTACCTGCCACAAGCCAGCCAGCTGGGAAGCACCGTGGAACTGGACGCGCCGGCGCCCGTGCAGGGCGAATGGGACACACGCCGGGTGGAGCAGGTGATGACCAACCTCCTCTCCAACGCACTCAAGTACGGAGGGGGCAAGCCGATTCACGTCAGCCTGCGCGCGGAAGGCGGCATGGCGCTGCTGAACGTTCGCGACGAGGGCATCGGCATCGCGCCGGAAGCACTGCCCCACGTCTTCGACCGGTTCATGCGGGCCGTGTCCGGCCGCAACTACAGCGGCCTGGGGCTCGGCCTCTTCATCGCCCACCAGGTCGTTTCGGCGCACGGGGGCGACATCCAGGTGTCCAGCGTGCCGGAAAAAGGGAGCACGTTCAGCGTCCGGCTCCCGCTCGGCCCCACGTAGACACACGCCATGGGGCATCCCTGTCACGTGCTCAGCGCGCGCACCCGGCCCGCGAGGTTCTGGGTGAAGAGGCGGAAGATGCGCAGCGCCGCCGCCTCGTGCGTATCCACGAAGCGTTCGAAGTCGACACGGCTGATGCGCAGCGCCCGTACGGAGGTTCGCGCACGGACATGGGCGGACACGGGCCCGTCCTGCACCAGGGAGATTTCCCCCAGGTACGCCCCTGGCCCCAACGTGTTGAGGTGCCGGGCGTCCTCCTCGGGGCCGCTGAAGACGTCCACGGAGCCGTCCATCAGGACGAAGAGCCCCAGGCCGGGCGCGCCCTTCTCCAGCAACACGGCGCCGGGCGCGATGACGACCTGACGCGCCAGCCGGTAGAGGTCCTTCATGTCCTCCAGGGACAGCTCGCCGAAGATGGGGATGGCCTTGAGGAACCGGTACCCGTTCGCCGCGGGCGCCGACGCGCCTCCGGAACGGCGAATGAGCATGGCCTCCGCTTCTGCCTCCATCCCCATGCGGCGCAGCAGCCGGGCCTTCTCCGTCACCAGCGCCGGGTCCCCGCGTGCTTCCTCCGAGCTGCTCACCGCGTCCGCGAGCACCGCCAGCGCCCGGTGCGTGAAGCCCTCCGCGTCCAGCAACTGGCAGATGCGCAGCACCGCCTCCACGAAGCGCAGGTCCTCCGCGCGCACGCCTCCGAGCGCCTCTACCTCCGCGTGCGCCTGCCCCAGTTCCTGGTAGAGCGTGGCCGCCTCGAAGGGACGGTCCAGGCGCACCAGGCACTGCGCCATGGCTTCGCGCGAGCCCAGCTCCCGATAGATGGCCAGCGCGCGTTCCAGCGCACCACCTCGCTCGAAGGCGGCGGCGGCGCGCTCGGCATCACCCGCTCGGAGGTAGCTCTCCGCAGCGGCCATGTACTTGCCACTCTGGAAGTAGAGGTCCCCGGCGGTGGCGTCCTCGCCCTGGCCGTCCATCAGCCGGGCCGCGCCCAGGAAGTCCCGCGCGCGCCGCAGCACCTCGACGAAGCCACGGCGCTCCTTCGCCGGCCCCTGTTCAGCTTCGTGACGGATGCGCTCGCGCTGCGCATCGCCCAGCTCCTCGTAGAGCTGTGCCGCCCGGTCCGTGTCCTCCAACTCGACCAGAGAGCGCACCGCGCGGAGGGCACCCTCCACGGGCGTGCGCAGCCGCCCGCTCCCCTCGCCCTGGCCACCTGCTGACTCTGACATGTTGGGTCTCCCGTTCCGGTGAGACCGGCCAGCAGGAGCGCTGCCAAAGCGTTGCGCCCCTTCCCGGCCTGCCCCCCTTCTCCCATAGCCTCGCATTGAATGCCGGGCCTGCCAACGCCTGCCGCGAAAACGCGGGCGTCAGTCCGCGCCCCGCGCCCGCTCCGCCAACTGCCGCTGGGAGGCACTCCTCCGCCACGCGTCCTCCAACAGCTGGCGGACCAGCGCCGGACGCGCCGCGGCAACGCGCACGAGCAGGTACTCGGGGTACCCCGCGTAATGTTCGGTGATGTAGCAACTGTCTGGCTCGGCCTGCATGAGGACGTCCCGCACGCCGGGCTCCACCTTCACCACCAGCGACTCGCCGTCATCATGGAAGCGGGCGATGAACTTCTTGCGCACGCGGAACGCGGGCGTCCCGAAGGACGTGCCCTCCTCCATCCCCGGTAGGGACAGCGCCAGCGCGCGCACCGCGTCGAACGTCAGCCCCTGCGTACCCCCACCGCGCATCGCGCGGCGCCTACCCCGTGTCGCCATGGCGCATTCCTACCAGAAGCCCAGGCAAACACGGCAGGTAGCGCGCCATGTTGAAACTCCGCGAACGAACCGCACCGCGGAATGACAGACATGATTTCATCCCCGAGCGGATGCGCGATGTGATGACCCGCGGTGCCATGTCTGTGATTTCATCAGCACGACCGCCCGCGCCGACATGTGGGGTCCGCGACACTCCGAGTCCGCTGTGACACAGCACCTCTCAGCCGAGAAGGTCCAGACAGCCTCGACCAGCGGAAATCCCGGAGACGCCGCGCCTCCGCGCGGGACCTGCCTCGCTCCCAGAGCGAGCGGCCAACAACCACCCCCCCAAGAAGAATGAGCCCGGGAGAGAACCGTTCGGATGTCGGCTCCCGTGATATCTTGACTTCCATGTCTGCACTGGACCGGGCTCGAGCCGCACCCTCCTCGCCGGACGTGAAGGGCGAATCGCAATGGAGGATGGAAGTCGAAGGTGGGGGGGACACGCCGCTGCACGTCACGCTGCCCTACGAGCACGCACGCCGGGGCTATGACGCCTCCACGGTGCGCCGGTTCCGGCTCACGGTGGCGGAAGGTCCGAACATGGGGACGACGTGGGAGTCCACGGGTGACACCTGCTCGGTGGGCTCGCACCCGCTGAACGACTTCGCCGTGGAGGACTCCACGGTGTCCCGGTTCCACTGCGAGGTGCGCATCGGACCTCGGGGCCCCCAGGTGAAGGACCTGGACAGCCTCAACGGCGTCATCGTCGACGGGGTGCAGGTGGTGGAGGGCGTGCTGCGCAGTGGCAGCCTGCTGCGCCTGGGCCGCGTGGTGCTGCGCTTCGACTTCAGCGCGGAGAACAACCGTCTGCCGCTGTCGGAGAACTCTCGCTTCGGCACGCTGGTGGGCGCCTCCGTGGCCATGCGCGGCTGCTTCGCGATGATGGAGCGCGCGGCGGGCCGCGACGTGACGGTGCTGCTCGAAGGCGAGACGGGCACCGGCAAGAGCCAGGCCGCGCTGGCCATCCACCAGGCCAGTCCCCGGCGCGACGCGCCCTTCCTCATCGTGGACTGCGGCGCCATCCCCGCGCACCTGTTGGAGAGCGAGCTGTTCGGCCACGAGAAGGGCGCGTTCACCGGCGCCGTCCATCGGCGCGCGGGCGTCTTCGAGGAAGCCGACGGAGGCACCGTCTTCCTGGACGAGATTGGCGAGCTGCCCGCGGAGCTGCAGCCCAAGCTGCTGCGCGTGCTGGAGAACCGCGAGATTCGCCGAGTGGGCAGCAACACGTATCAGCCGGTGAACGTGCGCCTCCTCGCCGCCACGCACCGGGACCTCCGCGCGGAGGTCAACGCGGGCCGGTTCCGCTCCGACCTCTTCTTCCGGCTCGCGGTGCTGCGCTTGCTGCTTCCACCGCTGCGTCAGCGTCCGGAGGACCTGCCCATGTTGGTGGAAGGCATCCTCGACCTGCTCGGCGCGGACCGCGAGCGCACGGGCGCGCTGCGCACGCAGGACTTCCTGGCCAGGTTGCGGCACGCGGCGTGGCCCGGCAACGTGCGCGAGCTGCGCAACTACCTGGAGCGCTGCCTCGTCTTCGAGGAAGCTGTAGAGCTCTCCGAGGAAGAAGCCCATCGCTCCGGCCCACCCAAGGTGGACCCCTCGCAGCCGTACGCCGACCAGCGCCGTCACGTCGTCGACGACTTCGAGCGCCGCTACCTGCGCGCGCTGCTGGAGAAGCACCAGGGCAAGGTGGCCCAGGCAGCCGTCACCGCTGGCATGGACCGCGTCCACCTCTACCGCCTGCTGCGACGCCACGGCATCAAGCCGTGAGCCTCACCGCGGGCGGCTGACGCGCCAGCACCCCAGTCCCGCGGCGGACACGGGTGTCGCCAGGAAGCCCGTTTCCAGGCCCTCGAGCGCACGCGCGGTCGCCACCAGGTCCGTTCCTGGTGGCTCCGCGACCCAGCCCGGCAGGTGCAACAACCCGCCGCCGCTGTCCTCGCGAGGCAGCTCCGCGACGTGAACGGTGATGGCCAGGTCCACCGGGCGCGGCGCCTCGCTCGCCGCCACGAACTCCACCAGGGCCAGCGCGGCGTGCAGCACTCGCGCTCGCGCGGCCTGCTCCGCCCCTACTTCCGGCGGCAGCGGCGCGAAGGCCAGCAGGCAACCGCTCCCCTCCAGCCGCACGTCCAACCCCGCGGCGCGCGCGGTCCCCCCCACGCGCTCCAGCAACGCATCCAGCCGCTCCAAGGAAGAAGGTTCCACCGCGCCGTGGAGCCGGGCTTCCGCGTACAGCGCCACGGCGAGCGTGGGCTGGTCCTCCGTGGGACTGCCCTTCACCGCGCGCCGGAGCGCTTCGAGCCACGCATCGATGTCCGGGTATCGGTCCTCGCGCCGCTTCCCCATGCTGCGCAGCACCACGGCATCCAGTGCGGCAGGCACCGGGGCGCGCTCACTGGGCCGAGGGGGCGGCGCATTCAGGTGCAGGTCCTCCACCTCATGCCGGGTGGCGCCCTGGAAGGGCGGCTGCCCGGTGACGAGCTGGAAGAGCAGCACGCCCATCGCGTACAGGTCCGTGCGGGCGTCGGGCGGCTCGCCACGAATCTGCTCGGGCGCCATGGACAACGGCGTGCCCAAGGAGACGCCCGTCAGCGTGAGCGTGGACGCGCCCGGCGCATCCGGCGTCAGCCCCTTCGCCACGCCGAAGTCCACCAGCTTCACGCGCGGCGCTCCACCGCCCGTGCCCAAGCGCACCACGTTCTGGGCCTTCAAGTCCCGGTGCACGACACCGGCCTGGTGCGCGGTGCGCAGCGCGCCGCCCACCTGCTCCAGCACCTCCAGCGCCTCTCCCGGCGACAGCGGCCCGCGCGAAGTCAGTTCCGCCGCGAGGTCCCTCCCCTCCAACCACTCCATCGCGATGAAGGGCCGCCCGTCCGCGAGCGTGCCGTAGCCAAGCACGTCGACGATGTGCGGATGGCTCAACCGCTGGAGCGTCTCCGCCTCCCGACGGAAGCGCCGCAGGGCGACATCCGAGGGCTGCGGGAGCAGGACCTTCAGCGCAGCGAGCGCACCCGTGCGGACATGTCGGGCACGGTAGAGCGTGGAGACAGGCCCCCGGTAATGGACCTGCTCCACCAGCCAGTCCGATACCAGGGCACCGACGCCCAACTCCTCGCCATAGAGGGCCTCTTCGTCACCCGACGCCATGCGGCAGAAGGCCTACTTCTTCCGAGGGAAGGGAAAGGGCAGCTCCTCCCCCGAAGGTAGCGGTTTGACGGGCACCGATGCACGCCCACAGGACTGGGTGCGCTGCTCCTTCGCCACCGTGTCGCACGGGGCATGGAGATAGGTGGTCACCGACTGCGTCCACAGCACGTTGGAATGGTCGCGGCACTCCTCGTAGTCGCCATCCCTCGGCGTGAGGGGCCCTTCCTGGATCGCGCACATACCGGCCACGGGCGGACTGAGGGACGTGAAGCAGGGCCCCGTCACGCGCGCGGCGCAGTTGGAGCCCGACGAGGGCAGCGCGCAGACGCGGTTCGCCGCGTACGCCGCCCCACTCGACCAGGCCGGGTCGTAGCAGGAGAACATCTTCCGGTAGATGGAGCCGCGCACGATGACGTCGGCGCCCACCACCACGTACTTCTTCTTATCCCCCTCACCGACTTCCACGACGTCCACCTCCGCCCTCAGCTCGTTCGGCAGGAAGATGTTTCCGTAGAATGCGCCCTCGCGCACGGAATAGACCTGCTGCTCGGACAGGCCATAGGTGGACGCGGAGTCCGGATGCGCCTCGACGTTCGCCAGCCATTCCACGGTCGTGCTCGAAGCCGGCGCGGTCATCACGCTGTAGTAGCCCCCTCCCGGGCAGGTGAAGGAGACCACCGGAACGGCGGGCGACCCCGCGCAGGTCCCTGTCGCCTCACCCAGGTTGCGCGCGTCGAAATGGTCACACCCCGCGATTCCCTCGCACACCCGCAGGACCGTGGGCCCATTCACACTGGAGCCCAGTATGGGAGACAGCCCCGCGCAGGACAGCGGACCACCCGCCCCCACCGCGACGGTCGTGGAAGGCGTGCAGCCGCCAATGCCATCCGGCGTCCAACCGCAGTCACGCTGCTCGCCTGATTCGCCCAGGACACAGTCTCCGAAGCTGGCCAGCGCAGTGCCCGTGATGGGGAGGTGCGCGGCCGGGCGCGTCTTCGCATCCAGCGTGTAGATGTTGGGTCCCGACGAGGAGAACTGGTGCTCGCCGCGCATGGACAGTTCCACGCGCCGACCCTCCGCGTTGTTGCGCGCCAGCACACAGGCGGAGACACGCTCCAGGCAGCTCTGGGTCGGCGGGGAGTTGGCCCAATCCGGGCAGAGCCCCGCCTGTCCAAGCCATTTCCGGACGCCGGGGCTGGGGTCCCGCGGGTCGTAATAGGCAATCTCCTGTTCGACCGTCAGCGCGCAGCCCACCAGGTACTCCATGAACCGCTGTGCATTGGGGTCATGCAGCCGTCGGCGCGTGTTCGCGTCGCCCAGCGTGGGGTGGAACAGCTGCACAAGCGCCGAGGTCCCCAGCAACTGGTTGGAGTCGGCGTTGGTGGAGATGGCGTTGAGCACTAGCGCCTGCGTCGTGAGCGAGTTGGCGATGCGAATCTCCGACGCCTGCGTCCCTACCGTGGGCGTCTCCTCTTCATGAGGCCCGGTTCCGCAGCCCGACAGGGCGAAAAACACGAGCGAGGAAACCGCCAACAGGCGAGGCGAACCAAGGGCCATGAGACGTCCTCCAAGAACGACGGAAGGAAGGAGAGCTGCCTCCCAGCAAGCATGTGCCGAGCCAGCCTGGGAGGTTGTATGCGGTGCCATGAGAGCAGATCTGCACGCAGCATTCGCGTAGCGCTTCACGTCACACCGCCGCCGGACTGTGACATGTCTCGCTACACGCCGAAAAGGGCAGCCCGCAGAGACTCCAGGCGGGCTCGCCACAGGGGAGCGCCCTCCTCCACCGCGCGCTCGGCCCGGACCACCCAGGTGCGCGCCTCGTCGGCACGTCCCGCCTGGAGCGCGCCCCGGGCAGCCTGGAGGAGAATCTCCGCCTTCTCATCCGCCGAAGCCAGGGTGTCCGCGTCGTCCGCCAGGGCCAGCCACGCCTCCCGCGCCGAGCCGCCGCCCCGTGCGTCCTGGACCTGTAGCTCCACCAGCCTCCGCATGACGGCGGTGGGCGGCAACGATTCGGGCGGACAGTGGGAGCCAATCCACCGGAGCTGCCGCGTCGCCTCCTCCAGGTCGCCCAGCGCGGCGGCCATGCGCGCGAGCAGCAACGCATCCACCGGGACAGGGTGCTCACGGAAGAAACGCACGCCCAGTTCGTGAACACGCCGGGCCAGCGGCAGCGCCTCCTCTAGACGGCCTTGCATGTAGAGCACCTCGGCGAGGTTGAAGGTGGACCAGCGCTCCACTTGCGCATGGCCCAGCTCCCGGCCCAGCGCCATCGCGCGGCGCAGGTCCTCTTCCATCCGAGCCACGTTCCCCAGGCGCAACCACAGCAGCACACGGTTGATGAGCGTAGCGGCCCGGTGCAGTGCGTCCCCGGCCTGCTCGCAGCGCAGCAGTGCCATGTCGAAGCGGGTCGCGGCTTCGTCGGTCCGGTCCAGGAACGTGAGCGCCGAGCCCAGCAGCGCCAGCGACACCACGAGCGTCTCGTGGTCATGCGCCCGCTCCGCGCCGTCCACCACGCCGGTAAGAACGCGCACGGCGGCGCCCCACTCCCCCAGCCGGACGTGGAGCCGGCCCCGGGCCAGCGAGCAGCGCAGGGACAGGCGAGGCTCATCCAGCCGCTCGATGCGTTCCAAAGCCTCACGTGTACAGGCCGACGAGCCCTCCACGTCCTCCATCCAGTCGCGGGCGGTGGCTTCCTCCAGCAGCAACTCCACCTGCTGGGCCTCGTCACCGCGGGCCACGGCCAGTGCCCGCGCCGCGCCCAGGTCCGCCAGCCCCTCCCGGAAGCGCTGAAGCCGGTGACGGACGCGCCCACGCCCCGACAACGCCAGGGCCCGGCGCGCCACATCTCCCTCCGGCAACAACGCGAGCGCGCGCGTGTAGTGCTGCTCCGCCTCGACGGACAGGTGCGCACGGCGCGCGGACTCCGCGAGCGAGAGGAACGCGGAGATGGCCTCCGCATGAGCACCACAGGCCGCGGCATGGTGGGCCCAGCGACGGCGCTCGGCCATCCCGTCCCGGGGCGTGGCACGCAGCGCCGCGGCGTGGAGGACGCGACGTGAGGAAGCCGGAAGCAACGCCTCCAGCGCCTCGCGCAGCAAGGGGTGACGGAAGGCGAAGTGGCCCGGAGCCGTGGGCCGCAACAGCCCCGAGCGCGCCAGCCGATGGAGTCCGGCCCCCGCGTCGAGCGACGTCACGCGCGCCATCTCCTCGCTCGGCTCCAGGTGTCGCAGGGCGGCATCCACGCGGGACACCTCCACTTCCGTGCCCAGCACCGCGCACAACCGCGCCAGGATTCGGTGTGCCGCGGGGAGCCCGGCCAACGCCCGCGCGGCGAGTCGCTCGAAGAGCGGCGTCACGGAGACGTCCAGCAACGCGTCCGGCGCGATGTACCACCCGCCTCCTGGAGCCGCCCGCAGGGCCCCCGCGGCCCGCAGCGCGCCCGCGAGTTCCACCAACGACAGGGGGACGCCTTGCGCCAGCTGTTCCAGCCGCGCCAGCACCGGCTCGGGGACGTGCTCGGCGGGGCGCAGCAGATGCAGCAACAGGGAACGGCTCGCCTCGGGTGTCAGCGGCGGCAGTGTGATTCGCGCGACGCGGGCGCTGCGCTCGCCCAGGTGCGGTCGCAACCCGAGCAACGCGGGCCTCGCGGCGACGCAGACCCAGAGCGGTGCACGCACACCCGCCAAGGTGGCGACCTCCAGGGCATCCAGGCTGGTGGGGTCCGCCAGGTGCGCGTCGTCGACGAGCAACACGCGAGGGGCGGCCTGGGCCTGCCGCTGGAGTCCCTCGGCGAGGCAGCGCGCGGCTGCGTGTCGCTCATCCGCGAGTGGAAGCGTTGGTGCCTGGACAACACGGGCCGGCTCGGCGGTGGCCCTCAGCGCGTCCAGCAGCGACTCCGAGGACGCGGCGTCCGGCGAGGGCGCGCGGAGCCGCACCACGAGACACCGCCCCGCGGCCTCCAGCCGGGTGGACAGTGCCTCCAGGACGCGGGACGTGCCGTGCCCCACGTCACCCGTGAGGACGCACAACCCTGGGACACCCTCCTCGATGCAGCGTGATGCCTCGGCCTCCAGCGCCGCCAGGACGGCCTCGCGGCCCGACAGGGGCGGTGCATCCGCGGAGGACGTGGCCGCGCCCCCGTCGTGCAATCGCAGGCGCGCGCCATCGGGCGAGTGCTCCGTGGCGCCCGGCCCCAACCTCGCCGCGGCGGAGGCAGTGACGCGGGCTTCTCCCAGGGCGAGGTCTTCCGGCCACCAGTCTCCCGCGGACTCCAAGGCGGGCCCCGCGACCCGCGTGGTCGTGGCGCCCGGAAGGACGTGCAGCCGCGACAGGTGCAGGACGGTGGCGGCCTTGCCCTCCTCCATCAGCTTGCGCGCCACCAGTGCGCCTGCGCGAAGGTTGGCCTCGGCGGACAGGGACTCGGAGAACGCGACCAGATAGCCCCGTGCGCGGACGCGCGCGAGCGTGCCGCCCTGAGGCTCGAAGGTCAGCCGAAGCACATCGACCGGTATGTCCGCGCGGACGCCCAGCAGCGCGACCCACCGCTTGCCGGCCCCCGGCCCGGACGACGTGGGCACCGCGGCGGGCGCGCCCTCCGGCGGAGCCATGGACAGGGACTGGCTGCACGCGGCATCGAAAGCGGCGAGCACATCCGAAGCCCGCGAGAAACGTTCGGAGGGCGCCTTCGCCAGACACCTCGACAGCACCGCGTCGAGCGCCGCCGGCGCGGGCGCGCGCTCCGACACCCGGGCTGGGCGAAGGCTGACGTGCCCGTGGCGAATCTCCTCGGCGCCGCCGATGAAAGGCGGCGCGCCAGTGAGCAACTCGTACAGGAGGACGCCCAGCGCGTAGACATCCGCGGCGGCCCCGGCCTCGCGCGCGTCCAGGCACTGCTCAGGTGCCATGTAATACGGCGTGCCCAGCCGCTGCCCTACGAGCGTCAAGCCCTCGGACTCCGGGCGCTCTCCGTCGTCAGGTGCGTCCAGAAAGCGCGCGAGCCCGAGGTCCAGCAGGCTGAGCGCCCCACCCTCACGCAGGAAGATGTTCTCCGGCTTGAGGTCGCGGTGGGCCACACCCGCGGCATGGACGCGCTCCAAGGCGGCGCAGAGGCCACTGAGCAATTCGCGCACGCGGGGCACGGACGCCGCGCCCGAGCCCGGCAACGCCGCCATCCACGCGGCGAGCGTCTGGCCATGCAGCCGCTCCATGACGAGGAACGGCCGCCCTCGGACAACCCCCGAGTGGTGGAGCGTGGGCGTCGTCGGCGCGCCGATGCGGCGGAGCGCGGCGGCCTCCCGAGCGAAGCGGTCGCGGTGAGGCGGCCGTCCCACCTTGAGCGCGACCTCACGGCCATCCTCCTCGCGGTAGGCGGTGAAGACGTGTGAGAAGCCACCCGAGCCCAGCAAGGCCGCGGGGCTCAAACCTGGCACGTCGGGGAGCGGAAAGGGCTCGGCGTCAGGGCCAGGCGACGAAGCGCGCTGGCCATGCACAGGACACACCGCGCCGGTGGCGAGACGGCGGTGGCAGACCGGACAGCGCATGGGGTGAAACGAACGTTACCAGAGCGACTGGCTCAGGACGACGACAACCCCCATCAACCCTTCGCCCGCGATGAGGCCGGCGGCCAGCGTCACCACCCGCCCCTCCTGAGCCTCTGGGCTCGCCCGGCGGGCCAACGCCGCCGCCACCCCGCCCAGGAAGAACCCCAGCGCGGTGGACGCCGGCAACAGACAGGCCAGGCCCATGCCCAGGGGTGACGGCACCCAGTGTCGCACCCGTTCGGGAAGCAGTCGCTCCGTCAGTGTGAGGACAGCGGCGGCGAGCGCGGCCCAACCAAGCGCAGCGCGCGTGCCCGGCGCCAACCCCGAGAAGCCCGAAGCCAGCACCTGGGCGATGCTGGCGGTGACCGTGGCGGCGGGTGCGGGGAAGCGCTCGCCCCCCAGCGCCGAACGGTCCGGCACCAACAGGAAGAACAGCGGCACCACCGCGGCGGCCCCCACCGCGCAACCCACGAGCTGCGCCAGGAACACGCGGCGGGGATGGGCCCCCAGCAGGTGTCCCGTCTTCACGTCACTGAGGAGGTCCGCCGCGGACGACGCCGCGTTGACGGTGATGCCCGCGGTGGCGAGGTTCGCCTCCACGTTGCGCGGCAGCAGCACGCCATAGGTCATCTGCGTCACCTGCCCCAGCGGGCCCACGGGCGTAACATCCGTCTCCCCCGTGACGCGGCAGGCGATGAGACACAGCACGAATGACAACGCCACCGCGAGCGCGGCGTGTGGCAGCGGAACGCCAAAGCCCACCTTGGCCACGGCGAGCGTGGCGGGCGTCAACACGACCAGGCCCGCCAGCAGCCAGCGTCCCGGAACCTGAAGCGCATCCACCGGATGGGGCGCCACGGAGGGACGTTTGAAGAGTCCCTTCAATGCGCGCCCCAGGACGCGGCCCTCCAGCGCGAAGTGCAACAACGACGCGGTGGTGAGCGCCGCCGTCCCGGGCCAGAGACTCCAGGCGAGGAAGTCTCCATCTGGAAGCAGCAGCCCCGAAGCGAACACGCGCGGTGCCACGACTCCGTGGATGAGCAGCGCGCCCAGGAACCAGGACGCCGTGAGCCGCAGTCCCAGCAGCGCGCCCGCGCCCAGCGGAAGCAGACTCATCTCGAAGCCGAAGCCCAGGCGCTCCAGCGACATCCCGCTCAGCGTTCCGGGGAATGGAAACACATAGGGAAGGCGGCCCAGCCCATCCCGCACCAGGGTGACGAGCGCGGCAATACCTCCGCCCAGTCCCAGCATCGACAGCCGCGGACGGGACGACGCGCCCGTGGTGTGAAGAGCACGGATGGTCGCCGCCGCGGCCGTGCCCGTGGCGAACGGAAGCTGCTCATGGTCCACCAACTTGCGCTTGAGGGGCACCGCGAAGAGCACGCCCAGCGAGGACAGGAGGAAGGTCCACGCGAGCAACGCCCACCCGGGGGGATGACTGCCCGTTGTGAGCAACCACGCGCCCTGAACGGACACCAGGGCGCCGCCCGTCGCATAGCCCGCGGACGAAGCCACGGCCTGCGCGGAGCACGTCTCCAGCGGCGAAAGCGGAGCTCCCGCGACGCCCGGCGCCACGCGCCGCATCGCTCCGTGTGCCGTATGCGTGAGCAACGCGGCGGTGATGGCCACGGGAAAGGCCACGGCCATCTTCAGGCCCGCGTAGAGGTTGGTCGCGCAGGTGATGGCACCAATGCCACTTCCGAGCAGCACCGCCCGCAGGGTGAGCTGCGGCACCCGGTCCCCCTGGAAGACCTCGCGCAGCCAGAAGGTGTCCAGGGCCTCGGGGGAGTCCCCCGGGATTCGCAGCAGCGTCAGCGGTGCCTGCGCCGGTGTCACTTCCTCGGAGGCAGCTTGGGGAACGGGCTGAGACATGGGCCGTTCCATCTTTTCATTCCGAGGCCATCGGGGACGAGCCCCCTTCCCCATTCGTCACCGCGAGACGCAGGCGCTGTACGCCCAGCATCAGGAGGTACCGGTCGGCGACACCGGACAGGGAGCGCTCCAGGTGAAGCCCATCGGGACGGAATCCCAATTCGGCCAGGAAGCGGAACACACGATGCGCGGCCTGGTCATCGCGGACGGCGCACTCCAGCGTCGCGAACAAGGTCGGCGCCATCTCCTGCCGCCGGCTCCCGGGAGGCAGCCGCCTGCAGGGTTTGATGCGGAAGCCCACCTCGCCCAGGAGCTGCCCGTCCACCACGTCGAGCGTGCGGACGTAACCACTCGTCAGCACGGGGATGCCGCGGCGCTCGAGTTCCTTCTTCCACCCCGGCACCGCGGCGCGGAACGCACCGTCAACGAGGAGCGCGGGCGCGGGCACCGTGCAAGTGCCCGCGTCAAACCGTGTGCACGACACGACAGACGATTGTTCGTCGGACGCGACGACACCACCGTCACAGCGCTATGCGCGAGAACTGTCCGGACGCGACGGCATGACCTGAGCCAGCACTTCCGCCCGGGGAAGCCCATCCACCGCACCGAGCTTCTCCACGACACGGGCCCCGACCTCACACGCGAACGTGGCCAGCGCCGTCAGTTCCGCCCCGGTTGCATCGCCCAGGGCCTCAGCGCCGCCGTACCAGCGCACCAGCCCCTGCAGCAGGCCCGCGACGAAACCATCGCCAGCACCGGTGGTGTCGACGACGTGCGTCTGCGGCGCCGCGACGTGGATGCGCTCCCCCTTCCACAGCAGCAGCGCGCCACGCTCGCCCAGCGTCACCACGGGCAGCGGCACGCCCATCGCGGCCAGTCGCGTCAGCGCTTCGTGGGGCACCTCCGTCCCCGTGACGAAGCCAATCTCCTCCTCGGAGAGCTTCACCACGGTGCACAGCGGTAGCATCCGCGCCAGCAGGCCCTTCAGGAGAGACGTGTCCTCCCATGCATGCAGCCGCAAGTTGGGGTCACAGCTCACGATGAGCCCCGCGTCGCGCGCCAGCCCCAGCATCCTCACCGCGGCCTCCTGCGCCTCCGGCCACTGGAGCGAGTTGGAACCACAGTGCACTGCCTTCGCCCCCGACAGGAACGCCGCGTCGACATCCGCCTGTCCCAGCAGGAACTCAGCGGAGCGTGTCCGGAAGAAGGTGAAGCTGCGCTCGCCCTTCCCATCCAGGGAGATGAATACCAGCCCGGTACGAGCCTCCGCCGTCTGGCGAAGGTGACTCACGTCCACGCCTTCCGCCGCCAATCGCTCGCGAAGGAAGTGCCCGAACTCATCCGCGCCCACCACGCCCAGCATGGCCGGACGCAGCCCCAACCGGGCCAGCCCCACCGCGACATTCGCCGGCGAGCCACCGGGGCACGGATGCCACGCGGGTACATCGCGCACGCGGTGCCCGGGAGCCGCCGGGAGGAAGTCCACCAACGTCTCGCCAAAGCACACGACATCCAGCGGCGGCATGAGCCCCTCGCTTCCGAACTTCGTCAATCCAGGCCCACCTGAGCCATGAAGTCCACGCTCTTGAGGCGGCGACCCAGGTGATGGGCAATGAAGACGTTGAGCAGGCCGCGAGCACGCGCGCGCAGATCCGGCGGCAGCGGCGTGCGCGCCCCTTCCTGGAGCGCGCGCAGGCCCGACAGCAGCGCCACCGGCACCGCCACGGACTCGCGAGCACGGGCTCCACACGGCTCACACACCGCGCCGCCATGGGCCTGGTCGAAACGAGGCCGCTCGCCCGGAGCGCCGCCACACAGCGAGCACGAATCAAACCGAGGCATCAACCCCGCGTGCGCCAGCGCGGACAGCTCGAAAGCCAGGAGCGACGTGGGCCCGGCCTCCTTCGCATCCAGTCGCGTCAGGTACGACTCCAGCAGGGCGAACAGCTCCGGCTGCGGCTCATGGTCCCGCGTCAGCTCGCGGCACAGCTCGACCGCGTACAAGGCCCGGGCAATCAGGGACAGGTCCTCGCGCGCCGCATAGAAGCCCGCGACGATGTCCGTGCCGTCCAGCCGCACCGTGCTGCCACGCGTCTCCACGATGTGCACACGAAGCCGCATGAACGGCTCCAGCGCGCCGGCGAAGCGCCGCTTGCTCTTGCGTGCGCCCGCGGCGAAGGCCGTCAGCTTCCCATGCTCGCGAGTCAGCAAGGTGACGAGCCGGTCGGACTCGCCATAGTCCACCGAGGACAGCACGAGCGCGTCGTCGTCGTATCGCTCCATGGAGATGCTTCAACGCGCGAGCGGATTGGGAAGCTTTCCGCTCAGCACCAGGAACAGGTACACGCCCAGGAGCAGGGCCGCCAGCAGCACGGACAGCCCCACGTAGGCCCGCTTGCGCCGCTCCTGCTCCAACTGCACGGGAGATGGCGCCGGGACGGACTTGTCCACCTCCTCGTAGCGCAGGACGGCCTCTTCCGGAGACATGCCGATGACCTGCGCGTACGCGCGGATGTAGTTCACCACGAAGATGCGCGAGGGAAGCCGTTCCACCTGACCGGCCTCGAGCGCGGTGATGAGCGTGGGAGGAATCTTGGTCTCCCGCGCGACGTCGTCACGCGAGAGCCCTCGGAGCTCTCGCTGCTGGCTCAGGTATTTGCCGAAATCGACGTGGTCCACGGGTCCCCAGATACCCAACGCGCTAGAGCTTTTCCAGCAGCCTCCGGCAGTCGTCCTTCAGCACCTGTTCACCAGCTTTCGCCTTGGTCTCACAGGTAGCGAAGGCTGCCTTCGCCGCATCGACCTGCCCCAGCTTCGCCTGACAGACGCCCTCACGCATGTACGCTTCCGCCACGTCCGGGCAATTCTCGCGGTAGTGCGTGAACTGGCGGCACGCCTCGGAGGTACGCCCCGTCTCGTCGTAGATGAGCCCCAGGTTCTTGTAGCCCAAACAGAAGTTGGGGTTGGTCGTCACCGCGGCCTTGATGCTCTCCACCGCGCGGTCCGGCTCGCCCTTCTTGTAGTACGCCCACCCCAGGTTTCCCTGGGCGATGAAGGGCGTCGGGTAGAGCATGTCGTTGAGGACCAGCTCATAGAGCTTGATGGCGTCGTCGTAGCGGCCCTGGTCCAGGTGCACGTTGGCGAGGTTGGTGCGCGCCTCGGAGAAGTCGGGGCGAACCTCCAGCGCCTTGCTGTAGTGCTTGACGGCCTCGTCGGGACGGCGAAACGCCAGGTGCAGCAGGATGCCCATGGCGTTGTTCGCGTCGGGGTAGTTCGGGTCGTTCTTCAGCGACACCTGCAGCTCGCGCAGCGCATCCTGGAGCTCGCCGGCCTGCTGGGCCTGCAGCGCCAGGTCGTAGTGAATCTCGGCGCTCCGCTTCTCCTTCTCCGTGGGCGTGTGGGAGCAACCGGAGGACACCAGCAGCAGCGCGAGCGAACAGGACGCGGTGGAAAGGCGGAACATGGGGAGCGGCTCTCGACGAGGGTGAGGGGGCGGTGACTCAGAAGGCGGCCAGGAAGCGGCCCAGGGTGGTGGTGACGTTCTTCTTCTCCTCGGCGCGCGCCACCACGGAGGGTACGAGCGTCGGGTCCTTGAAGAACACCGGCAACGTCTTGAGCTGCTCGTCCTGCTGCTCGGGGGCCATCGCGCGCCAGTTGGCGTCGTCCATCATGAACCCGAGCGACTCCACGAAGGCCAGCGCGTCCCCCTCGTCGTCGCGGTACTCATCCGCTGACACGTTGCGCCGGCCGGACAGGTACACCGCGCAGTCCGCGGCCTCCGCCAGGTACAGGTACACGAAGACAGCCGCGGTCCCCTGCCCTCCCCGGAGGCCCACGACGAAGGCCTGCGCCGGACCGGCCTGCTTGCCCGGAATGGCCACGTGCGGCGCGTTGAGGGAGGTATGCAGCGCCAGGATTTGTTCCCGCGTGGCGGGCAGCCCGCGGTAGCGCTCGTCGAGGTTGAACACGGTTGTCTCCGTTACCCGAAGCCCCGCACCCGTCAGCGCGTGGTGAGGGTGAACTCCTGCGTCGCATCCTGCGTGTCCGCCGCCGTCTTCTGGAAGCGGAGGATGGGATTGTCGATCATCACGTTCCCGCCGCCCTCGTTCCCCTCGCCAATAATGACCCGAAACACGTGGGCAGGCGAACTGCTGCGCGCGTCCGCGGCGTTTCCCTTCCGCGCGATGAACGTCACCTTGTTCGCACCCGGCCGCAGGTTGCGGGTGATGTCCACCACCACCTGGTCCTCGTTGCCTCGCAGCTTGCGCAGCCACGTGGAATTGATGAACACGTCGATGTCGTACCCCGTCATCCCCGGCACCGTCTGCTCCGTCACCAGCCAGTAGCGCTGGGTGAGGCGCCCGGGGGCCGTGGGCGCGCCAGGCGCCTGCTGCGCCGCGGGAGGCGCCTTCTCGGCGGGGGCGGCCGGCCCCGGGGTGGCGGGTGCCGGTGCCTGGGGCGACGCGGCGGGGGCCGGAGGCGTCACCGCCGTCACGCGGGCCGCGTAGCCCGGCGCGTCGATGTGCACGTTGCCGGCCTCGTCGATGCGGACGGTGGCCTTCTCGAACTTCTGGTTGGTGACGCCGTCAATCTTGACGCCGTTGAGGAAGACGGAGCCTGCGTGCGCCCCGAACGGGGCCAGGGCCAGGGCGGCGGCGAGCGCGGCGCTGGGGAACAGGGGGTTCTTCATGCGGGTCACTCCTGAGAATCTCCAACAGTCCCGGGCACTTGGAACGCTTAGCGCACCCGGCGGAACGGAACAAGGCGCGCGTACACCCCGTTGGAGCGTCCCAGCCGCCCGGAGATTCACCCCGAGCCCACTCAGGGCATGGGCTCGGGAGGCACCTCGCGCTGCGCCAAGGCCCAGTCACCGCCCAGCCCGTGGCCCTCACGGAAGCGCCGGAAGTCCCGGCGGACCGCGCGCGGATAGCGCCGGAAGCGCTCCAATTCACCCTGCTTGATGGCGTTGCGGATGCGGGTGGGGCCGGCGTTGTAGGCCATCAGGGCCAGGTCCAGGTCCCCACCGAAGCGCTCCTGTAACGAGCGCAGGTAGCGGATGCCCAGCCGCACGCAGAGCGCGGTGTCCGCGGTCACTTCCTCGCGGGACAGGCGCAGTCCTTCCTTCTCCGCCAGGAAGTGCAGCGTGCTGGGTTTGATCTGCATCAACCCACGCGCGCCCTTCACGGACACTGCATCTTCCGTGAAGTCCGACTCCACGTCGATGATGGCCAGGATCAGCAGCGGATCATACGCGAGCCGCCCGGCCTCCTCGGCGATGGCCTGGATGAGCTGCCGGCGCAGCGTCAGGCCCAGGTCCGGGGCTCGGCGCGCCAACACCGCGTCGATGAGCGACGCCTCGGGGGAGATGACCTCCGCCGCCACGACGCCTGGGACGACGGGCTGCACCGGCCGCTCTTCCAGCAACGGCACCAGCCGCGCCGACACGACGAGCGCCGCCCCCGCGAGCAGCGGGAGCCGGGAACAACCCGAGCTGAAGGCGTGGAGACGTTCGAAGAGCCGCGTACCGAAAGACCTCCCGCCCGAAGGGGCGGGGGCTTTCACTTCCGGTGCTCCAGGGCCTGGATGCGCTCGGCCAGCTTGTCCAGCCGGGTTCCAAACGCCGCCAGTTCCTCGCGGCGGGGCAGCTTCATCTTCGTCAGGGCCTGGCGCACCCGCTCTTCCACGTTGTGCTCCAGGTCCTTGCGGTGGCCCACCAGCCGCTCACTGAACTCCCGGGCCTGGCGCTTCACCTCGTCCTGGCTCCAACCCGCCACCGCGGCCACGCGCTGCACGGCCCGCGAGGCTTCTTCCTCGGCCGTGTTCACCGCCAGCAGGGCCTGGCTCCAGAGACGCTCGAACGTCTCCGTCACGGAGTGCTTCTCTCGGGGGGCCTCGGGCTTGTTGTCCATGGGGTCTCTCCGGGAGGTGTACAGGCCAGACGTTCAGGCCCGACCCGGTCGGGGAACGGCCGAAATAAGCACACCCCCGACGTGAAGGGAACGACGGCGATGTGCCTCCCCCTTCTCTTTCGTACTCCGAGAAAGGGAGAGGTCGCACTGCCTGTCGGGATTCGGCGGGACTTCAGGCGCGCGGCGAGGACGCGGGGCTACTCGCGGGCTTCGCGCCGTTTACCCGACGGACGGGCTTCAGCAGCGAGTCCACCTTGCGGGACAGCTTCGCCAGCTCCTTGTTGAGGTCCTTCAGCTGCGCCTGGCTGGCCACGCCCACGGCCTCGACGACGCGCGTCTGGATACCGTCAAAGCGCTTGCGCAGCTCGGTGCCCGCGGCGTCCACGCGCCGGCTCAGCTCGGTGCTGGCCTCGTTGGCGCGCTTGCTCAGCTCCTGCACGCGGGGGTCCGTCAGCAGCTCACCGGCCTGGAACTTCCCCCACAGCGCCTGGGCCTCCTTGGCGGCCTCCTGCCCACGGGTCTCCAAGGTCTTCACGACCTTGCCTGCTTCGCCTTCCAGTTCCTCAATGCGCTTCTGCGCCTGGGAAAGCTGGGCCTTCAGAAAGCTCTCCACATTCTGCGCCAGTCCGCTCTTCGCAGCGGCCTCGGAGCTCTGAACTTCGTTCTGCGTCGCCTCGGTCTCGGTCTTCGTCGTGGCCATACCGTCCTCCCCTATCCCGGCTTTCACCGGGCGGTAACCAGGTGCGTCACTACAACGTTCAACAGCTAACGCAGCGCGCCATAAGCGTCAAGCCAACGACGAGCCCATAACGCGATTAGCCATAAACAAAGGAAAACCGCCGCCCCAGAGAAAGCTCTGGGAGCGGCGGTTGTCTTTCAGCGAACGCTTTGAGGACGGCTGGGGCGCGGCTTAGGCCGCGCCGGTCGTCTGCGTGCCTACCGGGCGGGAAGGCTCGCCCAGGGGGCCGGTGTCGCCGTGAGTGGCCGCCAGGGCGGCCTCCATCTCGTTGACCTCGTCGGTGGGGCTCTCCACCGCGATGTCCAGGTGCTTGTAGTTCGGCAGACCCGTGCCGGCGGGGATGAGCCGGCCCATGATGACGTTCTCCTTGAGGCCGCGCAGGTAGTCCACCTTGCCGTTGATGGCGGCCTCGGTGAGCACCTTGGTGGTCTCCTGGAAGGACGACGCGGAGATGAAGGACTCAGTGGAGAGCGAGGCCTTGGTGATGCCGAGCAGCAGCGGCTCGCCAACGGCGGGACGCTTGCCTTCCGACATGACCTTCTCGTTCTCCTCCTCGAACACCCACTTCTCGACCTGCTCGTCGACCAGGAAGTTGGTGTCGCCCACATCGGTGACGCGCACGCGGCGGAGCATCTGCCGCACGATGGTCTCGATGTGCTTGTCGTTGATCTTCACGCCCTGCAGTCGGTAGACCTCCTGCACTTCGTCCACCAGGTAGCGCGCGAGTTCCTTCTCGCCGAGCACCTTGAGGATGTCGTGCGGGTTGGCCGAGCCGTCCATCATCGCCTCGCCGGCCTTCACGCGGTCGCCGGAGTGGACGCTGATGTTCTTGCCCTTGGAGATCAAATACTCCTTGGCCAGGTCCGTGCGCTGCTCGCCGTTCACCTCGGGGGTGATGATGAGCTTGCGCTTGCCCTTGGTGTCCTTGCCGAACGACACCACGCCGTCGATCTCCGCGATCGCCGCCGCGTCCTTCGGCTTGCGCGCCTCGAAGAGCTCGGCCACGCGGGGCAGACCGCCCGTGATGTCCTTGGTCTTCGTCGTCTCGCGCGGCACCTTGGCGATGACCTCGCCCGGGTGGATCTCATCGCCGTCGTTGACGGTGATGATGGAGCCCTGCGGCAGGAAGTAGCTCGCCGGGTTGCGGGAGCTGGGCAGGTCCTTCACGTTGCCGTTGGCATCGCGGATCGTGACGCGCGGACGCGCCTCCGGGTCCTTGGACTCGATGACCGTCTTACGCGACAGACCGGTCACCTCGTCCAGCGCCTCGGACATCGTCACGCCTTCGATGATGTCCTCGTAGCGCACGACACCGCCGACCTCGGTCAGCAGCGGAATCGCGAACGGGTCCCACTCCGCCATGAGGACGCCCGGCTCGATGCGCTGGCCTTCCTTCACGAGGATGCGGGCACCGTAGATGACCTGGTAACGCTCGCGCTCGCGGCCCGAGTCGTCCACGACGACGATTTCGCCGTTGCGGTTCATGGCCACCAGCGTGCCGTCCGTCTTCTGCACGGTGGTGAGGCCCGCGAACTTCACGCTACCCGCGTAGCGGTTCTCCAGGCTGGACTGCTCCGCGCGCCGCGTCGCCGCACCACCGATGTGGAAGGTGCGCATCGTGAGCTGGGTACCCGGCTCACCGATGGACTGCGCCGCGATGACGCCGACCGCCTCACCCACGGACACCTTGCGGCCGCGGGCCAGGTCACGGCCGTAGCACTCCACGCAGATGCCGCGCTTGGCCTGGCAGGTGAGCACCGAGCGGATCTTCACCTTGTCCATGCCGCTGTTCTCGATGCGGCGGACGCGGTCCTCGTCGATCTCCTCGTTGGCGCGCACCAGCACCTCGCCCGTCACAGGGTCGAGGATGTCATCCAGGGCCACGCGGCCCAGGATGCGCTCGCCGAGCGGCTCGATGATCTCGCCGCCCTCCACCAGGGCGCCGATGAACAGGCCGTCCATGGTGCCGCAGTCGTACTCGTTGATGATGGCGTCCTGCGCCACGTCCACGAGACGGCGGGTGAGGTAACCGGAGTTGGCCGTCTTGAGCGCCGTGTCCGCCAGACCCTTACGGGCGCCGTGCGTGGAGATGAAGTACTGCAGCACGGAGAGGCCTTCACGGAAGTTGGCCGTGATGGGCGTCTCGATGATTTCGCCGGAGGGCTTCGCCATCAGGCCACGCATACCCGCCAGCTGACGGATCTGCTGGGCGCTACCACGCGCGCCCGAGTCGGCCATGATGTAGATGGGGTTGAAGGACGGCTGCTTGCGCGTCTCGCGCTTGCCGTCGCGGTCCCCGGACGTCTCCTCCTGGGAGATCTGCTGCATCATCTCCTGGGCGACCTTCTCGGTGATCTCCGCCCAGATATCGATGACCTTGTTGTAGCGCTCGCCGTCGGTGATGAGGCCCTCGAGGTACTGGTTCTCGATCTCCGACACTTCCTTGCGCGCGAAGTCCAGGAACTCCTGCTTCTTCGCAGGGATGATCATGTCCTTGAGCGCGATGGAGATACCGGCGCGGGTGGCGTTGTAGTAGCCGAGGCTGCGCACGCGGTCCGCGAGCAGCACCGTCTCCTTCTCACCCGTGAGGCGGTAGCAGAGGTCGATGAGGCCGCCGAGCGACTTCTTGTCGAGCACCTTGTTGATGGCGTCGAAGCCCACCGCGCGCGGGACGACCTCCCACAGGAGGACGCGGCCGACGGTGGTCTCCTTGCGCTTGCCGTCGATGCGGCAGACGACCTTCGCCTGGAGGTGCACTTCGCCGTGGTCGTACGCGGCACGCACCTCGTCGGGCGAGGCGAACACGCGGCCCTCGCCGCCGGCGAACTCGCGGGCGCGGGTCATGTAGTAGATGCCGAGCACCATGTCCTGCGTCGGGACGATGATGGGCTTGCCGTTCGCGGGGCTGAGGATGTTGTTCGTCGACATCATCAGCACGCGGGCCTCCATCTGAGCCTCGATGGAGAGCGGCACGTGCACGGCCATCTGGTCGCCGTCGAAGTCGGCGTTGAAGGCGGCACACACCAGCGGGTGAAGCTGGATGGCCTTGCCTTCAATCAGCACGGGCTCGAAGGCCTGCATGCCCAGACGGTGCAGCGTGGGGGCGCGGTTGAGGAGCACCGGGTGCTCGCGGATGACGTCCTCGAGGATGTCCCAGACCTCGGGACGCTCCTTCTCCACCATCTTCTTCGCGGACTTGATGGTGGTGACGTAACCCTTCTCTTCGAGCTTGTTGTAGATGAACGGCTTGAAGAGCTCGAGCGCCATGATCTTCGGCAGACCGCACTGGTGCAGGCGCAGCTCGGGGCCCACCACGATGACGGAGCGGCCCGAGTAGTCCACGCGCTTGCCGAGCAGGTTCTGGCGGAACCGGCCCTGCTTGCCCTTGAGCATGTCGGACAGCGACTTCAGCGGGCGCTTGTTGGGGCCCGTGATGGTCTTCCCGCGGCGGCCGTTGTCGAACAGCGCGTCCACGGCCTCCTGCAGCATCCGCTTCTCGTTGCGGATGATGATGTCCGGAGCGTTCAGCTCCTGGAGGCGCTTCAGACGGTTGTTGCGGTTGATGACGCGGCGGTACAGGTCGTTCAGGTCGGAGGTCGCGAAGCGGCCACCGTCCAGGGGAACGAGCGGGCGCAGGTCCGGCGGAATCACCGGAATCACGTCCAGCATCATCCACTCTGGCTTGTTGCCGGAGACGCGGAACGCCTCGGCCACCTTCAGGCGCTTGGCGTACTTCTTCCGCTTCGCCTCGCTGGTGGTCTCGCGCATGTCCTTGCGCAGCTCTTCGGACAGCTTCTCCACGTCCAGCGACTTGAGCATCTCGCGGACGGCCTCGCCGCCCATGCCCGTGGTGAAGGAGTCCTCACCGTGCTCCTGGTAGAGCCGGTGCATCTTGTCCTCGCTGATGAGCTCGCCCTTCTGCAGCGGCGTCGCCTTCGGATCGAGGACGATGTAGCTCTCGCAGTAGAGGACCTTCTCCAGCTCCTTCAGCGTGATGTCGAGCAGGTTGCCGATGCGGCTCGGCAGCGACTTGAGGAACCAGATGTGGGCCACCGGTGTGGCCAGGGTGATGTGGCCCAGGCGCTCACGGCGCACCTTGGACTGGATGACCTCCACGCCGCACTTCTCGCACACCACGCCGCGGTGCTTCATGCGCTTGTACTTGCCGCAGTTGCACTCGTAGTCCTTCACCGGCCCGAAGATGCGGGCGCAGAAGAGCCCGTCCCGCTCCGGCTTGAACGTGCGGTAGTTGATCGTCTCCGGCTTCTTCACCTCGCCATGGGACCACTGGCGAATCTTGTCGGGCGACGCCAGGGCGATGCGGATGGCGTTGAACGACAGCGGGTCCTTCGGCTTCTCGAAGAAGTTGAAAATGTCCTTCACGTTGCCTCCGAAATCTCGTTGGGCGCCCCCCACTTTCAAGGGGGGCCGCCAGCTGATTCGGGCCCCCGCCCCGTTCCGGCCGCGCCCGCCCCTTTCGGGACGGCGGGCGGCCGGTCAGGCGGGCGCTCCGTGCAATCAGGCCTCGGTTCCCGTCTTGCGCTCCTCGCCGTCACCACCGCCGAGGAAGTCGCCTCCGAAGCTGCGCTGCCGCTCCGGCGGGGCGCTCTCCAGCAGCTCCACGTCGAGCGCGAGCGACTGGAGTTCCTTGAGGAGCACGTTGAACGACTCGGGAAGGCCGCTCTCCAGGACGTTGTCGCCCTTGACGATGGCCTCGTACATGCGCGTGCGGCCCACCACGTCGTCCGACTTGACGGTGAGGAACTCCTGCAGCGTGTACGCCGCGCCGTAGGCCTCCATCGCCCAGACTTCCATCTCGCCCAGACGCTGACCGCCGAACTGCGCCTTGCCGCCCAGGGGCTGCTGCGTAACGAGCGAGTAGGGCCCGATGGAGCGAGCGTGGATCTTCTCGTCCACCAGGTGGTGCAGCTTCAGCATGTACATGACGCCCACGGTGACGTTCTGGTCGAACGGCTCACCGGTGCGCCCGTCGAAGAGCACCATCTGGCCCGTGCGGGGCAGCTGACCCTCGTCCAGCAGGGCGTGGATCTCCGTCTCCTGTGCGCCGTCGAAGACGGGCGTGGCGACGTGGATGCCCCGCTTGGAGCGGCGGCACAGCTGCTTGATCTCCTCGTCGTCGAGCTTGTCGAGGAACTCGCCGAACGCCGGGTCGCTGTAGATGACCTTGAGGCGCTCCTTGATGGCGTCCGAGCTCCAGTTGGCCTCGACGTAGCGCTGCAGCGCTTCGCCGGTGCCCTTGGCGGCCCAGCCCAGGTGCGTCTCAAGAATCTGCCCGATGTTCATGCGCGAGGGCACGCCCAGCGGGTTGAGGACGATGTCCACCGGACGCCCGTCCTCCAGGTACGGCATGTCCTCCTCGGGGAGGATGCGGGACACGACGCCCTTGTTTCCGTGGCGACCGGCCATCTTGTCGCCCACGGCCAGCTTGCGCTTGATGGCGACGTACACCTTCACCATCTTGATGACGCCCGGCGGCAGCTCGTCGCCCTTCTTGATGCGGGCGATCTTCTCGCCGAAGGCCAGCTTCACGGCCTCCTTCGTCTCCTCCAGGTTGCGGAGGATGTCGCGCAGGCGCGAGTCCAGCGGGTCGCCGACGGAGATCTCACCCCAGTACTTGTAGGGCACCGTGGACAGCAGCTCGTCGTCGAGGATGTCCCCCTTCTTCAGGAGGATCTTCCCCTTGTCGTCCACGAGCTTGCCCTGGACCTCCTTGGTGCGCACCAGGCCGCGGATGCGGCCGAACGCGCTGTCCTGGAGGACCTTGATCTCGTCGTTCTGGTCCTTGAGGAGCTTCGCCTCCTCCATGGACTCGATCTGCTTGGCGCGCTCGTCCTTCTCCACGCCCTTGCGGCTGAACACCTTGGCGTTGATGACGGTGCCCACCACGCCCGGCGGGACGCGCAGCGAGCTGTCACGCACGTCGCCGGCCTTCTCGCCGAAGATGGCGCGCAGCAGCTTCTCTTCGGGAGACAGCTGCGTCTCGCCCTTCGGGGTGATCTTGCCCACCAGCACGTCGCCGGGCTTCACCTCGGCGCCGATGCGGATGATGCCGCTCTCGTCGAGGTCCTTGAGGGCCTCCTCACCCACGTTCGGGATGTCGCGGGTGATCTCCTCCTTGCCCAGCTTGGTGTCGCGCGCGATGCACTCGAACTCCTCGATGTGGATCGACGTGAAGACGTCGTCCTTGAGGATGCGCTCGCTGATGAGGATGGAGTCCTCGAAGTTGTAGCCCTGCCACGGCATGAACGCGACGACCACGTTCTGGCCCAGCGCCAGCTCGCCCGTCTCGGTGGCGGGACCGTCGGCGATGACGTCACCCTTCATCACCCGGTCGCCCTTGCTGATGATGGGCTTCTGGTTGAGGCAGGTGTTCTGGTTGGAGCGCTGGTACTTGAGCAGGTTGTAGATGTCGACCTCGCTCGTGACATCGCTCAGCGAGGCCGGCACGTCCGCCTTCACCACGATGCGGCCGGCGTCCACGCTCTCCACGATGCCGTCGCGCCGGGCCACGCAGGTGACGCCGGAGTCGCGGGCGACGATGGACTCAATGCCCGTGCCCACCAGCGGCGCCGCGGTGCGCAGCAGCGGAACGGCCTGACGCTGCATGTTGGAGCCCATGAGCGCGCGGTTGGCGTCGTCGTTCTCCAGGAACGGGATGAGCGACGCGGCCACCGACACCAGCTGCTTCGGGGACACGTCCATCAGGTCCACGTCCTCGGCGCGAGCCTGGACGAACTCACCACCCCGGCGGCTGGACACCAGCGCGTTGGCGAACTTGCCCTTCTTGTCCGTCTCCGCGTTCGCCTGGGCGATCGTGTGCTTCTCCTCCTCGAGTGCGGAGTAGAAGGCCACGTCGTTCGTCACCACGCCCGCCTCAACCTTGCGGTACGGCGTCTCCACGAAGCCGAACTCGTTGACGCGCGCGTAGGTGGACAGCGACGCGATGAGGCCGATGTTCGGACCTTCCGGCGTCTCGATGGGGCAGATGCGGCCGTAGTGCGTCGGGTGCACGTCGCGCACCTCGAAGCCGGCGCGCTCGCGGGTGAGGCCGCCGGGCCCGAGCGCCGACAGGCGCCGCTTGTGCGTGACCTCGGACAGGGGGTTCGTCTGGTCCATGAACTGCGACAGCTGGCTGGACCCGAAGAACTCCTTGATGACCGCCGTGACGGGCTTGGCGTTGATGAGATCGTGCGGCATGAGCGTCTCGATCTCCTGGAGGCTCATGCGCTCCTTGATCGCCCGCTCCATGCGCACCAGGCCGATGCGGTACTGGTTCTCCAGCAGCTCGCCCACCGCGCGGACGCGGCGGTTGCCCAGGTGGTCGATGTCGTCGATGGTCCCCTTGCCGTTCTTCAGATCGATCAGGTAGCGGATCACCTCGAGGATGTCCCGCTTGGTGAGGATCTGCCCGTCGAGCGGCTCCTCGAGGCCGAACTTGAAGTTCAGCTTGAGGCGGCCGACCTTGGAGAGGTCGTAGCGCTCCGGGTTGAAGAACAGGTTGGTGAACAGGTTGATGGCCGTCTCCGGCGTCGGCGGATCGCCAGGGCGCAGGCGGCGGTAGATCTCCATGATGGACTGCTCGGGGGTCTCGAGCTTGTCCAGCATCAACGTCTCACGCAGGTACGGGCCCACGTTGAGGTTGTCGATGAAGAGGACCTTGAACTCCTTGATGCCGTGCTTGAGGAGCTCGTCGACCTTCTCCTGGGTGACTTCCTCGTTGCACTCGAGGAGCACCACGCCGTTGGTCTCTTCGACCACGTCGTAGGCGGACACCTTGGTGAAGAGCTCGTCCGCATCGATCGGGAGCGTCTTCATCTTCGCCGCTTCGAGCTTCTTGATGGCGGCGCGGGTGAACTTGCGGTTCTTCTTGACGATCAGCTCGCCCGTCTTGGCCTTGATGTCGCGGGTCGCGCGCTGACCGGGCAGCAGCTCGAGCTCGACGCTCTTCTCGAACTCCTCCGCGCTGTGGAGGTAGATCGTTTCCGTCGCGTAGTAGTAGTTGAGGATTTCCTCGGTGGAGCCCTTGAACTCCAGCGGGTTCTTCTTCGCGGTGTCCGAGACGGCGCCGAGCGCGCGGATGAGCACCGTAGCCGGCAGCTTGCGGCGGCGGTCGATGCGCACGTACAGCAGGTCCTTGTGGTCGAACTCGAAGTCGATCCACGAACCGCGGTAGGGAATGATGCGGGCGTTGTAGAGCAGCTTGCCAGACGAGTGGCTCTTGCCCTTGTCATGGTCAAAGAAGGCGCCGGGGCTTCGGTGCAGCTGGCTGACGACGACGCGCTCGGTACCGTTGATGATGAAGGTGCCGTTCTGGGTCATCAGCGGGATTTCGCCGAAGTAGACCTCCTGCTCCTTCACGTCGCGAATGGACTGGGCGCCGGTCTCCTCGTCCTTGTCCCACACGACCAGGCGCACGACGACCTTGATGGGCGCCGAATACGTCATGCCACGCTGGTGGCACTCATCCACGTCGTACTTCGGGCGCTCCAGGTGGTAGCTCACGAACTCCAGCGAGGAGGTCTCGTTGAAGTCGCGGATGGGGAACACCGACTTGAAGACGCCCTGAAGACCGAGGTCCTCGCGCTTGTCGGCGGCAATGTCCGCCTGGAGGAACTTCTCGTAGGACTGCTTCTGGATGTTGATAAGATTGGGAATGTCGATGATCTTCGCGATCTTCGCGAAGGTCTTCCGCACGCGGAAATTGTTCTGGATCTGCGTCGGCATTCTGGCTCCGGGGACGACTGCTCGGGCGGGCAAACTTCAGTAACGCGCGGCGGCGCCGGGAAATTTGCAACGGTCAAATGGGCAAAGCCGGCGCCCCCACTCAGGGAGCGCCGGCCTGCACATCCGGTCAGGAGGCTGCCCGAAATTTCCCGGAAAACCGGACAGTCCCTGTAGAAACTACTTGATGTCGACGGTCGCACCAGCCGCGGTGAGCTGGTCCTTGATCTTCTTGGCGTCGTCCTTGTTGACGCCTTCCTTGACGTTCTTCGGAGCGCCCTCGACCAGGTCCTTGGCCTCCTTCAGGCCCAGGCCGGTGATCGCGCGGATCTCCTTGATGACGTTGATCTTGTTGGCGCCGGCGTTGGCCAGCACCACCGTGAACTCCGTCTTCTCCTCGACAGGAGCGGCGGCGGCGGCCGGGCCCGCGGCAACGGCCACGGCGGCGGCGGAGACGCCCCACTTGCTCTCGAGCTGCTTCACGAGCTCGGCCGCCTCGAGGACGGTCAGGGAGGAGAGCTGGTCAACAATCGCGTTCAGGTCAGCCATTGAAATGTGTCCTTCTGGTTTCGACTAACGGCCGACTCCCCTTTGGAGAGTTCCGGCCGGAGAGGTTGCGGTAGAAAAACTTCTCGAACAGATGAGGGCTTCTCAGCCCTGCGCCTTGTCCGCGTTGGCCTGGATGACTCGGGCGAGCTGCGAACCCGGAGCCGCGATGGTCCGAACCAGCTTGCTCGCGGGCTGGCTGATGACACCCAGCAGCTGCGCGCGAAGCTCGGGCAGACCCGGCAGCTTCGCCAGGGCCTTCACGCCGGCGACGTCGACCTTGCGGCCTTCGACAACGGCAGTGCGGATCTTGATCTTGTCCTCGATGTCCTTCGCGAACTCGACCAGGATCTTCGCGGGAGCCACCACGTCGCCGTAGCTGATGCACAGGGCCACGGGGCCCGTGAAGTCATCAGCGATGACCGACACGGACGTGCCCTGCGCGGCACGGCGCGCCAGCGTGTTCTTGATGACCTTGTACTCGACGTTGCCCTCGCGGAACTTCTTGCGGAGCTTGGTCACCGTCTCCACGTCCACCTTGGTGAACTCGGCGACGACGGCGGAGGTCGTCCTCGAGAACTTCTCGTGGAGCTCCTTGATCATCTCTTCCTTCTCGCTCTTCAGCACTTTGACTCACCTCCTTACTGGGCCCGCCTTTTCAGGACGGGCGTGATGCCTGGGCCAAAGTGGCAGAGCGAGAGGAGCCTTCGAGAGGCACCACACCGCACCTCCAGTCTCGGCAGGGCTGACCTTGCGGTCGTTTGAACCAGGGGTCGAAGGCGCCGTCCGGCCGGTTGCCCGGCTGCCAACGGAACATGCACCCTCTCCGCCCAGGTCCCTGCTGTCATGAACCAGGTGTCGGGACGCCGCGCCTCACGACGTGGCGCCCCAATTGCAAAAGCCGGGGGCCTATACCCCCGGCTTCAGCAAAGATCCAGAACTTTCGAACCTGTGACGTCAGACAGGTGACAGCCCCGACTCGAAGTCAGGGCTGCGCCCCCCTGTCCGTGCGGCCGGACGGCGATTAGCCGTGGCGCGTCTTGATCTCCATGGTGTCGAGCTTGATGCCCGGCCCCATGGAGGACGAGATGGCGATGCCCTGGAGGTACACGCCCTTCGCGGCGGCCGGCTTCAGCTTCATCACCAGGTCCACCAGCGCGTTGAAGTTGGCCTCGAGCTTCTCGACCTCGAAGGAGGACTTGCCCAGCTTCGCGTGGACGATACCGGCCTTCTCGGCGCGGAAGTCGACCTTACCGCCCTTGGCGTCGCGAATGGCCTTCGCGACATCCATGGTCACCGTGCCGACCTTCGGGTTCGGCATCAGGCCACGAGGACCGAGCACCTTACCGAGGCGACCGACGACACCCATCATGTCCGGGGTGGCGATGACGGTGTCGAAATCGAGGAAGCCCTCCTCGATGCGCTTCTGGAGGTCCTCGGCGCCGACCACGTCCGCGCCGGCGTTGGTCGCGTCGGTGGCCTTCTCGCCCTTGGCGAACACGGCCACGCGCACGGTGGCGCCGGTGCCGTGCGGGAGCACCACGGCGCCACGGACCATCTGGTCCGCGTGCTTCGGGTCCACGCCCAGGTTGATGGAGACGTCGACCGTCTGGTCGTACTTGGTGGAGCGAGCCTCCACCGTCTTCTTCAGGAGCTGAAAGCCCTCGCCGATGGTGTAGCGCTTATCGCGGTCAACCAGAGCGGCGGCCGCACGGAACTTCTTCCCAGTCTTAGCCATGACAGAAATCCTTGTCGTGAGTGGGTGCGCGGCGGCCTAGCCGACGACGTCGATGCCCATGGAGCGTGCGGTGCCAGCAATGGTGCTCATGCAGGCCTCGAGCGACGCGGCGGTGGTGTCCTGGATCTTCTTCTTCGCGATTTCCTCGAGCTGAGCGCGGGTGATCTGCCCGACCTTCTCCTTGCCCGGCTTCTTCGCGCCCGAACCCTTCTTCTTCTCCGTGTGGAGACCCGCGGCCTTCTTGATGAGGACGGCGGCGGGCGGGGTCTTCAGGATGAAGGTGAAGGAGCGGTCCGCATACACGGTGATGACCACCGGGATGATGAGACCTTCCTTGGCCTCCGCCTGGGTCTTCGCGTTGAACTGCTTGCAGAACTCCATGATGTTCACGCCCTGCTGACCGAGCGCGGGGCCGATCGGCGGAGCGGGGTTCGCCTTGCCGGCGGGGATCTGCAGCTTGACCTGACCTGTGATCTTCTTCATCGAACGACTACTGCCTTTCGAGTGGGTGGTGCGAGCGGGCTACCAGACGGGGAAGCCCTCCCACCCATGAGTCCGGCCCCAATCCGGGGACCAGAAATGCGAACGCCGCGCACGCCATACAGGGGTGCACGGCGCGGCATCAACTGCTAGCCGGTGGTCTTCTCCACCTGCATGAAGTCCAGCTCCACCGGGGTGGCACGGCCGAAGATGCTGACCAGCACCTTCACCCTGCCCTTTTCCGCATTGACCTCTTCCACGGTCCCGTTGAAGTTCGCGAACGGACCGTCGATGACGCGCACCGTGTCGCCGTCGTCGAACTGCACCTTGGGCTTCGGCTTGAGCGTGCCTTCAGAGATCTGCGACGTCAGCCGCGCCACTTCCTGATCGGAGATGGGCAACGGATTCTGGTGCTGCGCCGTTCCCGGGAACCCCGTGATCTTCGGCGTGTTCTTCACCAGGTGGAGCGTGCGGTCGTTCAGCTCCATCTGCACGAAGATGTAGCCGGGGAAGAACTTGCGACGAGAGGTCTTCTTCTCGCCTTTCACCATTTCGACGACCTGTTCCATCGGAATCAGGATTTCACCGAACTGGTCCTGAAGGCCCTCCAGACGGACCTTCTCTTCCAGGCTCTTCTTCGCCTGGTTCTCGAAGTTCGAGTAGGTGTGGACCACGTACCATTTCATCGCCATTACAGCTTCCCCCACATGGCCGGCAGCCACTCCACCATCAGGTTGTAGGCGGCGGTATCGATGCAGAAGAGGATGACGGCGGCAACCAGGGACGCCACGACGACGGCCATGGTCGACGCCTTGGTCTCCGACCAGGTGGGCCAGGTGACCTTCATCAACTCCGAAGCCACGTCGATGGACAGCGCATGGGTGCGCGGGTGGAAGTACGCACCCACAGCCAATCCCACGGCCAGCACGTAGCTCACCAGGGTGGAGACCTTCCAGTCCAAGCCCTCGATAAGGACCGGGTCGCTCCAGCTGAACCGCGCCCACAGCAACCCGAGCAGGCGCTCCAGGAAGAGGGCCAGGACGATGCCGACGAGAAGATAGAAGATGACCACGAGCCGCTTCGGATCCATCGCCGAGCGGTTAGCCTGCTGGCTGGCCTCTGATGCCGTCGCCATGGTGCCTCACGAGGTACTGCGGATGCGAATTCGCGGAACTGCGAAAACACAGGAACCCCCGGCACCTCCAGGTACCGGGGGCCCCGCGACTACTGAGAGTTGGCAGGCCAGGAGGGATTCGAACCCCCAACACGCGGATTTGGAGACCGCTGCTCTACCGTTGGAGCTACTGGCCTAGAACCTTCCCTGAACTACCGACCTAGACCTTACCTTCCTTGTGGTCCTGATGCTTGCGGCAACGAGGGCAGAACTTGCTCAGCTCGAGCTTGTCCTGGCTCTTCCGCTTGTTCTTCGTGGTCGTGTAGTTCCGCTCTTTGCACACAGTGCACTCGAGCGAAATAATAGAACGATTGCCCTTCGGCATGACCTACCTCACCAGATACGAGAGGGGAAGGCTACCACAACGCAGCCCTCCCCTCGGAATCGGGACAGTGAGCCCGGCGGCCTTACGGCCGACCCGGCATTACTCGATGATTTCCGCCACGACGCCGGCGCCCACGGTACGGCCACCCTCGCGAACAGCGAAGCGCAGCTCCTTCTCCATGGCCACGGGGGTGATGAGCTCCACCTCGATGGCGATGTTGTCGCCCGGCATCACCATTTCGACGTTCTCCGGCAGCTTCACCGAGC
>NZ_JAAEAH010000067.1 GCF_010998615.1 Myxococcus sp. CA023 | reverse complement strand
GCCGTGGCGCGCAGGCGAGAGCGGGGGGAGGTGCTCATGGGGTACTCTTGAAAAACGAACGTTCGTTCATGTAGCTTCGGACCTGCGGTTCGACACGCTTCCTACCTGAATCTGGGGTCCGAACATGCCGTTGCTCCAACTCGAGGAGCTCTCCCTCTACTTCGAGGAATCGGGTGAGGGCACCCCCGTGCTGCTACTTCACGGGCTTGGCTCCTCTGGCCGGGACTGGGAGTCCGTGGCACCCAGACTGACGGGCCGCCATCGCGTCATCGTTCCCGATGCGCGGGGGCATGGCCGCAGCGGAAAGCCGCCGGGCGCCTATGGCGTGCCGCGCTTCGCCCGGGACATCGCCGGGCTGTGTGACGCGCTGGGGCTCACCGGCGTCCACGTGGTGGGCCTGTCCATGGGTGGGATGATGGGGTTCCAGCTCGCGGTGGACCGGCCGGAACTGGTGCGCAGCCTGGTCATCGTCAACAGCGGGCCGGAGCTGGTGGCGCGCACGCTGCGCCGCAAGTTCGAGTTCGGCCTGCGCCTGACGTTGCTGAAGCTGCTGGGGCCCTCGGTGCTGGCGAAGGTCCTGGCGCCCAAGCTCTTTCCCAAGCCCGAGCAGGAGGCGCTTCGTCAGCGCGCGCTGGAGATATTCAGCGCCAACGACCCGGACGCGTACCTGCGCGCGACGAAGGGGTTGGTAGGGTGGAGCGTCATGCGGCACCTGGGCGGCATCACCTGCCCGGTGCTGGTGCTCGCGTCCGACAGGGATTACACGCCCGTGTCCACGAAGCAGGCCTATGTGGACCTGCTGCCGAACGCGCGGCTCCAGGTGTTGAGTGATTCCGGCCATGCGTCACCGCATGACCAGCCCGACAAGGTCGCCGAAGCCGTGGAGGCCTTCCTGGCCGGAGTCGAGGACGCCGCGGCGGATGCGCGGCAGCCGGGCTGAGCGCGGTTCCCCCACCCCGAAGGAGTCAGCCAATGAAGCGGAACGCTGTCACGTGCTCGCGCACGGGGTTGTTGCTGCTCGCCGTCCTCACGCTCACCGCCGCGGCCCCCGCGCGCGCCGGCACCTGGGTCCATGGCATCGAAGGGACCCGGGGCTTCCAGCTCTGGGTGCCCACGGGTTACCAGGCGGACACGCCGCTGCCCCTGGTGGTGGCGCTGCACGGCTGCTTCCAGAACCCGAGCCAGTTCGCCGGCCTCTCGCGCCTCAATGAGAAGGCGGACGCCGAGATGTTCCTGGTGCTGTACCCGAACCAGGCGACGTTCGCGAACCCCACGCAGTGCTGGAACTTCATGCTGGTGCTCAACCAGACGCGGGGCCACGGTGAGCCCGCGCTCGTTGTGGGCATGGTGGAGCAGGTGAAGCGGCACTACGCGGTGGATGCGCGCCGCATCTACGTGGGCGGCGTCAGCTCCGGCGCGGTGCTCACGGGCACGCTGCTGGCCTGCTACTCGGACGTGTTCGCCGCGGGGATGATTGGCGCGGGCGCCATGTACAAGGCGGCCACCACGATTTCGGGCACGGGCTTCGCGATGCTCTTCGGCAGCATCTACCACCCGGATGACCGGGGCCGGGATGCGTGGGTGTGCTCGGGCCGTCCGCGTCACACGGTGCCGGTGCTCGTCGTGCACGGGACGAAGGACAGCGTCGTCGACATCATCAACGGCCGGCAGGCGACGCGGCAGTTCCTCCAGACCAGCGACTACGGCGATGACGGCGTGGCCAACGACAGCATCCGTCCGGTGGCCACGCAGGTGTCGCGGGCCAGTGTGCCCGGCGGGCGCGCATACACCGTGGAGGACTACGTCTACGGCGGCTCGCTGGTGGCGCGGCACATCGAAATCCAGGGGATGGACCACGCCTGGCCCGGTGGGGATTCGCGCTATCCCTTCGCCGACCCGTCCGGGCCGGACGGCACTTCCATCATGTGGGACTTCTTCCGGCAGCACACCCGGAACTGAGGCCTCCGCGCGTCAGTGTTGGTGGCCCATGCGCACCTCGACCTCGGGGTGCGCATGGGCGAACGCGCGCAGCTTCTTGAAGCTCACCGTGGCCCGGTCCGCGTCGTTGTTGAACGAGCCGGGCTCCACGTCGTGCTCCCAGCCCCAGCGGGTGTGGCTGATGTCCCCCGCGAGCAGCACCGGGCCCTTCGTGGAGCGCACCAGGTACGCGGTGGTGCCGGGCGTGTGGCCGGGCAGCCAGAGCGCCCACACGGAGCCGTCCCCGAAGATGTCCACCGCGCCGTCGAACAGGCCGGCGTCCTCCTGCGCGTAGGTCCACTCCGACAGCGGCGGCTTGCCTGCCAGGGCCCGGTCGCTGTTGCCCTGGACGAAGAGGTTCACGAAGGCGCGGTCGGAGGCCTCACCCGGTCCGGTGTAGACGGGTGTCCCGGCGGGCACGTCCGCCATGCCGGTGATGTGGTCCGGATGCAGGTGCGTGAGGAACACGCCCGCCAGCGGCTGTTGCTGCTTCGCCAGCCACTCCCCCAGCGGTGCGTGCACCGTCATCTTCTCCATGTTCATGGCGCTGGCGACGAGCCCGCGCATGGCGGCCTTCTCCGGCGCGTCCCGCAGCGCCGTCTCCACGCCTGTGTCGATGATGAAGAGCCCTTTCTCCGGGTGGCGGAGGGCGTGGAAGAAGAGCTGGACCGGCTCATCCCCGTCCTCCAGGCCCGCGCGCTTCGCGGTGGGGTGGTCCAGGTTGATGAGGCCGCCGCGCTCCACGGCCCAGTCGCAGGAGACGACCGTCTCCAGCTCCACGGGCCCGGGCTGCGCGAGCATCGGCAACAGCTCCGATGAGGCGCGCGCCTTGCCGAGCGCGGAGGGTTGCACGCCGTGTGAGGTGACGGCGCAGCCCGTGAGGGCGGCGGTGGCGAGCACGGTGGCGAACGAGAGGGCGAGGGAACGGTTCCGCATGGTGGGGCTCCTGCACGTCGAGACAGGCGCAAGGTAGCGATGCGAGAATGGATGGAAAATGGCGATTCAGGCATGAGGTCATGCATTCATGGATATCTCCTGGGATGACGCACGGCTGTTCCTCGCGATCGCGGAGACGGGCAGCTTCAGTGGTGCGGCGCGGCGGCTCCGCATCGGTCAGCCCACAGTGAGCCGGCGGTTGGCGGCGCTGGAGTACGCGGTGGGCGCCTCCTTGTTCCGCCGAGGCGTGGACGGGGCGGTGCTGACGGCCGCGGGGGAGCGGCTGGTGCCTCCGGCCAAGAAGATGGCGGAGTGGGCCGGAGAGCTGCACCGCGCGGCGGAGTCGTCGGACACGTCGCCTCGGGGGCTGGTGCGGGTGACGGCGGCGCCGTACATGTGCTTCGACTTCCTCGCGCCCTTCTCGGGGGCGGTGGCGAAGAAGCACCCGGGGCTGCGGTTGGAGGTGCTCTCCGGGATTCAGTACCTGGACCTGGGGCGCGGCGAGGCGGACCTCGCGCTGCGGGCCCGGTGCCCGCCGAATGCGGACTTGAAGCGCGTGTATGGGGTGCAGATTCGCAACGCAGTCTTCGTGGCGAAGTCGCTCAAGGCGAAGCTGCCCAAGCGGCCCACGCTCCAGCAGATTCCGTGGGTGGCCTGGGCGCCGCCGTTCGATGCGACCCCGCCCAATCCCCAACTCGAGTCCATCATCCCCGGCTTCTCGCCCGTGTTCACCGCCGACAACTACCTGGTGATGCTGGCTGCGGCCGAGGCGGGCGTCGGGGCCATGGTGCTGGGCGACCTGCGGCACCGCTTCGTGCGGGAGCGGAGCCTCGTGCCGCTCGAGCTGGACCTGGGGCCCTATGCCACCAGCGAGCTCCACCTGGTCTGCGCGAAGTCCGCGCTCGACATACCGCGTGTGCGGAAGGTTTCGGAGCTGCTGGTCGAGGAGCTGGAGCAGGCGAAGAAGCGGTGACACGCCGCATTCGCCCCTCGGGTTGCGATGGCCTGCCGCGCGTGTTCACGGTAATCCAGGGGGCACCGGGCATCGTCCCCAGGAGGACCTTCACCATGACTGAACGCAACGCCATTGCCGCCGGTTTCCTCACGCACGAAGTCACGAACCAGCCTCCGCCGCTCGTGTACGACGCGTGGACGACGGACACCGTGCTCCGCGAGGTGGTTGCCCGCGAGGGCGGCGGCTGGGCGGAGGCCGACCTGGCGAAGTATGGCCCCGTGGTGGGTGGGGAGATGCAGCAGCTGGCGTTCCTCGCCAACGAGAACAAGCCCAAGTTCCGGCCCTTCGACCGCTATGGCAACCGCCGCGACGAGGTGGAGTTCCATCCCGCGTACCACCGGCTGATGGAGCTGGGCATGGCCCACGGCGTGTCGGGTTTCGCCTGGCGCAACGAGGACAAGCCCGGCGCCCACGTGGCGCGCATGGCCCTCTTCTATCTGCACAACCAGGCGGACCAGGGGACGAGCTGTCCGCTCACGATGACGTATGCGTCGGTGCCCGCGCTACGCCACCAGCCGGAGGTGGCGATGGAGTGGCTGCCGCGCGTGAGCTCGGCGTCCTACGACAGCCGCTTCATCCCCGCCGCGCAGAAGTCAGGCGCCACCATTGGCATGGGCATGACGGAGAAGCAGGGTGGCTCCGACGTGCGCACCAACAGCACCAAGGCGCACCGCTTGGGTGAAGGCCGCGGGCCCGGTCAGCCCTACGCGCTGGTGGGCCACAAGTGGTTCTTCTCCGCGCCCATGAGCGACGCCTTCCTGGTGCTGGCGCACGCGGAGGGTGGCCTGTCGTGCTTCCTGATGCCGCGCTTCACGCCGGACGGCGCGCTCAATGCCATCCGCGTCCAGCGGCTGAAGGACAAGCTGGGCGACTGGAGCAACGCCAGCTCGGAGGTGGAGCTGCACGGTGCCTACGCGGTGATGGTGGGCGCGGAGGGCCGAGGTGTCCCCACCATCCTGGAGATGGTCGCGCTGACGCGGCAGGACTGCATGATTGGCTCCAGCGGGCAGATGCGTCAGGCGCTGGTGCAGGCCATCCACCACACGCGCCACCGCGTGGCGTTCGGCAAGCGGCTCATCGACCAGCCGCTGATGCGCAACGTGCTGGCGGACCTGGCGCTGGAGTTGGAGGCCCATGTCGCGCTCACCGGGCGCGTCTCCCGCGCGGTGGACGCCACGCCTCGGGATGAGAAGGAGGCCGCGTTCTGCCGCATCGCCACGGCGGTGGGGAAGTACTGGGTGTGCAAGCGCACGCCATCCTTCGTCAACGAGGCGCAGGAGTGTCTGGGCGGCGCGGGCTACGTGGAGGAGACGAACCTGCCGCGCCTGTACCGGCAGGCCCCGCTCAACTCCATCTGGGAGGGCAGCGGCAACATCCAGTGCCTGGACGTGCTGCGCGCGGCGTCGCGCGAGCCGGCCAGCCGGGAAGCCCTCTTCGCCGAGCTCCTGGCCGCGCAGGGCGGGCACCCCGCCTACGACGATGCCACCGCGCGGCTGGGCAAGGAGCTGGCCAACACGGACTCGCTGGAGGCGCGCTCGCGCACCATCGTGGAGGGGCTGGCGCTGGCGCTCCAGGCGTCGCTGCTGATTCGCGCGGGCAACACCGCCGTGTCGGATGCCTTCTGCGAGTCCCGCCTGGGCGGAGCGCATGGACAGACGTTCGGCACGCTTCCGGCCCACGCGCCCATGCAGATGCTCATCGAGCGCGCCTTCTCGGAGGGCGCGAAGTGATGGAGCCCCTCGCCAAGGTGGCGCCGCGGAAGCCCTCCGCCCGTTCGTGATAGGAGAACACCCCATGTCCAATCTCCAGGGAAAGACGCTGTTCATCTCCGGTGCCAGCCGTGGCATCGGCAAGGCCATTGCCCTCCGCGCTGCCCGGGATGGCGCCAACATCATCATCGCCGCCAAGACGACGGAGCCGCACCCCAAGCTCCCCGGCACCATCTACACGGCGGCGGAGGAAATCGAGAAGGCGGGTGGCAAGGCGCTGCCCTGTGTCGTGGACATCCGCGACGAGCAGCAGATTGCCGCCGCCGTGGCCAAGGCGGTGGAGACCTTCGGCGGCATCGACATCCTGGTGAACAACGCCAGCGCCATCAGCCTCACGGGCACGCTCGAGACGCCGATGAAGCGCTTTGACCTGATGCACGGCATCAACACGCGTGGCACGTATGCGTGTTCGCAGGCGTGTATTCCGTACCTGAAGAAGGCCAGCAACCCGCACATCCTCAACAACTCGCCGCCGCTCAACATGGAGGCGCGCTGGTTCGCGCCCCACGTCGCGTACACCATGGCGAAGTTCGGCATGAGCATGTGCGTGCTGGGCATGGCGGAGGAGCTGCGCTCGGACGGCATCGCGGTGAACGCCATCTGGCCGCGCACCGTCATCGCCACCGCGGCGGTGCAGAACCTGCTGGGCGGGGATGAGACCATCCGCGGCTGCCGGACGCCGGAAATCATGGCGGACGCGGCCTACGCCATCCTCACCAAGCCGAGCCGCGAGTTCACCGGCAACTTCTGCATCGACGAGGAGGTCCTCCGCAGCGTGGGCGTGACGGACTTCGACAAGTATCAGTTGGTGCCCGGGGCGGAGCTGCTCCCCGACTACTTCATCTGAGTCTGCATCGCCCCAGCCCGTTCCCGCGCGCGCGGAGTCACTGGAGCCCGCGCGGGGGCGTGGCATGCTCACGGCCCTTGTCAGGGGCGCCGCGTGCGCCGAGGGGGCTGTCTTTCATGAACAGGAAGTGGTTGGGATTGGGTGGCCTGGTGCTGGGCTGCTGGGCGGGGTGTGCCACGCCTTCGGGCACGTCGTCCGCACGGGGCTCGCAGTCGGGACCCATTGAACTGGACCTGTCCGGTGAGCGCTCCGCGGCGGCCATCGTGGCGCCTTCGGGAAAGGCGTGTCCGGATGACATCGCGGACGAGCCCGCGCTGGAGGACAAGGCCTACGAGGGGCGCGAGGCGCGCACCTGGCATGCGAATGTGGACTTGCTGAGTCCGCGGTCCGAAAAGGACCCCATTCCACGGGACTTCCACAAGCAGTTCTCGCTCGCCAGTGGTCCCCTGGACCTGATGGTTCATCGACACACGACCGACGAGGGCAAGCCGAGTCCCTGGGTTCTGGTCACGCTGGCCCGCCCTTTCGAGGGTGGCCACTGCATCGTGAACTCCTGGTCCCTGGGCGGTCTGGAAGGGATGGCGTCGCTCGTGGACACGTGGGCGGCGCAGGACGGCAAGCACGCCATCTTCCTGATGAAGCTGGCGCCGACCGAGGACTCCCTGGCGAACAACGCTCGCTGGGTGGTGGTGGGCACGGATGGCCGGCGCGCGTGGGCGGCCCTGGGCACGCCTCCGCAGCACCACCTGATGGTGCCGTCGGTGAAGCTCTTCCCGAATGGGAAGGACCTCTACCTGGACATCCAGCAGCGCTACCTCACGCGGCTGCGCCTGGGCACGGACGGGCGCTTCGTCGTGCCCGCCCCGCCGAACTGAGCGGCGACGTCAGAGCGCTCCGAAGAGGGAGACCTCTCGGAGCGTGCTGATGCTCTGCTTGAAGGGAGGCGGCGTACCGTTCGCAAGCGGCTTCCCGAACCACACGCGCACCTCGCGGACCTCGGGCACGTCCACCGGCAGCTCCAGTCGTACATAGAGCTCCTGGCTGCCCGAGTCTGAGTTCGTCTCGTCCAGGTAGGGGCCGGAGGTCGGGTCGGGAAGCACGGGGCTCGTCCTCAGGAGCTGCCAGTCATTCCCGTCCACCGAGCCCTCCACGTGCAGCACCTGCCCAGGAGGGCCCACCACTCGTGCGCCCCGGATGACGACCTGCCGGGGCCGCATGGGCTGGGGCAGGATGAGCGTGAGCTCTGTGGCCAGTGCTTGAGGAGGCCCCGGGACGTTGACGGCTTCGAGCCGGCCATCCGTGAACGGGCATGGGCTCACGACGTTCCGGCCTCCGCGACAGTCCGCGCCACGGCTAATGGGCGCGTGTCCTTCGAAGGGCAGCCGGAAGGGCGGCGCGTCGTGAACGGCGAAGTAGTAGAGCGACGTGTGGACCCAGACGCGCGCGCCCGAGGAGAAGGCCTGGACGTGGGCGTGTCCATCCGTGAAGTCCTCGAGGATTTCCGGGCCCAGCCAGGGCGCTTCCTGCTCGCCGGTCCGGATGAGCCACGCGCGGCCCGTGGGGCCTCGCGCCTCCACGAAGTAGTGGGGCTCGGGGATGTCTGCCACCTGCGGCATGTCATCCCACGCCAGCATGACGCCGCCCGGGGCCTCGATCGCTCGCACGTTGCTGTTCCAGAGGCGCAGGGGCGGCGCGTCCGAGTCCCGGTTGAGTTCCATGGCAATCAGGTCCCTGCCACCGTCCGCGCGCGGTGGCAGCAGGAGCTGGAAGGCATTGGGGGCAGCCCAGGGGATGGGGCGCACAATCTCGTCCGCGCCGGTCTCCCTCGCGGTGAGGCGGTGGAGGAAGAGGCCGTCCGCGTCGGGTGTCACCTCGGCCCAGGGTTCGAAGCGCACGCGGGGCGGTGTGTTCGTCGGGACGGGAACGGGCCGCGGGCGGGTGAGGAGGAGCGGCCCTCCTCGCCAGGGCGAGCCATCCGCTTCCAGCGCGGTGCCGGAGAGGAACACGGGGTCATCCGGCTCCATCGCGCACGCCAGGAGCGACAGGCACAGGGGGAGCAGGGGCGCGAGGCGAAGCATGGTCAGAAGGTCCCCTTCGCGCCCAGGGTGGGCAGGATGACGGGCGCGCCGATGGTGCTGACGCGCAGCTTGTCGATGGCCCCCGTGGAGGACTCCTCGAAGCCGTATTGGCGGCTGATGACCTCACTGCGCGCGGTGACGTTGAAGACGTCCAGGTAGACGTCGAGCACGAAGTTGTTGAAGGCCCAGCTGTGGGAGGCGCGCACGTCCAGCCGGAAGAAGGGCGGCAGGCGCCCCACGGCGTCGCGGCTCACGGGCCGCCACTCCGGCGTGCCGTCCTCCGTGGTCCCCGGCTGCATGGTGCGGTAGCCGAACTGGCCGCTCTCCGGACGGCCGGTGTTGAAGTGCGCCACCGCGCCCACGGTGACGAAGGGGAAGCGATAGCTGAGCGCGGCCTTGAGCGTGTGGGCCTGCTCGAAGGCGTAGGGCAGGAAGCCTTCGGCCTGGCCCACTTCCTCGCCGTTGGGGCCCACGCGCGCGTAGCGTTCGAAGCGCTGGCTCTGGTTGAAGCCGTAGGTTGCCCAGCCGAACCAGTTGCGTCCCAGGGGCCGGCGCACCATCAGCTCCACGCCGTAGGTGCGGCCGCGGCCCTGGATGTCGTCCGCCTCCAGGCCCCGGCGACGCAGGTTGCTCAGGACGTCCTCGAAGTTGAATTCGAGCGTGCGCAGCAGCGGGTTGAAGTAGGCCTCCGCGAGGATTTCCAGCTCCGGGCTCGGGCGCCACTCCGCGCCCGCGGAGAACTGCATCGCGCGTTGCAGCCCTCGGTCCAGCGCGAGCATCTCTCCGGCGGGGACTGGCAGCAGCACGGTGGCGGGCTGGTGGTAGAGGCCCGCGCCCGTCTTGACGGTGATGGTGTCCGTGAGCGCATGGCGCACCGCGAGCCGGGGCTCCACCGCGAGCATCGTGGGGCTTCCGAAGCCGTGGTAGCTGTCCACCCGCACGCCGGGCACCAGCGTCCAGCGCGCGGACGGTTTCAGCGTGAGCTGCGCGCCCACGCCCGCGAAGGTGGCGAGGATGTCGGGCCGGTCATATGCGTCCGGGCCCTCCACGGGGCCGACGGGCCGGAAGATGCCGACGGCCACCACGTCCGCGCTGCGCCGTTCGAGCTGCCCGAAGACCTCCAGGCGCACGGCGTCCGACAGCTCGCGCGTGAAGCCCGCGCGCAGCGCCACGTTGCCCTGCCGCAGGATGTATTCGCCGTCGTACTTGCCGTCGTCGGCGAAGTCGATGCCCAGCTTGTCGTAGCCGAACGTCAGGCCCAGCTCGGCCTCGCCGCCCGCGAAGGGGTGACGGCCGCGCACGTCCAACCGGTGGAACAGTAGGCCCACGCCGCCAGAGTCCTGATTGGGCGCGCGCGCCGACAGGCCCACCGCGTCCGAGCTTCCCATCGCGAGCATCCGGAGCTGGCCCTGCCCCACGCGCTGGTCCACGCGGGCCTGGTAGTCCCAGTAGTCCGCGTACATCTTCGGGTCGCCGCCGCTGGTGTATTGCCCGCCGTCGGATGACGTGTACGAGGACGGCGCGGTGAGCGCGTTGGCCACGCGCGTGACGATGAGGCCCGTGTAGCTGATGCGCGCGGCGGCGGCGACCACCGTTCCCGTGTCCTTGAGCGGCACCTCGAGGAAGACGCCGCTGTGGATGAGATCCAGGTAGGCGCTGCCGTGGATGCCGTCCTCGCGAGGCCGGCTGATGTGCGCGTCCACCGCCCCGCCCAACAGGCTGCCGTAGCGCGCGGAGGGCACGCCGACCTGGAAGTCGAGCGTCTCGATGAGGTCCGGGTGCACCACCGCCCCGCCCACCATGAGGTGGTAGAGGAAGGGCACGCGCACGCCGTCCACGTAGAAGGCGCTGGCGGAGGGCTGCACGCCGCGCACCACGGGGTAGGAGAGGCCGGAGGCCAGCGTCGTCACGCCGGGCATCAACATCACCACGCGGAAGGGGTCGCCCATGGTGCCGGGGACCTCGCGCAGCTCCTGGTCATGCAGGGTGATGCGGGAGACCTCGGTGCGGGGCCGGTCGCCACGCACCACCGTCTCGTAGGGATTCAGCGCGAGCGGCTCCAGGGCGTAGACGACCTCCAGGCGCTGGTCGGCTTCCAGGGTCTCCTTCAAATAGAGCAGCCGGTGTCCGGGCGAGGTGATGTGCAGCGTGTGCTCGCCGGGAGGGAGGGACAGCTCGAAGTGGCCCTGCGGGTCGGCCTCCGTGACGTGTCCACCACTGCGCACGACGGCTCCGGCGAGCGGCTTGCGTGAGCCCTTCGCCCGGATGCGGCCGGTGAGCACGGCGGCGCGGATGGCGGGCTCGAAGTGGTAGGTGAAGGGCAGGCGCACCGCGACCGGGGTGTCCCCGGACATGGCCGGGTGAAAGCGCAGGCCCGTGGCCGCATGCCGCGCGGCGCGGACGAGCTCGGGCGGTGCGCCGTCTCGCGCGACGCGCACGTCCGTGACCTCGCCCGCTTCGTCGAGCGTGAGCTCCAGCTCTACGTCCACGGGGTGGGTGAGCGGGAAGCCTTCGGGCAGTTTCGCCGGAGAGTTCTCCATCAGCCTGGGCGGAACGGGTGGGGCGCTCGTGGCCGGCACTTCGCCGGAGGCAGCGGCAGGGGGCGTCTCGTCCGTGAGCGGGGACGCCTGGGATTGTGCTACCGGCGACAGCGCGAGCAATGCGGATGCTGCAAGGCCAATGCCTTGCAAGCGGCGGACGGGCCGTGGCCAGCCCATCCATGAGCGACGCGAAGACCGGGCTCCCACATGCGAGGCGTGCGCCGGCATTCCTCGACTGGGTGACCCACCCATCTGGCCTGCTCCCACTCACCGTGGCCGGGGTCGCGCTCCATGCGCGCCGCGGGTCTGTCTACACCCTGGGACACCGTGTCATACGCGCCGAGCTCCGCATCCGGGTTGTCCCGGGCCGCAAAGACGCTCGGTCGCGCGATTTTGATCAACATTTTGAGAGGGATATGGCCGTTTGTCAGGCTTGGGCGTGAAGGGTAGCCCCCCGCGGCCATGCCTGAAATTCGCCTCGCCGAGCTGCGCGCCGAGCTGTCTGGTACCTACCATGATGCTCGCGTCCGCCGGATGGTGGAGCTGGGGCGCCTGGCACTGAAGGACGCCGGTGTCCGCGAGATTTTGGGGGTGTTGTCCCGAGGTGATGCGTATGAGCGGCGCCTCGCCCTGTTCGCCCAGTTCACCTGGCGCGATGGGCGGCAGGTGCTGGCCGCGACGACCGATGCATCCGCCCGTGTCCGCTTCCTGTCCTTTCAATTGGTGGCCCTGGTCTGTGACGACTTGCAGGCGCTGGAGGCCCTGAAGATGGCGTATGCGATTCGCCGCGATGGGAACATTCTTCGGGCGCTCGCATGTCACGGGCGCCGGGCCGTCATTGATGTCTATCTCGATTGGCTCTCCACGCGCGAGAGCGTGCCTGAGTTCGCGGACATCGTTCCGTTGGCGACTCCTGCAGGTCTTCGCCGGCACCTCCCGCGTGCCCTGGCGCGGCCCAGTGCGTGCTTCTGGAGCAGGCTGGCGCGCCATGCACCCGAGGCCCTCGCGGAGGTTCTTGCCGACCACGTGAGGGCCGTGGAGGGGGCGCCAGACGCCGTGACGCGGCTGAACGTCCAGTCATACCTGCCGCTCATCACCGACCAGGTCCCCGACGCGGCCCTGATGCTGTTCGAACTGCTGCTGGCCCCACGCCCTGTCCCTGGTGCTGTCGCGCAAGAACGAGCAAGACCCCGTGCGCTCGATGATGCTGAGCGCATTGGCCGAATGGCCTCGCCGCGTGTGGCGCCGCGAGCACACTCCGGCGGTGGGGCGCATCCTGCGCGATGCGTTGGACGCGGCTGACCTGTCCGAACGCACATCGCGGTTCCTGGGGGCACTGGTGCTGCGCATCTTCGCCAGGGACCCCGCCTGGGGCGCGACGTGGCTGACGACGCTCCCCAATGCGCGGGGCCTCCTGAGCGAGCATCGCTTGGGGGAACACCTCACCGAGGACGAGGTGCGGGCCTCCGCGCCTTGGCTTCTGGAGGTCGCCCGGAACTGGGCGCGGTTCGAGCACGGCGGGCCGCTGTTCGACCTGGTGAAGAGCCTGGGCGCTCGTATGAGCCTGGTGCCGGGCCTGCCGGAGCTCGTCGCTGCCATGCGCGATGCGTCGCCCTTGCCCGCGCAGGCGCTGGCGATGACCCAGTGGCAGTCCAAGCACGACCGCGCGGGCTTCGAGTCCACCGTGGGTGCCACGGTCCTGCGCTTCCTGGACCAGGGTTGGTTCGCGGAGCTCATCACGTTGGCTCGCTCGGAGGGGAATGGGCGTCCGTTGCACACCGAACTCGTCTTCGGTCTGGAGCGGGTCGCCCGGCGCCTGGGTGAGGAGACGCTGGATGTGCTGGAGTTGCTCCGTCAACGCGCCTCGGCCAACTTCGCTGCGTTGCTGCCTGACCTGCTGGAGGCCGATGCCAGTGTTCTCTGCCTCTCGGTCGTGAACGAGTACCTGTACCGCTGCCGGCAGGACCTGCTGACGCCCTATCTGGACGCACCGGTCATCACAGGTCGCTTCGCGAAGGGGGAGACGGGTTGGTTGATGGCGTTCGTGGCCCATGGCTTCCATCGGTGGACGCCGGAGCAGAGCGCCCGCTATGCGCGCGCGGTGCGGCGCCTGATTGAGCAGCCGGACCTGAACACGTGGACGCTGCTCTGGTGCGTCACGACGCTCGCGGCGCTGGATTGGGCGCCGAAGGAGGCGCTGTTCGCGCTGGTGGATGACGCCCGGCCCGCGGTGCGGGAGAAGGCCATCCGGGTCCTGGCCCGGTGTGACCAGGGCGAGGGGCTCCCCACGTTGCTCCGCTGTCTGGAGGATGAGCGCGTCCGCATCGCCGTCTATTGTCTGCGCCGCGCCTGCAACCGGATGTTGCCCGAGCGCGTGCTGTCCCTGCTCTCGCGTGTGCCGCTCACGCGGGTCACGGTCGCCAAGGAGGTGGTGCGCCTGTTGGGCGAGCTGCGCTCCGACGCCGCCTACGATCGCCTCATCGCCTTGGACGGAACGCCGCTGCACCGGGACGTGCGCATCGCCCTGCTGCGCGCGCTCTGGGACCACCTGGAGCGCGAGCCCACCTGGGCCGTCTTCGCCCGCGCGGTGGAGGGCGAAGAGTGGGTCATGGCCGCGCGATTGGGCGACATCCCCGCCGACCGCCTCACGGAGGCTCAGGACCGCAGGTTGTCCGCGCTGCTGGCGCGGGTGCTGTCACGGCCCGAGCCGGAGGCTCGCATCTCCCTGCCCCAGAGCGCGCGCCTGCTTCGTTTGAGGGATGCGGAGGGCACCTTCCTCGCCGCCTGCGGCGCGCGGCTGGCCTCGCCTTACGATGACGAGGCGATCGCGGCCATGTGGGCGCTGCTCTTTCGCGGCACCGAGCGGGATTGCTGGTGCGGCTGGTGCGGTTCCGGCAAGACTCCTCACCTCTGGTTTCCGGCGCCGCGCTGGCCATCTTCCCGCCTCGGGAGGAGGTGGCCCGGGCCGCGAAGTCCTTCGTCCGAAGTCGCTGATGCCTGCCCGCTCGCCCATGCCGGCACGCGCAGTCCCCATTCGCGCACCGGAGCAGGTGCGATAGGTAGAGGAGCCACATGGACATGCGGCACCTCCGAATCCTCCTACTGTCGGCGCTGGGGCTCCTCGCCTCGGCCTGTCCGAGCCCCACCCGCGCTCCCGTCACCAAGCCCGAGGACGCACTCGTCGGCCTGTCCCGCAAGATGGAGCCCCGGGACGACGGTGACGTCGCGTCCCTGCGGACCGCCGTCGCCGAGAGCCTCGTGTGGCTGCGGAGCCGTCCGTCTGACCACCGCTTCATCTACGGCGCGCGGCAGGTCTCCATCGCCGAGCTGCGGACCGCCCTGGAGCGCCTGCACGCGCGGCTTCGCGAGGACCTCACGCCGGAGGCGCTGTGGGCCCTGGTCCTGGAGGACTTCGAGCCGCTGGAGGCCGCCGGAGGCGAGGACGGCCAGGTGCTCTTCACCGGCTACTACGAGCCCACCATCGAGGCGAGCCTGACGCGCACGGACGTGTACAACGTGCCCATCCACGGGCCTCCGTCCGACTTGATTGAGGTCCCGCTGGAGACCTTCGCGGAGCGCTTCAAGTCGGAGCGCGTCTTCGGCCGGCTCGATGGGCGGAAGGTGGTGCCGTACTGGTCGCGCGGGGACATCCGTGGGGGGCGGCTCAGCGGACGGAAGCTGGAGCTGGCATGGGCCAAGGACCCGGTGGCGCTCTTCTTTCTGGAGGTGCAGGGCAGCGGTTCGTTGCTCCTGCCGGATGGGAGCCGGCGCCGCATCGGCTACGCCGCGTCGAATGGGAAGCCGTACCGCAGCATCGGCTCGCTGCTCATCCAGGAGGGCGCCATCCCCAAGGAGGAGATGTCGATGCAGGCGCTGCGCGCGTGGCTGGCCGCGAATCCTCAGCAGTGCCACCGGGTGCTCGACCATAACGAGTCCTACGTGTTCTTCCGCTTCCTCAACACCGCGTCGGTGGGTTCGCTCGGGCGGCCGGTGACCGCGGGGCGCTCCATCGCGACGGACGCGCGGCTGTTCCCCAAGGGCGGCCTGGCCTTCATCCACACCGAGCGCCCGGTGCGCATGGCGGACGGCTCCGTGCAGTGGAAGCCGCTGTCGCGCTTCGTGCTCAACCAGGACACGGGCGGGGCCATCCGGGGCGCGGGCCGGGTGGATGTCTTCTGGGGCGCGGGCCCGCAGGCGGAGCTGGCGGCGGGGATGATGAAGCAGAAGGGGCGGCTGCTCTTCCTCGTCCCCCGGCCCGGCCGCGCCGCGCCCCTGGTGGCGCCGGTGCCCGTCACGCCCCCGAAGTAGCGGCCTTCAAGGTGAGGTGCACCGGCGTGGCGTTGGCGAGGTTGTCGCTCACCGGGCAGCGCGCCTCCACCTCGCGCTTGAGGAGGGCGAGTTGATCCGCGTTCGCGGGCGTGTGGACCTGGATGGTGACCTCCAGGGCCTGGTAGCCCGCGCGGGCGCCGCCGCGCTTGCCGGCGAACGTCGACGGGTCCAATGAGCCGCGCACGGTGATGTCCGTGCTCGTCACCGGGATGCCCAGCTCCCGGGCGATGTAGAAGGTCATGTCGTTCAGGCAGCCCGTCCATGAATATCTTGAAGGCGCCCGCGTCGGTGATGCTGCGCGCCATGCTCTCTCCGACGGTACGGACCTCTCCGGTATACAGCGGGCTTTCCATCACGGGGTTCTCCTTGTGAGAGGAAATACGACCCACCATGTGCATCCTGGTTGCCGCCGCGCGCGACTGCCCTGGGGGACGAGGGCGCGGGGCCTGGCACGGGAGCAGGGAGGGGAGCAGGGGTTTCCGCCCGCCACCGAGAGACGCAGGTGGCACGCATGCGCCCAAACCGGGCAGTATGGCGCCCGTCTCCCTTGTCACGGGTGGCCTGTGCACACCCTGCCCGGCGCGGATGCCGGTGTGGCACCGTGGGGAGAAGACACGAGGCACCTGGGATGAGCAGCGACGTGGCGGAAACGAAAGACGGAGTGGTTCTTCTCGACTATGCGCAGCTCGTGGAGGGCGCGGATCTGAGCGCCGCCATCGAGCGCGCCTACGGGCATGACGGCATTGGCCTGCTCGTCGTTCGGGGCATCCCCGGGCTGGCCGAGCTGCGCGACAACCTGCTGCCCCTGGGCTTCCGCTTCGCCGCGCTGCCCACCGAGGTGAAGGACCGCTACGTCCACGCGCGCAGCAGCTACTCGTTCGGCTGGAGCCACGGGAAGGAGCTGCTGCGCCCTGGCCAGTTCGACGAGTTCAAGGGCTCGTACTACAACAACCCGCAGTACGACGTGCCGCACACCGACGCGGAGCTCATCGAGAAGCACCCGGAGAACTACCACCCCAACGTGTGGCCGGACGCGGACTTCCCGGAGCTGCGGCCCGCCTTCATGACGCTGGGCCAGCGGATGGTGGACGTGGGCGTGCTGGTCGCCGAGCAGTGCGACAAGTACGTGCAGGCCAAACTGGGCAGCCGCCTGGCACCGGACGCGGCGCTGGCTCGGACGATTCGTGATTCGCGCGCATGCAAGGCGCGGCTGCTCTACTACTTCGCCATCAACGAGGACGCGACGCCGCGCACGCGCGACTCGTGGTGCGGCTGGCACAGCGACCACGGCTCGCTCACGGCGCTCTGCCCGGCCATGTACTTCGAGGCCGAGCCGGGCGCGACGGAGCCGGCGCGCAAGGACATCCCGGTGCCGGACCCGGAGGCGGGCCTGTACGTGCGCACGCGGTCCGGCGAGGAGCGCAAGGTCGTCATCCCGAAGGACAGCCTGGCCTTCCAGATTGGCGAAAGCTCCCAGATTGTCACCGGCGGGCTGCTGCGGTCCACGCCGCACGCGGTGCAGGCGCTGGCCCATCCGGCCAGCCGCAACATCTCCCGCTCCACCTTCGCGGTGTTCATGCAGCCGGACAATGACATGCACCTGCGTCCGCCGGAGGGCGTGGACCCCGCCGAGCAGAAGGTGGGCGCCTTCCAGCCTGGAATGACTTTCGGCGATTTCGCCAAGGCGACGTTCGCGAAGTTCTACAACCCCTACGCGTAGCGTGCTCCGCCCACACGGACATCCTGCGCCGTTGACCTGAATGGAGAGGAGACACCCCATGCGAGCTCTTGGATTGGCGGTCGTGCTTTCAATGGCCGGGGTGCCGGTGGCGGCGGAGGCGGCCTCGCTCCGCTGTGGCCAGGCGCTGGTGGCGGATGGGGCGCTCAAGACCGAGGTGCTCGCCAAGTGTGGGGAGCCGGCGGCGAAGAGCTTCCGCACGGTGACGGACTCGGCGGGCTCGGTGACGCCGGACAGGAACACGGGGGGCGTCACGACGGAGCGGCGGTCCGTCACCCGGGAGTACGAGGAGTGGACCTACAACTTCGGGCCGCGCCGCTTCATGCAGGTGGTGACGTTCGAGAACGGCCGCCTCATCGACGTGCAGAGCGCGGGCTACGGCAGCGAGTAGCCGGGCCGGGATGTGCCACCCGGACGGAGAGTGATAGCCTCCCGGTTCCACTGCTGGAACTGGGGCCGTTCAATGATGCACGGGTTTCGCTGGGGCATTGGGCTGAGTGCCATGGCGGCGGTGCTCGGAGGCCTGGGCATGTGGCGCGCGGAGCGGGCGGCGCAGCCGGTGCTCGTGGAGGTGCCCTTTCCGGAGTTCGCGCAGCTCCCCTCCCTGCCGCCGCTCCCCCTTCCGCCGCCGACGATGGATGGCGCGGCGGATTCGATTCGGGTCCGGGCTGTCTCCCAGAGCAGCGGTGCGCCGCTGGCGGGCGCTCGGGTATCCCTCCTCCGAGGGTTGTTCACGTCCGGCCTGGGACATCAGTTGCCCGACGAGACGGCGCTGACGGACGCGTCGGGCGCGGCGACCTTCATGGCGCCTGGCGCGGGCGTGATGACCGTCTGTGCACGGGGGGCCGGTCACTCCGAGCGCTGTGAGCGGGACGTGGGAGTGGTCGCCGGGGGCTCGCTCGTCGTGGAGCTGAAGTTGCCGCCAGGGGCCGTCGTGGAGGGGCAGGTCCTCCTGCATGACGGGACGCCGGCGGAGGGTGTCCGGCTGGTCGCGCACGGTGACCCGATGTTGCTGGAGATGACGCCTGTCTGGGCCACGACGGATGCACAGGGGCGCTACACGCTGGATGGCGTGACGCCGGGCTACCCCGTCAGCATGACGCCCTTCTCCCCTGTGGGAGAGGGGCTCAGCCGGTCCGTGGGCGCGGAGCTGACCGCCGGCGAGGTGCGGCAGTTCGACTTCCAGCTCGGCGCGTTCGTTCCGGTCACCGTCAAACCGGTGATGGGGCGCCGGCGTGGGGTGGAGTCGGTGGAGTCCGTCCACGTGAATGTCCAGCTCCAGCCCCAGCAGGACGGCACCTTCACGGGCATCACCGAGTCGGGGCGCCACTCCGTCTCCGTGTGGGGCCGCCGGAACGGGCGGGCGGTGTCGGCACGGAAGGATGTGACGCTGGCGCCCGGTGCTCCGGCGGTCATCGCGTTCCCCTTCTCCGCGCTCGAGGAGGGCGGGAGGGTGTGGCCGTGGTACTCCAGCGACCCTGGCGAGTTCGAGGTCTCCGGTCGCGTCTTCCTCCCGGACGGCACGCCCGTGAAGGGAGCCTGGATTGGGTCACAGAAGCCCGGTCCACGGGGGCGGGGGTGTGGCAACTCGCCCGAGGACCATGCGCAGGTCCGCTTCGATGGCCCCGAATTCGTGGTGACGCCCCGGGTGGGAGCGGGGCGAATCTTCGCGTGGCTGCCGGATGGCCGCGCGGGCAGCGCCGTCGTCCGAGGCGGGAAGGGGGAGCGTGTGTCCGTCGACATCCACCTGGAGGAGACGGGCGCCGTCGCCGGGATGATGGATTTCGGGGACGACCACCTCTTTGGCTCCCGCGAGGCAATCACCGTCAACCATGAGTGGGTCGGTGCGTCGCACTACACGCTGTTGGATGGCCGCATCTTCGTGCCGGGGTTGAAGCCGGGGAGACACGTGCTGCGCACCTCTCTTGGGACGGTGGAGTTCAACGTCAACGCCCGCGAGGTGACGAACGTGGGCGTGTTGAGACGGCCGCCGGAGCCGGAGGCCGCGGTCTCTGATTCAGAGGTCGCGGCCTCGGAGCCGTGAGCTGCTGCGCGACTACCGCGCCACCTTCCGCAGCTCGTCGTCGATGATGGCGCGGAAGTGCTCCACTGGCCGGGCGCCCGTCACCGGACGGCCGTTGATGAAGAACGTGGGCGTGCCCGTTGCGCCCACGCGCATGGCCTGGGCGACGTCCGCGGACACGTGCGCGTCATGCTTGCGCGAGTCCAGCGCCGCGTTGAAGCGGCCCACGTCCAGGCCCACCTGCCGCGCGTAGTTCTCCAGCGACGCCCGGTCCAGCTTGCGCTGATTGGCGAAGAGCACGTCGTGGAACTCCCAGAACCTGCCCTGCGCGTGCGCCTCCATGGCCGCCTCCGCCGCCACCTGTGCGTTCGCGTGCTGCGCCAGGGGCTGGTGCTTGAAGGCCACCCGCAGCTTGCCGGGGTACGCGGCCTCCAGCGCCTTCATTGTCGGCACCACGCGGGCGCAGAACGGGCACTCGAAATCCGAGAACGCCACCACCGTCACCGGCGCGTTGGCCGGGCCCCGGGTCGGCGCGGTGCCTACGTCCACCTGCTGGATGGCCGGCTCCTCGGGCATCATCTGCTCCGTGGGCGGGCTGTCCTTTCCGGCGGAGATGGTGCGCGCGTAGACCTCCGTCGGCCGCACGCCCGTTCGCACCAGGGCCTCCGCCTTGCTCAGTTCCTCGTCCACCACGCCCGTGAAGACCTCCAGCGGCTGGGCCCCGCTGATGAAGCGGCCATTCACGTAGAAGGCCGGCGTGCCGGTGGCGCCCAACTGCATCGCCAGCGCTTCGTCCTGGCGGATGCGCTCCGCCAGCCGCGGGTCCGCGCGGTCCTGGTTCCAGCGCGAGATGTTCAAGCCCACCTTCATGGCGTATCGCTCCAGGTCGGCCTCGCTCAGCGCCCGCGAGTTGGTGAAGAGCGCCTCATGCATCTCCCAGAACTTGCCCTGCTCACCCGCCGCCAGCGCCGCCAGCGCCGCCGGCCGCGCGCGCGGGTGGTTGGCCAGCGGGTGGTGCTTCATCACCACGCGCAGCTTGCGGCCATAGCGCTCCTGGAGTTGCTTCACCGTGCCGTTCGCACGTGAGCAGAACGGGCATTCGTAGTCGGAGAACTCCACCAACGTGACGAGCGCGTCCTCCGCTCCCGCCGTCGGCGAGTCATTGACCGGCACCTTGTAGACGGTGGGCGAAATCGGCGCACGCGGACGCGCGCCGGGGGCGGGGGCCTTCGCCGCGAGGTTGGCCGCGTGGGCCGTTCCCGTGGCCAGTTCGGTGGGACGCGCCAGGCGCCCTCCCGCGAAGCCCAACGCCAGACCGACACTCAGGCTCACCCAGACAGACGACTTGGACATGGTGTTCTCCAGGAAAAGACACACCCGTGGCGCCGCGGTCCGCCGCGTGACACCACCGGACCAGGCTTGCTCAGGCCCGGCGCCCAAGGAGTGACGCGAGGCGATTGGGAGTTTCAGCGCGGCCTCGAAGAATCTCCGCGCCGCTGGCGGTCCCCATGGGGGCAGGCGGTGGCCCGCCAGGTGGGCGGCTCTCCCAGCGCATCCCGGTTGGGCCCGTGGTTGTCCGTCACCCGGCAGGCCCCACCTTTGAAGCGGAAGGGAGGTCAGGGCCTCATGCTGCGCAAGGCAAGCTTGTGGGTGTTGGGTATCGTGGGGCTGTCGATGTTGCTCTGTGGCGGCGTGGCGACGGCGCAAGGCACACAGCAGGTGCCCGCGCGGACGGAGCAGGCGCCAACGGGACAGGCCCTGACTTCAACGGACGCCGCGGCGCTCCAGCGCGAGGTGGACCAACTGCGCGCCGAGCTGTTGCAGCTCCGCCAGGAGGTGACGCAGCTCCGGGGGCAAGTCACGGGCACGGGCGGCGCGGGCATTCCTCCAGGCGCGAGGGTGGTGAGCCCTCGGAGGGACACGGCTGCCCAGCAGGACACGGGCACGGGCGGAACGGGGGCCGCGGGCGTCGTCAATGACGTACCACCCGAGGGCTCGGACGTGCCGTCGCCTCCGGGGACGGCCGTGGTGGATGCCGTCTATACCGGCGTGGTGCGCTCCGTGGGCGACACGGAGGTGGCCATCGACGTCGGGGGCGGTCCGCCACTGCCGCTGCGCGTGGACCCTCGGACGCGGGTGTTCCGGGACGGGCGCAATATCGCCTTGCGGAAGCTCAAGCCCGGCGAGCAGGTCCGGGCGGTGGTGAACCTGCTGGATGAAGAGCGGACGATGGAGATTTCCGTGCTCCCCTCCACCCCGGCTGGGAAGTGAGGTGCCAGGCCCATCCACGCTTCGTCAGTCGCACGCCCGATGCTCGTCCCCGAGGGGGAGGTTCCCATCATGTCTGCTTACGACCGTTACCGTGCACTCCTGAACAAGCTGCGGCTCGTCCGCGCCCGGCACCCTGAAGGCGACTCACCCGAGGAGGACGGTCTGCTCGACGACATGGATGAAGTCTGGATGGAGATGAGCGAGGGCGAACGCTCCGCCATGGCCACCGAAAGGGCCCGGGTGCTGGGCCTTCCCGTAGCCCAACCCGCGGATTCGGCGGCGCAGCCCTGACGCCGCGGCCCTACTTGCGCACGGGCGGCAGGGAGGACCCCGAGGAGGTCGCGCCGCCGGACTCCGGCTTCATCCGCCGCGGTCCGGCGTCCCGCTCCCGGGCCTTCAGCACCGCGTGGGAGTAGTCCACCACCGACGCGAAGGACAGGACGCCGATGAGTGCCACCAGGGGCACCACCGCGGGGGGAAACAGCAGCACGCACAGCAGCGTCACCAACTGCAAGGAAGTGACGGCCTTGCCCAGCATCCGCGCTTTCAGTTCGACCGAGCGCAGCCTGGGCGCCAGTCGAGCGACGAAGAAGCCCACGGTGGTGCCGACGTCGCGCAGCACCAGCAGCAGCACCGCCACCCCGCTGATGAGCCCGTCGAGGTAGCAGACGAGGATGGCCGTCACCATGAAGGCGCGGTCAGCCACCGGGTCGATGAGCGCGCCCAGTCGCGTGGCGAGCCCCTTGTGCCGGGCAATCCACCCATCCAGGAAGTCCGTGAAGGCGGCCAACACCACGAGCCCCGCGCGAACCCAGGCATCCGGGACGAGGATGAAGGCCACCGCCAGGGGCAGCCGGGTCAGCGACAAGGTGTTGAGCAGCGCGAGGCTCGCCTGTCGGCGCATACGACTCAAGGTAGTGCTCGGTCCCAGCCGCGCATGTTTCGGGGGCGGCGAGCGTTCAGCGGTAGACCCACCCCCGGGAACGCGGGGCAGTCAGGGAGCGACCGGACTGGAGCGAGCGTGAGGGAACTCCAGGCCCGTGAGAAACCTCCAACCCGCGGCGCCACCTGTCGTGCCGCCCTGACTCCTGGAGATGGCTGCTTCGTGTCCGCGTTCGACTGCTCGCCGTGCTCGTCCACCCCGTCCTGGCCCGCCACCGAGGGCCGCTTTCGTCCGTGGGCCTGGACGCTCTTGTGGGCCTTGTGCCTGCTCCCTGCGTCCGGGTGGGCCGCGGAGGAGGGCCAGCCCCAGCCCGCGACGCGGGAGGAGCTGACGCGCTACGCATGGTTGCCGGCCCAGGCGATGGTGCGCCCCTTGGATGCCGCGGTGGCGCCGCCGGAGGGCTACACGCGGGTGCCGGTGGTGAAGGGCTCCTTCGGGGCCTGGCTGCGAGGCCTGCCGCTGCGGCCGGACGGCACGCCGGTGCTCAGTCACCAGGGCGGGCGGATTCTGGCGCCGGAGGACGCGCGGTTGGCGGCGGTGGCGGAGTTGGACGTGGGCACCGCCAACCTCCAGCAGTGCGCGGACTCCGTCATCCGCCTCCATGCGGAGTGGCTCTGGGCCAGCGGCAAGCGGGAGCGCCTGGCCTACCGCTTCACCAGCGGGCACCTGGCGGAGTGGCCTCGGTACGCGGAAGGGGACCGGGCGCGGGTATCGGGCTCGAAGGTGTCGTGGGTGCGCGGCGCGGCGCCGGATGCCTCACGCGCCAGCTTCCGCGCGTGGCTGGACATGGTCTTCACCTACGCGGGCACGCACTCACTGGAATCCCTCAAGGGGCGGCCCTCGCGCGAGGACGTGCGGCCCGGGGACTTCTTCGTGCTGGGTGGAAGTCCCGGGCACGCGGTGCTGGTGCTGGACGTGGCGGCCAACGCGGCGGGGAAGCGGGTGGCGCTGCTGGGGCAGGGGTTCATGCCCGCGCAGGACTTCCACGTGCTCTCCGCGGGAGGCGACACCGGACCCTGGTTTCCGCTGGAGGGCGAGGACGTGGTGACGCCCTTCTGGAAGCCCTTCCCCTGGTCCTCACTGCGGCGCTTCTGACCGCGGGCTCAAGCCTCGCCGGCCATCCTGGGTGGAGCCCCCCGGCTACACCTGGACGGCACGGGGCGAGGCCTGGCTCGCGGCGACCCTCACGAGTGGAGCGGCTGGCTCAGGCGCGACGGCTGGGACGCGGCGGCCGCGGCGGCGGAGGCCTCCGGCTCACGCGTGAGGTACTGGATGAGGCTGTTCTCCTTGCCCAGGTACGTGTCGAACTGGTTCACGCCGTTCTCCAGCAGGCCGGCCTTGTCGAGCTGCGCGTGCATGGCGGGCAGGTTGTAGAAGGGCACGGAGGGGAAGGCGTGGTGGGTGAGGTGCAGATTCACGTTGAGCGGCGCGATGAAGAAGTTCTCCAGCGCGGTGCCCAGCACGTCGCGCGTCTCGCGCGTCTCGTCACCGGACTTCGTCTCCTCGATGGGGTGCTCACCCAGGGCGCGCATCCGGAAGAAGGCCATCATCACCGTCGTCGTCGGCAGCACCCACAAGAGCAGCCAGTGCAGCCACGCGCCCGTCGTCACCAGCACCGTGACGAGCGTGGCCACGTACAGCCAGTAGCGCAGGTGCTCGCCCGCGGAGATGCGGGGCTGGGCGCGGCCCACCAGGCGGCCCCAGTACGTCCAGGGCAGCACCACCTTCAGGTGGTTGGGGGCGTACAGGCCCAGCGCATCCGCCAGGAAGACGGCCGTGGCGCGCATCGGCGTGCGGGGGAAGTGCCAGGAGGCGTCCACCAACTGGCCGGCCAGGTACGGGTCCTTCGGCGTATTCACGTAGCGGTGGTGCAGCATGTGCTCGTGCCGGTAGCCCGCCGTCGTCATGTTCAGCGGGAAGGCGCAGAGCAGATCGCTGACCACGTCCGACACCTTGCGGTTGGACAGGAAGTGGTAGTGCGCCGCCTCGTGCATCAGCGCCAGCAGCGCGTGCTGCCGGGTGGCGATGAGCACCGCCGCCAGCGGCCAGGCCCACCAGCGGTCCACGAATAGAACGAAGGCAAATGCCGCCACGATGACCAGCCACTGAGAGGCCATGGCCCACAGCGCACGACCATTGTTCACCTTCGACATCTCCCGGGTGATGGCCGCCAGCGCCTTGCGGTCCACTCGGTGCGCGTACTGAATGTCGGCCTCATCCACCACTTGAGCGTACATGTCGGGGGGCTCCTTCTGCTTTACTCGGAAGCAGGGTGTTCCTGGACTCTTTCGCGCGGAAATGGGTGGTGAGGCAAGAAAATTCTTTCTGGAATGCACGTGTTCCAGAGTGAGCGCGCCTATTCGGGTCATCCTGTACCCCATGGGGGTCTGATTTGTCCCGCCCATTCACTCGAAGTGGGGTGGGTTTCTACCCTTCTTTGTAGGAAATCGTCCGCTCGGCGCTGGAAACCGCGGGGCTCCGGACATGACAAGGGCCTGGAGACCGGTGTTGGTCGCCAGGCCCTCGTTCACTCCCGGGTGGGTGGGCTCAGGTGGGGGTCCACTCCACTTTCAGGTGCTTCATCTGCCGCAGCACCAGGCTCTGCCAGGTGCCGAAGTCCTGGCCGGGGACGAGCTTCGGGTCCGGCAGCCGGTCCAGGAGGATGTTGGTCGTGATTTCGAACTGGAGCCGGGCCAGGGGCGCGCCCAGGCAGAAGTGGGTGCCGCGGCCGTAGGTGAGGTGCTGCGGCACCTTCTCCCGGTCCACGTCCAGCTTGCTGGAATGGGGGCAGAGGGATTCGTCCCGGCTGCCGGCGGCGAAGAGGAGCAGCAGGCGCGAGCCCTGGGGAATCTTCACCCCGCTCAGCTCCACGTCCTCCTTCGCGGTGCGAATCATGGCGTGGGAGACGGAGTCGTAACGGCTGGACTCCTCGAGGAACTTCGGCACCAGGTCGCGGTTGTCGCGCAGCCGCTGCCACAGGCCATGCTGCAGGGCCAGCTTCCAGGCGTTGGCCATCAGCGCGGTGGTGGACTCATGGCCGGCCGACAGCATGGATGCGCCCACGGCCATGACCAGCTCGTGCATCGTCAGGGCCTCGCCGTCGCTCTCCACGGCCACCAGGTAGCTGGTGAGGTCCTCCTGCGGGTTCTTCTTCCGGTCCTCGATGAGGCGGATGCAGTACTGCTGGAACTCGATGACGCCCTTCGCCATCTCCACCTGGAGCTCGGGGGCCACGTACTCGAAGACGAGCTGCTGCCAGTCGGAGCTCCAGCGCTTGATCTTCCAGACGTCCTCTTGCGGTACGCCCATGACGCCGAGGATGACGTGGACGGGGAGCGGCCAGGCGAGCTGCTGCACCAGGTCCGCCTGGCCCTCCTGGGCGAAGCGGTCCACCAGGGTGGTGGCCATCTCCTGGATGAAGGGGCCCATGCCGGCGATGCGCTGCGCGGTGAAGCCCCGGTTCATCAGGCGGCGCAGGCGGGTGTGCTCGGGGGGGTCCATGCCCAGCAGCACGTGCGCGGTGGGGAAGCCCTGGTCCAGGACGGCCTTGGCCTCGTCCGTGAGGTGGGTGCCGCTCGCCAGCATGTCCCGGTTGGAGTACTGCGCCGGGCTCTTCAGCACCTGGGAGATGTCCTCGTAACGGCTGACCAGCCACATGTTCAGCATGGGGCTGAAGCTGACGGGCTCGTCCTTGCGCAGCTTCTCGAAGAAGGCGTGCGGGTCCTCCGCGTGGGGGCCCGTGAACGGGTTGTACTGGGCACCCAGGTGGGGACAACGGCCCGCGGACGCGTGGGCTGGAACTCCGGTCTCTTCCTGCTTCTGCACGGACACAGGCATGGCGTGGCTCGCCAGACGAGCGCGGCCCCCCGGCACGCGTTTCGTCTGCAACGGGTGAATGGCAATGGAGGGGCCAGGCCCCTACAGGCGGTGGGTCAGGGGTGTGGGGAGCCGGCGAGGAACGACCGGGCAGGGTGGGGCTCCCCTAATCCGCCTATACAACGAATCCTGGCTTTATTGCCAGTAAGGGCACACTTTTTCATCTTCACTGGTTTTTAGTGTTGACGTTTGATTCCAGTAAAAATGCGACCAGGGCCGGACAGTGTGCGGAGGTTCACTCAGAGCGCGCCATTCGGGCGGACTGAGGGCGCACCTGGAGCGTGCCCACCGGATGGCGGTGGTCAGGACTCCAGGGCATGAGGGGGGGGAATCGGGCGGAGGCTCAGCCCAGCTTCTTCTTGTTCTTCTGGCGGTGCTGGGCCACCCAGGCGCGCGCCTCTTCGTGGTCCTTCACGAAGGTCGTCTCGAAGCGCGCCTTGCCGGTGAAGAGCATGCCCAGCGCGATGACCTTGCCGAAGGTCTGCTGCACCACGTCCGCGCCGACGTACACGGTGCCCTTGAACCAGTCCGCCTTGCCGTTCTCCGACAGGTAGCGCCGGGGCTCCGCGCCCAACTGGGAGCGGCCGATGTCGGCGATCAGGTAGTAGGGCCCGTATTGCTGGGCAATCTCCCCGTACACGTCGACCGCGCGCTTGATTTCATCCAGGTCGATGGGACCGACGAAGGTCGCCTGCACGACGTCGGGCGCCTCGTAGCGCACCGAGTGGGAACCGAATTTCCATTCCAGTTGCTGCATGTCACTCCCTCCAGAAACCCTGGTGAGCATAACGCTCACCAGGGAATAGCGCGAGATGCATGCCTGTCAATTTGGGCGTGGAATTCCCGACCTGCTATCCTGCTTTGCTCTTGAGCCGGAGCCGGTGCTGGGCCACCCAGGCGCGGGCTTCGTCCTGCGTCTTCACGAACACCGTCTCGAAGGTCGACTTGCCGGTGAAGAGCAGCGCCAGGGCAATGGCCTTGACGAAGGTCTGCATGACGATGTCGGCGCCGACGTAGAGGATGGCGTGGTACCAGTCGGAGCTGGCCTTCTCCGACATGTACCGGCGGCCGGCTGCTTCGAGCTGCGAGCGGCCGATGTCCGCGATGAGGTAGTACTGACCGTGGTCGGTGGCCGTCTGCTGGTAGAGCGCCACCGTCTCCTTCACCTCTTCCAGGGTGATGAGTCCGTTGAACTCCGCGACCAGGGTGTCTGGCTCCTCGAAGTGGGCCCGGTGGGCTCCGCACTGCCAATCCCGAGGCTGCTGTTTCATCGCTTCCCCCTCCCAGTTGTTCCTGCCTGGATGAGAATACCGCTGAGACAGCGTCCAAGCGAATCGTGGCTCTCCCTTGGTTCATGATGACTCATCGGGCGTGATTGTTTTTGCGGGACGCGCATGGATGTCTGGAAGGTTTGTTTTCATTCAGTGCGCAAGACTTCCGGGATGTTGACGCGCGGACCGACCCCGGATTCCCGGGCTTGACGGGGGTGGGTGTGGCTGGAGTCATGCCCGCGCATGAGACGCGTCTCCTCCATCGTGCTCGCGCTGGGCCTCGTCGTGGGCCTGGGCGTCTGGGGCTGCCGGCGGCAGGACGCGGCGGGCGAGGCCGGGGGCCGCACGCGGCTGGTCTTCAAGTATCAGCCGCTGTGGGGGCCGCCGGAGCCGTTCCGCGAGCTGCTGGCGCGCTTCGAGCGGGAGAATCCAGGGGTGGAGCTCGTCACGGAGGCGCTGCCCAACGCGTCCGACCTGGCGCACCAGTTCTTCCTCACGTCGCTGGAGGGTGGGGCGAGGGATTTCGACGTGCTGGTGGCGGACGTCGTCTGGGTGCCCGAGTTCGCGCGCGCTGGGTGGATTGCGGACCTGTCCGCGGAGTTCCCGCCCGAGCGACTGCGCGAGGACTTCTTCCCCGGCCCCGTGGAGGCCGTGGTGGTGGAGGGGCGCACGTACGCGGTGCCCTGGTACCTGGACGTGGGGCTGCTCTACTACCGCACGGACCTGGTGCCGCGCGCGCCGCGCACCTACGCGGAGCTGGAGCGCTTCGCGCGCGAGGCGATGGCGAAGACGCCCGGGCTCCAGGGCTACGTGTGGCAGGGGAGGCAGTACGAAGGCCTGTCCTGCAATGTGTACGAGGCGCTGTGGGGGCACGGCGGCCGGGCGCTGTCGGAGGATGGGCGGGTGCTGCTGGATGACGTGCCCGCGCGCGAGGCGCTCGCGTATCTGCGAGGGCTGGTGGAGCGCGGGGTGTCACCCGCGACGGTGACGGGCTTCTCGGAGGAGGAGTCGCGGCGGGTGTTCCAGGAGGGGCGCGCGGTGTTCATGCGCAACTGGCCGTATGCGTGGAGCGAGGCGCAGAAGCCGGACTCGCCCATTCGCGGCAAGGTGGGCATCGCCCCGTTGCCGACGGTGAGCGGCGAGCCGGGTTCGGGGGCGCTGGGCGGGTGGCAGTTGGCTGTGAATGCCCATGTGTCGCCGGAGCGGCGGAAGCTGGCGGCGCGGCTGATTGCGCACCTCACGTCCCCGGAGGCCAACCGGGTGCTGGCGCTGAACTACGCGCGCAACCCGCCTCGGCCTGCCGTGTATCAGGATGCGCGGCTGCGCGAGGAGGCGCCGTTCATCGCCGGGCTGCTGCCCATGGTGGAGCGCGCGAAGCCGCGGCCGGTGACGCCGTACTACAATCTGATTTCGGATGTGCTCCAGAGCGAGTTCTCCGCCGCCGTGGCCGGCCTGCGCACGCCCGAGGCTGCGTTGAAGCGCGCGCAGCGGCAGGTGGACCATCTGACGGGGGAGGGGCCGTGAGCACGCACCGTTTCAGCGGAGGAGGGGAGCGGCGCGCTGGCTCGATGACGGCGGGTGGTCGCGCCTTGGATGCGTGCGGCTCGCGGGTGGGGGCGGCTCCGCCGTGGGAGGCTCGGCGATGAATCCAAGGGGCTCGCTGGCGCGGGAGCGGAGGCAGGCCTACCTGCTGGTGGCGCCGGCGGTGTTGGTGCTGGGGGGCGTGGCGCTGTACCCCATCCTCGCCGCGGTGTGGCTGAGCCTGCACCGCTTCATCCTCGTCTTTGGCGAGCGGCGCTTCACGGGGCTGGAGAACTACGCGTACCTGCTGGGGGACTCGCGCTTCTGGGCGGCGCTGGGAAACACGGCGTACTTCACGGCCGTGGCGGTGACGGTGGAGTTGTTGCTCGCGGTGCCGCTGGCGTTGCTGCTCCAAAAAGCGTTCCCTGGAAGGGGGCTGCTGCGCGCGTCGGTGCTGGTGCCGTGGGCGATTCCCACCGTGGTGAGCGCTCGGCTGTGGGCGTGGATGTTCAACCCCGAGTACGGCGTCATCAACCGGCTGTTGCCCGGGCAGGACATCAACTGGCTGGGGGCACCAGGGTATGCGTTGCACGCGGCCATCCTGGTGGACGTGTGGAAGACGACGCCCTTCGTGGCGCTGTTGGTACTCGCGGGCCTGCAGGGCATCTCCGAGGACCTGTACAAGGCGGCGCGGGTGGACGGGGCTTCGCCGTGGCGGACCTTTGTCTTGATAACGCTGCCGTTGCTCAAGCCGGCGCTGCTGTTGGCGTTGCTGTTCCGTTCGTTGGATGCGTTCCGGGTGTTCGACGCCATCTACGTGCTGACGGAGGGCGGGCCGGCGAACACGACGGAGACGCTGAGCATCTACGCGTACAAGACGCTGATGCGTTCGGGGGACTTCGGGTACGGGAGCACGCTGTCGGTGGCGACCTTCCTGTGCGTGGTGTTGCTGGCGGCGGTGTGGCTGCGGCTCTTGGGGCGCGAGGAGGCGGCGCGATGAAGCGGCCGGGGCTGGGCACCGCGCTGGCGGTGGTGGCGTTCCTGACCTTCTTCCTGGGGCCCTTCTGCTGGCAGGTGCTGACGAGCCTGTGGCCGGATGGCGAGCTGACCCGGCCATTGCCTTCGCACCTGACGCTGGAGAACTACGCGAGCGTCCTGTGGGGCCGGCCCTTCCTGCGCGTGGTGTTGAACTCGCTGGTGGTGGCGGCGCTGACCACGGGCTTCTGTCTCACGGTGGGCGCCGCGGCGGCGTTCGCCCTGGCGAAGCTGGAGTTCCGTGGCAAGGGATTGCTGCTGAGCGCGGCGCTGGCGGTGAGCATGTTCCCGCCGATTGCCACGGTGAGTCCGCTGTATCTGATTCTGCGCACGGTGGGGCTGCGAGACAGCCTGGTGGGACTGGCCTTGCCGTATGCGACGTTCGCTTTGCCGCTGACGCTGTGGGTGCTGACGTCGTTCTTCCGCGCGCTGCCCGACGAGCTCTACCGCGCGGCGCGCGTGGATGGCTGCACGCCGTTCCAGGCCTTCCGGCAGGTGCTGCTGCCCCTGGCCGCGCCGGGACTGGCGACGACGGCCATTCTCGTCTTCATCTTCGCGTGGAATGAATTCCTCTACGCGCTGACGTTCCTCTCCACGCCGGAGAAGCGCACCGTGCCCGTGGCCATCAGCCTGTTCGCCAGCGAGTACCGTGAGCCCTGGGGGGAGATTGCCGCGGCCTCCGTGGTGGCCACGCTGCCCCTGGTGGCGCTGACGGTGCTGTTCCAGCGGCGGATTGTGTCCGGGCTCACCGCGGGCGCGGTGAAGGAGTAGTGGGTGAGCTCGGTCAGTGCTTCGGCGCCGTGAGGACGGCGCGCAGCTCGGTGGCCGCGGTGTCTGGGTCGGTCACGGCCTGGGTGACGAGGGCTTTCAGTGACGATGCGCCGAGCTGGGAGAGGCGTTCCTCGGCGTCGGGCGGCTGGGGAATTCCGCGTGCATTGGCGAAGGTCAACAGCGTCTCGAGGCGCTCGCGCACCTCGACCCGTTTTCTCTCCTGTGCGCGTTGCTCTTCCCAGAACGGTGAATCCAGCATGATGTCCCTCAAGAATCTGCTGAGCGGCTTATCTCCGAAGCGGCGGGAAGCCAGGGTGCCAAGTACCACGAGCAAGTCTAAGCGTTCCTCCGACGAAAGGCTCGGCGCCCGACGGATGCGGGACTCCGCCCAGGCGATTCGTTCGGGACCCGCGCTCGATTCCAGGACAGACAGGGGAAGCAGGGCGGTGGCCGCTCGTAAGGCCGGCTGGAGGTAGTCTACTTCCCAAAGGCGGACCACCTGGAAGTCGAAGGTGAGGACGCGCATGTCCCCGCAGTCGAAGCCATAGGGAGGGGGCGTGCCCTCTGCCTATGGCATGAGGTAGATCGCCACGGGAAGCACGGGCAGTTTTTCCCGGCGGTGGATGCGGACTGTGTAGTCCAGAAGTCGCGCCGCGAAATGCGGGTCTGCCTGAGCCTGGATTTCAACGTCCACCGCGAAGCGCGCTCCATGGGCTTCCACGACCATGACCGTGTCCGCGCGCCGCTCGGACTGTGGAAGGCTGGAATCCGCCATCCTGATGAAGGCTGGGTGTTGGTCACCGAAGAGGAGCAGCAGCAGTTGCTCGGGATGGCCTTGCACCAGCCTGCGCAGGATGAGGTCGAAGACGGTGGTCATGAAGTGTGGCGACCCTAGAGGTAGGGGCTGACATGGGTTCCTTCGTCAGTACAGGCGGGGCGCGGAAGACCCTGGCTTGGTTTCCGAATTGAGCGCGAATCCAGAGGTGTCAAGGGCTGGACTGGGAATGCCCATGCGGCGCAGGCTCTCGTTGTCTTGACTCAGTCCATTCCAACTCAGATTGGGCCCTATCGCTTGCGGCACCTGCTCGGCAGTGGTGGCATGGGGCAGGTCTTCGCGGCTGACCATGAGCGCATGGGCGGCCAGGTGGCCTTGAAGGTGCTGTCCTCTTCCGCGGCGAAGGAGCCACAGCGCGTCGCGCGCTTTCTTCAAGAGGCACGAGCGCTGGCCCTGCTCAAGCACGCGGGGGTCGTTCGCATCCTCGATTGCGACCAGGTCGACGACACGGCCTATCTGGCCATGGAGTATCTGGAGGGCCAGTCGCTCCGGCAATGGATGCAAGCCCAGGCGCGCATTCCCTTGTCATCCGCCCTGGCCATCTGCGCGCAGATCGCCGCCACCATGGTGGACGTTCATGCCCAGGGCATCGTCCACCGGGACTTGAAGCCAGAGAATATCTTCCTGTGTCCGGCCCCCTCGCTGGCCGCTGACCATCGCGTGAAGCTCCTGGACTTCGGCATCGCCAAGGTCCCGGAGGGACAGGCGGACCTGCTGGCCACGCAGGTCCACACGCACGAGGCCACGCTCATCGGGACGTTTCGTTACATGGCCCCGGAGCAACTCCTGAGCGCCGCGAAGGTAGATGGGGCCGCGGATGTCTATGCATTGGGAGTGGTCCTCTTCGAGCTGCTCGCGGGCCGTCCTCCCTTTGACGCGAAGGAGTCGGTGCTGGTCATTTCCGCGCATCAGCGTGAGCCGCCGCCTCCCTTGAAGCAGTTCGCGCCGGCCGTGCCCTCCGCGCTTGCCTCGTTCATCGCGGACATGCTGGAGAAACAACCCGCGGCACGCCCCGACATGTCGCGTTGCCGCGCCGTGTTCGAGCGCGCCTGGGCGCTGGACGCGGACGAGTGTCCGGTCCCTGGCCTCGCGCCCTTCACGGAGGCGCACGCGGAGCTCTTCTTCGGCCGGCAGGTGGAGGCGCGCGGGCTGCTGGAGCGCCTGGAGGAGGCGCGTCTGAGCACCCGGCGCTGGGTGCAACTGGAGGGGCCGAGCGGGGTCGGGAAGTCCTCGCTCATTCAGGCCGCGCTGCTGCCGGGGGTGAAGGCGCTGCCCTCCGAGGAGGGGCCGCGGTGGCTCATCGCCACCATGCGGCCTTCCGACACGCCGCTGCGCCACCTCGCGGAGGCGCTCGTCGCCGCGTATGCGGCCGTTGGTGTCACCGAACGTCGCGACGCCCTTGAGGCCTCCCTTCGGCGCGGGCCGGTCGCGCTCCACGATTTCGTCACGGAGCATACACCCAGCGAGTTCCGCCTCCTCCTGGTCCTGGAGCCGATGGAGGAGTTGTTCACGTTGGGCAGCGCCGAACTGGTGACAGTGGATGCCTTGCTCTCGGCCGCGCTGGCCGCGCCCGAGACGCCGCTGCGGCTCTTCACGAGCCTGCGCAGCGACTTCATCCACCGGCTCGAGCAGATGCCTTCGCTCCCGCACCACCTCCACTCCGCGGCGCGCTTTCCGCTGCTGCCCATGGGGGACGAGGCCCTCTCGCAGGTCGTCCAGGGGATGGCGGGCCGCGCGAGGCTGCGGCTCAGCGAGGGGCTCGCCGAGCGGATGGTGCAGGATGTCCGGAGCGAGGGCGGGCGACTCCCTCTGCTGGGACATACCTTGCAACGCATGTGGATGCTCAGCGGCGGCGCTCCGCTGACGCACGAGCACTACGAGCGGCTGGGGGGCGTCGGTGGGGCGTTGGCCCTCGACGCGGAGGCGCTGCTGGAGCGCCTGGGGGAGGAGGGAAAGCAGCGCGCGAAGTGGCTCCTCCTGGAACTGGTGCAGGTGGGGCGTGGCACGGCGGATACCCGGCGGCCCCGTTCCCGGAAGGGCGTCCTCGCGGCGGCGGGCGACGACGCCTTGGCTGAGCAGGTGCTGCACCGATTGTCCGGAATCCCCTTGGGACAGTCCCCGGCGGAGCCGTCCGGGCTCCGGCTCGTCGTGCTCTCCGGAGAGCACGACCCGTCCCGCCAGCGCGTGGAGTTGGTGCATGAGACCTTGTTGCACCGGGTGCCATCGCTCGTGTCCTGGCTGGAGCAGGAGCGCGTCCTGTTGGAGCGGCAGTCGGACCTGGAGGGTGTCGCGAATGCGTGGGAGCAGGCGCACAGGCCGTTGGAGGGGCTCCCCACCGGGACGTTGCTGGAGCACTACCGGCGCGGGTTCGACTCGCCGGGCCGTTGGGACGCCCCCGCCCTCAGTCCTCGCGCGAAGGACTTCCTCCGTGCGGCGGAGTGGCTCTCACGCCGCCGCATCCGTGCCCGGTGGCTCCTCATGGGGCTGGCGGCGCTCGCGAGCCTGGCCATCCTCTTCTACGCGCTCAGAGCCGAGCAGGAGCGGCGACACGCGCAGGAGAACCTCCAGCACCTCGTCGAGGTGGCCGACCGCATCTCCGCGGATGCGGATTGGGACCTGAGCCGGCTCGCGCACACGCTGAACATCCGTCGGGCCATGCTCACGAAGTTGGACGAGTCCTTGACGGCGTTGTCGATGGACGAGCGGGCCCAGCGTCCAGTCCGGCTTGCGAGCGTCCGCGTCGCGCACCGGATGGGGGACGCGGCCTACTACTCCGGCTCTCTCGCCGCTGCGGAGCGGCAGTTCTCCGAGGCTCGCCGCATGATGGTGGAGGGGCTCGCCGATGACGACCTGCAATGGCAGCTCGCGCTCAATGACTCCAAGCTGGGTAAGGTCGCCATGGCGCGTGGGCAGTGGGAGCGGGCGGATGCGCACCTGCTGGCCTCGTTGCGGCACATGGAGGCTCAGCCCCAGGTCGGGGAGGAGGCCATCGACATCCGGCGCAGCCTCGCGGTGAGCCTGTCCGAACTCGCGGAACTCCGCTGGGCGGAGGGGCGCGTCCGCGAGGCCGCGGCGCTCCTGGACCGCGCCATCTCGTTGCACGCCCAGAACAGCGACCCCTATAACGAGGCGTTGCTCTCGGTGGTCCTGTCGCAGCGCGGTGAGCTGGCCGTCAAGGAAGGCGCGCTGGGGGAGGCCGAGGCGGTGGTGGCTCGCGCGTCACGGCTTTCGCGGAACGCGCGCGCAGCCCGGGGCGGTGAGGCGTTCTATCTCTGGCCGTTGGGGAGGGCCCTGGTCGCGGAGGGGCACCTCCTCGCGGCGGCGGGGCGCCTCCGGGAGGCCGAGGCTCGCTACGCGGAGGCGCAGCGGTGGGGACAGGCGTTGCTGGATGGCGAGCCCCCCAACAAGCGCTATGCCCTCATGGCCGCCAGCGCGCTTCAGGGGCGCGAGGAGGTGTCCGCCGCCCTGGGCCTGGACGCCCCGCGTGCGGAATCCCGTGAGGGACGGTGTACCCTGGTGAGGCGATTCCTGGCGCAGGACCCGGAGGATGTGCGCTTCCAGGCCCTCACCTGTGAAGACGCGAGTCCGTAGCGAGGGGGACGTGATGATTCCGCTTTCCACTGATGATGAGGCGTCGTTCGAGGACCTGCTCCAGCGGGCGCGGACCGGCGAGCACGCGGCGATGGACGCGTTGTTCCGGAGGAGTTGGAAGGCATTGGAGCGGCACTCGGCCAAGAGCCCCGCCTTGGGGCTCCAGGGGGCCACGCGCCCGTCGGACATCTTCCAACTGTCCGCCTTGCGTGCCTTCGAGAAGCTGTCGTCCTTTCGTGGCCAGACGGAGGGCGAATGGTTCGCCTGGCTCAAGAAAGTCGTCTTCACGCAGTCACAGGACGTCCTCCGCGCGGAGGCGCGGGATGCGCAGCACGTCCCCGGGGGGAGGGCCCCCGACGGAGAGGCGGTCGAGGCCATTGCCTCCGAGGAGCGGACGCCCAGCCAGTTCACCGCCCGTCGAGAAGAATGGCGGAGGCTGCTGTCGATGTTCGGGCTCCTGCCGCTGGAGCAGCGTGAGGCCTTCAGGCTCTGCTGGTTGCTTGAGCTCACCGTCGAGGAGGCCGCGCAGCGGATGACGAAGTCGCATGCCGCCGTGTCGTCGCTGCTTCAGCGGGGCATGAGCACGTTGCGGCGGCAGATGCGGGAAGACGGGAGCCCCCTCCAGGATGAGTCCGAGGTGAGCGCCGCGCTGGAGACCTATTTCCGCCGACGGGACGCGGCAGGAGCGCCGCTGGACCTGGAGGACTTCATCGCGGAGTACCCATCCTGCGCCGGTCAACTGCGCGAGGTCCTGGAGTTCGTGACGCGGCTGCGTGCGTACAAGCCCGCCACCAGTCCTTGAGTGGAGCACGCCAGCCATGTTGCCTCCAGGGACTCAAGCGGGGGGGTACCGCATCGAACGCCGGATCGCGGTGGGGGCGACGAGCGACGTCTACGAAGGCCGCGACACCCGGGGAGGGCCGGTCGCCATCAAGGTGCTCGCGGCCCGGTGGGGCGTTCACGCGGAGATGGTGGCGCGCTTCCTCCAGGAGGCGAAGTCGCTCCTCGCCTTGAGACACGCCCACCTGGTGCGCGCGCTGGCCTTCGGCCTCATTGATGAGCGGCACCCGTTCCTGGTCCTGGAGTGGCTGCCGCGAGACCTGGAGCAGGGGCTGGCTGCCGCGGGAGGCCGCTTCGCGGTCCCTGATTGCGCGCGGGTCGTCCATCAGCTCGCGGAGGCGCTGTCCCTGCTTCACGCCGAAGGATGGATTCACCGGGACCTGAAGCCGGCGAATGTGCTCCTCGCCTGTGACAGCCTCGGCGCGCTGGACGTCCGGCTCTCGGACCTCGGGCTCGCCAAGCGGGTCGGTGACACCGGGGACATCGACCCCGGTCTGCCGCTGTCGACGGCGGAGGAGGCCCTGCTGGGGAGCCGGCATTACATGGCGCCCGAGCAGTGGACGAGCCCCAAACGGGTGGGGCCCGAGGTGGACGTCTATGCCCTGGGCGTCCTCTGGTTCCAGATGCTGGCGGGTGCGCTCCCATTCCCTGGCGAGGCCGAGCACGAGCTGATGTTCCGCCACATGCTGGACCCTCCCCCCATTCACCGGCTGGAGGCCACCGCGCCTGGGGCCACCGTCGCGATGGTCGCGCGGATGCTCGACAAGGAGGCTGGGCGGCGTCCTCCCCTGGCGGAGGTGCTCGCGCTGACCGCTGGTCCGGCCTGAGCGCGCCGCGCCCACCTGGAAATCACGCCGGCAGCGATGCCTTTTCCGCGCCGGGAGCGTCCTCTGAGGAAGACGGAGCAGGAGGCGCGACCATGTGGAGCGTAGGTGAGGCATTGGAGCGGTTCATCAGCTCACTGGAGCTGACGGAGGGGCAGCGGAACGAGGTCAGCAGGCAGCACACCCTGGTGCGCGAGGAGCTGAGCCGGAGGCTCGCTGGCTGTGAGACCTCCTTTTTGTCGGGCTCCTACAGTCGGAGCACCGCCATCCGGCCGCTGCATGACATCGACATCTTCACGGTGGTGGGGCGGGCATCGTCCACATCGCCGGAGACGCCCGACGCGGCGCTCAAGCGGGTGCGTCAGGCGCTGCACGCCGCCTGGCCGAACAAGGAGCTCGCCATCCTCCAGCAGCACTCGGTGCACCTGGGGTTCACCGGGACCGGCATCGAGTTCGATGTGGTCCCCGCCTATCAGCACCCCTCCCAGGACCACTTCCTCATCCCCGAGCGGAACTCGGGGCAGTGGATTCGCACCAACCCGCGAATCCACAAGGAGCTGAGCACCGCGGCGAACGAGCGGGCGGGCAAGAAGCTCAAGCCGCTCATCAAGGCCGTGAAGCACTGGAAGCGCGAGCATGACCTCCGTCTCCTGGGGTCATTCCATCTGGAGGTGATGGGCTACGAGGCGTTCTCCCGGGCGCCCGTGGGCTACCTGGAGGGGCTCGAGACGCTTTTCGCCTTCCTGGCGAACCGCGTGGAGCAGCCGGTCCGTGACCCCGCCGGGTTCGGCAAGGACGTGGACGAGCGGATGACAGGTGGGCAGCGGACGGCCGCGCGCAATGCGCTCCAGGGCGCGGCCAGGACGGTGCGGCTCGCGCTGAGCGAGCGCGACACGCGCCCGGAGCAGGCCCACCAGCGGCTCCGGGAGCTCTTCGGCGAGGCGTACCGGTACCGCTGACGCCCGGGCGCCGCGCGTCATGGCGCGGTGGGTGCCCAGAAAGTGAACGGCGCCGCGATGGGCTCCAGCGCGTTTGGGCGTCTTCTTTTGTGAAGCCCCTTCCAGGAGCGGACATGCGGAGCGAGGACATCCCCATCACCCCGAGGTCGCGCGCGCTCATCGTGCGCTACGAGCAGGACCGGCCCGTCGTCGAGGCCACGGCACGGGACACCCTGATTCGGTACGGCCTGGAGGGGGACCGCGACGTGGCCTCCGTCGTCCTGCACCCGCACGACCCGGCCCGGGCCGCCCGGGGCCTCCCGGGGCAGGAGTGGGGCGAGGCCTTCAGCGAGCACGAGCGTTTCGCGGCGGCGCTCCTCAAGCGGGAGGCGGAGCTGCACCTGGACCACCTCCCCGTTCACATCTTCGGCTGCGCGCCCCTGGCGCTGATGCTCGAGCTGGCTTCGCGGCTGCCGCGCCGGCCCGTCTGCGTCTATCAGCAGGCGCAGGATGGCACCTGGTCGCTGGGGTATGACCGGATGACCGCGCCCGCGACGGACGACTTCTTCCAGGTGGAGGGGCTCCCCATCGGTCGTCAGGGTGGGCGGGGCCATGTCCTGCTGGTCGTCGAGGTGACGCGCGCCATCCGGGACAATGTCCGCTCAAAGGTGTCGGCGTGGCTGCCGGAGGCGTCCATCCTGACGACGCTCTGCCTCCGTCCCGTGGCGGGGCCGTCCCCCACTGCGGTCCAGAATCCGGGGCAGGTGGCTCGCGCGGCGGCGCAGTTCCGGGAGGTGCTCGACAAGCTGCATGAGCTGCTGGATGGCGCCGAGTCCGTGGTCCTGGCCATCGACGCGCCCATCAGCTTCGCGGCGGCGTTGGGGACGGTCGTCAATCCGACCACGCAGCATCCCTTGACGCTCCTCCACTTCAACGCGGACCGGCAGGTCTATGACAGGGTTCATGTCATCCGGGCTCGCCGCGAAGTGGCGCCACGGGTTCCCACGGCGGATGACAAGCTCAACGCCACGCGGGTGCTCCGGGAGGTTCAGCGGGTCCACACGGAGCTGGTCGCCTGGCTCAAGGAGCCCGAGCAGCAGCCCTTCGTCGAGCACCTCGACGGGCAGGCCTACCTGCGCAGTGAAATCGAGGACGAGCCCGCCTACGAGCGCACGCCGCTCTTCCGCCATGGGGCGGGGAAGTGGAAGCTCGGCTGGGAGCTGCTGCTGGGGCTCTCGGCGCTGCGTGGGCGGCTCCAGTCGCAAGAGGACTGGAAGGAGTGCCTGCGGCTGTTCCTCATCCACGAGGCCTACCACGTCCGCCAGGGCGGGCTGACGTCCTACAACTACGGGGGCATCGGCCAGGCCGGCATCGTGTTGGAGGCCGCTGACTATGACGCGGATGCGGTGGGCATCGAGGTAGCGCTGGCGTGGCGCAAGGCCAAGCAGGGCGGCACCGTGAAGGACGTGGGGCAGGTGAAGACGCTCGAGTCCATCGTCTGGAACTCGCTGGAGATTCTGCGCGTCTTCGAGCCCGAGCGCCCCGTACGGGAGCTCGCCGAGCGGAGGCTGCGCCGCTACCTCATCTGGCTCTTCCACGCGTGCCGGTTCTCGGTGCTCGCGCTGCGCTCTCCGGACGCCGAGGTGCGGGAGGAACTGGAGCGGGTGACGGTGGAGCTGGTAGGCCTGCCTGCCTTCCGCGACCCGCACGAGAGCTACTTCCAGCAGCGGGTCCGGTTGTCGCTGGAGGACTCGCGCGAGGAGGTGATGCTGGCGCTCTACTTCCGGCACCGGCTGGTGCGCATGGACAACGCGCGCGCCTGGGTGGAGGTCCTGCTCCAGGCGCTTCGTGATTGGGAGGCGCCTTCCCGCGAGGCGCTCCAGGACCGCGTGCGGCTGCTCTTCGAGCGCCTCTTCGACAGGCACCCGGAGTTGCTCGCCGCCCGGAGGACGGGCGCGCGGTAGCCGCGCGCCTGGAACGACACGGTGGGTCTGGTGCTCACCGTGTGTCCTCACCCACCTCGCTCACGATGTTGCTCCAACCCCTGACAAGGGAGCGCCATGTCCTCGTTGGACCTGCCTGAACCTCCTTCAACAGAAGCCAGCCACTTGCGCCGGCGCTCCGCCTCGGCGCCGAGGTTGGAGTCCTTCACGTTGGCGCTGAAGACTGTCACGCCCATCCTGGGGGGCGGGCCGGTGGCGCGGAGCCCTGAGCTTCCTTCCGTGGACATCATCCGCGTCCCCACCGTGCGCGGGCATCTGCGCTTCTGGTGGCGCGCGCTGTATGGCCATGCCTACGTCGCGCGGGGAACAGTGGGCGCGGAGGAGCTGGCGCTTCGGGAGCGCCAGCTCTGGGGTGGCATGGGGCGGGCGAGGAGCGCGGCTGATGACGCCGCCGCGCGTGCCTGGCGCTCCCAGGTGGAAGTCCGGGTGACGGAGGTCCAGCCCGCTGGCGCGGACACAGGGAAGATCGACCTCGGTGCCCCGCCCGCCTATGCGCTGTGGCCGGCTCGCAACGGGAAGGACGAGGCGGATGTCCCTCGCTGGAAGCCGGGGCTTCGATTCAACCTGGAGGTGACCGCGCCCGAAGGTGACGCCATGGCGCAGGTTCGCAACGCGGTCCGCGCCTGGATTCTGTTCGGGGGGTATGGTTCGCGAGGCCGGCGCGGCTGTGGCTCCGTATGTCTGGAGACCTCGGCCCCCGACATCGCCCAATGGTTGCCAGCTTCGGCGGACCGGGCTTCGTTGAGGCGCCTCTTCGGAGACGTGCCGCTCTTCGCTCCCGAGCTGGCGGAGCATCCCTGTGACATGCCCTTGCTCAGGGGCGCGCACCTCCTCCGGGGAGACGCGAACACGAGGCCGCGTGACGGCGAAAAGGCCTGGCTGGCCGCGCTGGGCTGGCTGCGTGACTTTCGCCAGGGCACGCAGCCTACGTCCTCCGGAAGCGCCGACCCGTTGGGCGTGGCGAGGAGCCCTGGCGAGGGAAAGCGCGCGGGCCGCTCCAACTGGCCCGAGGCCGACAAGATTCGCCGCTTCGCGAGGCCGTCCCGGCAATCCAGACGCGCGGGCAATGCCTATCCAGAGGTCCACGCCCCGCGCCCACAGCACTCGGCGACGCCGGCCTGGCCGCGCGCTGGCTTCGGGCTGCCCATTGTCTTCCATTTCCAGCAGAAGCGGCGCGAGGGAGGCGACTACCAACCCAAGGAGCCAGACGACGTCCATCTCCAGTGGGAGCGGCAAGTGGGGAATCGGTGGGAGCCGATGGACCGGCTCGCATCGCCGCTCATCGTCAAGGCCTTGCCGCTCTTGGATGGCCGCTTCGAGCCCATCGCCCTGTGGCTGGAGCGTGGAACGCCCAGTGGTGGCCAGGTCGTCATGACGCAGTTCAAGGAGGCCGACGCGCGCACCCGCGTGCCCTTCGCCCGCGCGTTTCGTGCCCAGGACGACCAGCCCCTCTTCAAGCCACTCCAGCGCGCCGACAACCTGCGCGACGCCTTCTTCATGTGGCTGAAGGAAACCCGCAAGGCCCAGGAAGCGTGAGCCCATGAAACACGTCCTCGTTCTCAAGGTGGGCCCGGTGCAGGGCTACATCGCGCAGGCTCGCCGCACGCGGGACCTCTGGTACGGCAGCCAGGTCTTGTCGAACCTGGCCCGGGCCATGGCCGACTCCCTGCTGGAGTCTGGAGCCACGCTCGTCTTCCCGCATCCGGACCAGGCGCGTGATCCGCGCGCAGGGGTGGCCAACAAGGTCGTCGCCCTGGTGGAGGACGCGCCGGAGCACGCGGCCCGGGGCGCCAGGGAGGCGGCGAAGTCCCGGCTGCGGGCCGAGTGGGAGCGCGTCTTCAACAGGTGTCAGTCCATGCTCATCCCGGGCGCGGAGGCGGTGGCCGCGGAGCAACTGGACACCTTCCTGGAGGTCCACGCCGCCTGGGCTCTGGTGGAGGACACGCCCATGGGCTACGCCGCCGCGCTGGCGGAGGCCGAGCGTGCCCTGGAGTCCCGGCGGGGCCTTCGCGAGTTCGCGCCGTGGAAGCAGCGGCCACCGGCGGGGACGCACAAGTCGAGCCTCGACGGTGCCCGTCCGTCCCTGCTGCGCCGCGAGCGCCAGACGGACCACCTCTGGCGTGACTTCCGCATTGGCCTTCGCGAGGAGCTGGATGCGCTCGGCGTGCTCAAGCGCGCGGGAGGCCAGCCGGGCCAGTTCGTGCCCGTGCCCTCCATCGGGCTGGCGGCCTGGCTCCAGGTAGCAGGGACGCGGCATCCGGAGCTGCTCGCCCGGCTCCGTGCCGCGTGCGGGGCGCGGGACTTTCAATCCGTGAGCGTGAAGCAGCGCCCCTGGGTGGAGTCCTTCCCCTTCGACGGCCAGTTGCTGCTCCCCGAGCGCTGGCAGCCGTACTTCGAGGAGTACGCCATCCCCGAACCCCGACAGGCCGCCGCCAGCTTCGGCCGCGAGTTCGTGGCGCCACTGCGGGACGCCATGGGCGCGGACGCGGAGCCGTTCCCCTACGTGGCGTGCCTGGTGGCGGACGGGGACCGGATGGGGCGCGCGCTGGAGTCGCTCGCGGCGCGGTCCGACGGACATCTGGCGCACCAGCGTGTCTCCCAGGCGCTCGCGGACTTCACCCGAAAGGCGCGGGCCATCGTCGAGGTGGAGCACCGGGGCGTGCTCGTCTACGCGGGTGGGGACGACGTGCTGGCCTTCGTCACGCCCATGGACGCGCCCGCATGCGCCCGGGCGCTGGCGGTCGCCTTCCGTGCGTCATTGGAGAGCGCGCTCGCGGGCACGGGCGCCGAGGTGCCCACGCTCTCGGTGGGGCTGGGCATCGGCCATGTCCTGGAGAGCTTGGGCGAGCTGCTGGCCCTGGGGCGCCGCGCGGAGACCGCCGCGAAGAGGGCGGGCCGCGACGCACTGGCCATCCTCGTGGCGAAGCACGCCGGCCGTGAGCGGCTGTGGACGGCGCCTTGGGGCACCGACCCCGTGGCGCGCTTGGAGGCGGACATGGCGCTGCTCACGCGGGACGCCTTGCCGCTCCCGTTGGGCAAGGTCCACGAGGTGGCGGCCCTCGCTCGCCGCTTCCCCCCAGGCGCCGCCTCGGCGCCCGAGCTGGCCGAGGTCTTGCGGGACGAGGCCGGACGCATCCTCGCCCGGGCCGAGGCGGGCCGCGCGCCCAAGCCGCTTACCCCGGCGGACGTGGGGCTCGAGCTGTCCTCGGCCACGGCGCCGCAGGACGCGCTGGATCGCTGGGCGTCACGGCTGCTGGTCGCCCACACCTTCGCGTGCGCGGGGCGCGGGCTTGCTTCAGCACAGGACAAGGAAGGTGCGAGATGAGTGACGCGTGCTTCGCGCTGCTGCCGCGCGACGGGCTGTCGGCCAAGGACGGGCGGGGCTGGTACACCTCGGAGGTGGGGCGTGGGTACTCGCTGCCGTGGCCCTTGCCCACCACCGTGAGAGGCGCTCTGCGCGCCGCCTGGGGCCATGAGCTCATGGCGGACCAGGGCATCACGTTGTCCCCGGAGACGTGGGAGCGTGACTCCGCGCGGGTGGAGCTCCGGCGCTTCATCGCGCTGCGCCGTGCGCTGGGCGAGCCGGCTTTCACTCGGGCCCACCGGATGTGGCCCGCTCCCGCCGACGCGGTGCGTGTCCTTGACGAGGCGGGCACGGAGCGGCTGGTGCGCTTGGAGCCCCACCCCGGCGGCGCCGCGACGCTGGGGCCGGACGAGGACGATGCCCGTGAGGCGCTGTGGCACCCTCGCCGGAGCGTGAGCGGCAAGCCCCTGGCGCCGCCCTTGTTCTGGCCGGAAGCCACGATGGTGGCGTGGCTGAGCGGCGCGTCGGATTCGCTCGCGCTGGAGCGGGAGGCGCCGCCGCCGCGCACGGACATCCACCTGGCCATCGACGTGGAGACGCAGGCGTCGCAGGACTCGATGCTCCACTCCCGCGAGGTCGTGGAGTGGCTGCGCGTCCAGTCGCGGGACGCGGGGCGCCTCACGCTGGAGGAGTGGGCGCTCGGCGTGTCCTGCGCGTGGCCGGACTCGGCGAAGGGGCTGCCTCACGGCCCGTTGGGGCTGGGCGGACGGCGCCGCCTGTCGGACGTGGAGCGGTTGGACTCGAACCTCTTCGCCATGCCGGCGGGGTTGGCCCGGGCGACGCGCGGCCTGCGCCTGGTGCTGGCCACGCCCGCGGAGTTCCAGCGCGGGTGGTTGCCTGACGGCTTCGAGCGCGTGGCCGGGATGCCGCCGCGCTATGTGGGCCGGCTGCCGTGCATCGACGCGCCCGTGGTGCTGCGCGCCGCGCTGGTGCCCCGGCCGCTGGAGGTGTCGGGCTGGGACATGGTGCGGCGCCAGCCCCGCGCCACGCGGCGGTGGGTGCCCGCGGGCGCCGTCTACTTCTTCGAGAAGCTCGGCGGCGAGGACTTCACCGCCGATGAGCTGTGCAAGCTGTGGCTGGCCTCCTGGGGCGGCGGCCACGCGGAGGCGCTGGGGCAGGTGCTGCCCGGCGTGTGGCAACCGCCCCGTCACGGACAAGGAGCCTGAGCATGGAGAGCCGACCCTATCTTCTTCACGCGCTGTCACCGCTGCATGTCGGCACTGGACAGAGCGTGGGTGTCATCGACCTGCCCCTGGCGCGGCTGAAGGCCACGGGCATCCCCTTCGTCCCGGGCTCGTCCCTCAAGGGCGTGCTGCGCGAGCTGCGGCGGCCTCGTGACAAGTCGAGCGACGCGTGTGGCCTGCACGACGCCGTCTTCGGGCCTCGGCGGGCGAAGGCGGGCCCGGAGGGCGACGAGCCCGGGGACTACGCGGGCGCGCTGGTGGTGGGGGACGCGCGGCTGCTCGCCCTGCCGGTGCGCAGCTTCGTGGGCACCTTCGCGTTGGTGACCTCGCCCCTGCTGCTCGCGCTCGCGCGGCGGGACCTGGGCGGGGAGGAGGGCGCCTGGCCGAAGGTGGAGCCCCTGACCCAGCGCCGCGCGCGCGTGGCCTCGGTGAAGGCCAGCGCCGTCGTGTACGGCGCCGGCACGGCGGAGCCTCGCGTGTACCTGGAGGACCTGGACCTGCCGGTGCTGCCGGAGGGTGACGCGGCCCTGGACACCTGGGCCCAGGGGCTGGCCGGGCTGCTGCCGGAGGCGGAGCGCGCGCTGCTGACGAAGCGGCTGGTGCTGGTAGACGACGAGACGATGTCCTTCCTCTGGGAGACGGCCACGCAGGTGGATACGCGCGTGAGCATCGACCCGGACACGGGAACCGCGGCCAAGGGGCAGCTCTGGACGGAGGAGAGCCTGCCCGCGGAGACGCTGCTCGTGGGGGTGATGGGGGCCACGGGCACCTTCAACTCGGCGCCGCGCAAGCTGGCGGCGGACGCGGTGCTGGATGCGGCGTTCGGCGGCGAGGGCACGGTGCTTCAACTGGGGGGCAAGGCCACCGTGGGGCGAGGGCGTTGCCGGCTGCTGGCGTGGCGTGCTCCGGACGCGCGAGGTGGGCGATGACGGGGCAGACACGGGAGCAGCAGCGCGCGCTCGATGCCTATGCGCGGGTGCGGAAGGTCGAGGGCCAGGCGCTGCGCGCGGACTACAAGCCCCGGGTGAATGGCCTGGGCGCCACGGTGCTGCGCGACGGGCTGGCGGCGGCGCTCGCCTTCCTGGAGCGGGAGGCCGGAAACACGGCCGCCGAGCGCTTGCTGAAGGACCTGGAGTGGTGCCTGGAGCGGGCGCGGCTCCCGGGGCTGTCCGCGGAGGCGCTGAAGAAGGGCTTGCCGGGCGCGGTGCGCGCGCTGGAGTTGGACGCGTACATGCTGGCCACGCGCGAGTCGCTCCGGCTGCTGGTGTGGTTCCGCCGCGCGGTGCAGGCCACCTTCACCGAGGAGGAGCACGGTCATGCGTGATGCCCTTCGCCGTGTGGTGGGCGCGGTTGCGAAGAGCGCGCACGCGGGGCTCGTGTACGAGCGCTATGCTCCGGAGAAGAGGCACGACGTCCGGCCCGACCCCTGGGAGCAATGGCTGTCCCGGCTGGAGGAACATCCCGAGCCGGACGACTACGCGGAGGCGTTCAAGCGCTGGGAGGACGCGCTCCGGCAGTCCTATACGGCGACCTTCACGGCGCGCGCGGTGAGCCGCCTGCTGGTGGGGCATGGCAATGCGTCACCTACCGGGGTGGGGCTGACGCTGCACCATACGTGGGGCGTGCCCGTGGTGCCGGGCTCGTCGCTGAAGGGCGTGCTCGCGGGCTACCTGCGCGCGGTGTACGGCGATGGCGCGGCGGAGGAGCGCCGGAGGCTCTTCGGCGTGGCAGGGGAGGACGGCGCGCCGGAGCAGGCCCACGCGGGCGAAGTTATCTTCCATGACGCGCAGTGGGTGCCGTGCTCGCGCGTCACGGGGCTGGACCGCGCGCAGTCGTTCCTGGCCCGGGACGTGCTCACGGTCCATCACCCCGGCTGGTATGGCGGCAAGGCCGCGTGGCCGAGCGATTACGAGCCGCCCAACCCCGTGGCCTTCTTGTCGGTGCGCCCTGGAGGCCGATTCCTCGTGGCGCTGAGCCTGGCGCCGGGCACGGAGGCGGACGCGCAGGCGGAGGACTTCCTGGCGTGGACCGCGCGGCGGCTGGACGAGGCGCTGCGGCACTGGGGCGTGGGCGGGAAGACGGCGGCGGGGTACGGCAGGCTCGTGCGGGAGGGGCCCTGCGCCATCCAGCCGCCGAGGCGTCCCGTTCGCGCCTCGCCGGCGCTGACGGAGTTCCTGGCGTGGGTGGAGGCCCGGCGCGCGGACAAACTGGAGCAGAAGCAGGTGTTGGCTGTTTTCGAGACGGATTGGCTTTCGCGGCTGGTCTCCCTGTCCCCCGAGGCTCGCGACGCTGGGGCCAGGGCGCTGCGGTCGCTCGTCAAGAGCCCCAAGCTCGAAGCGCGAAGGGATGCGCTGCTCGCCCGGATGGGGACGGACGTGGAGGGACGCTGAGGGACCTGCTCCCCCCCGTGTAGGGGCGCTGTATGATGAATGACATTCAAGCACCTCGCCGTGGCGGAGGCCCGCGCCCTCGAAATGGACGATTTCCCCTGTTGTTTCGTGGGGTTGAGGCTCTTTGACAGGTGAATAGGTGCATGATCGATGAAAAGCTGAGTGATTCCATGGGGTTCGGATTTCTGGGTAGGGTCCGGGAGGCACAACCCTGGCGAAAGCGGGGGAGGTGCTTGAAAAGGGGGGTGGTAAGTTGGCGGAACTGCTGGGAGATTCAGACGGGCAGTCCCGCTCGCCGTGATGCCGGAAGGCGTTGAGCACATGCCCTTGGAGACGGAGGTGGGCTGCGCGGTGCGTCCCGCTCGCCGTGATGCCGGAAGGCGTTGAGCACTAGGCACCCTGCAAGTGAGGCCATATGCTTTTGTAGTCCCGCTCGCCGTGATGCCGGAAGGCGTTGAGCACTGCCTAGCAGCTTCGAGCGCCCACGGAACTTGCGGTCCCGCTCGCCGTGATGCCGGAAGGCGTTGAGCACCTCACGGTCATGAACACGGGAACCCTGGATGACCTGCGGTCCCGCTCGCCGTGATGCCGGAAGGCGTTGAGCACTCGTAATAGGGCCGCAGGACGCCAGTTTGATGCGGTCCCGCTCGCCGTGATGCCGGAAGGCGTTGAGCACGTCGAGGCAACCGCCGTGGAGAGGGGATTGGCCTTGTCCCGCTCGCCGTGATGCCGGAAGGCGTTGAGCACTAATAGCCCATCGCTGCGCTGACCATCAGCGTGTAGGTCCCGCTCGCCGTGATGCCGGAAGGCGTTGAGCACCGCTTCACGTGGTAGATGCGCAGCTCGCCGCCGAGGTCCCGCTCGCCGTGATGCCGGAAGGCGTTGAGCACCTTCTTCATGGTGCTCTCTGGCGGCTGCGAGGTGAGATGGTCCCGCTCGCCGTGATGCCGGAAGGCGTTGAGCACTGTTGGCCTCTGCCCTCTCTGACCTCTCATGGTCGTCCCGCTCGCCGTGATGCCGGAAGGCGTTGAGCACGTGTACGGCGCGGGCGTCGATGCGCCGAGGAGCACGGTCCCGCTCGCCGTGATGCCGGAAGGCGTTGAGCACCGGCCGGATTCGTCCCGCTCCAGCTCGCCGGGCGTCCCGCTCGCCGTGATGCCGGAAGGCGTTGAGCACACGTGCAAAACGTCCTGAGGCTGATGCGCAACTTGCATGTCCCGCTCGCCGTGATGCCGGAAGGCGTTGAGCACAAGCAGAAGGCCGCGGCCGCGCGCGCTGGCCAAGGTCGTCCCGCTCGCCGTGATGCCGGAAGGCGTTGAGCACCCTAAGTAGATGCCCATCTCCGGGTGCACCAGCAGGTGTCCCGCTCGCCGTGATGCCGGAAGGCGTTGAGCACCACTACATGGCCGCCAAGGAGGCGCTCTTCGAGGTCCCGCTCGCCGTGATGCCGGAAGGCGTTGAGCACATGGGCTGTCGCTGGGTGTCGTCGCGTATGACGGTGTCCCGCTCGCCGTGATGCCGGAAGGCGTTGAGCACACAGCCTTCCTTGGTCGTGGTGCGCTGGCGGTGTCTCTTCCAGTCCCGCTCGCCGTGATGCCGGAAGGCGTTGAGCACTCAATGATTTCTCATACCCCCGCCATCTCTCTGTCTAGTCCCGCTCGCCGTGATGCCGGAAGGCGTTGAGCACTAGCGCCTGCTCTCCCCTGCACGGTGCGCCGCCGCCTCGGCGTCCCGCTCGCCGTGATGCCGGAAGGCGTTGAGCACAGGTCCTTGGTGCCGTTGGGAAACGGCACGAGGGTATTGAGGTCCCGCTCGCCGTGATGCCGGAAGGCGTTGAGCACGTAAATGAGGCTGTAGCTGCGGGCCTGGGTGTCATTGAGGTCCCGCTCGCCGTGATGCCGGAAGGCGTTGAGCACGAGTCCAGGACGCTGTAAACGGGCTCAACGTAGGTCCCGCTCGTCGTGATGCCGGAAGGCGTTGAGCACCCGCCGTAGGGCTTCGGGCCGACGACCCAGAGGGAGTGTCCCGCTCGCCGTGATGCCGGAAGGCGTTGAGCACCCTCCCTTAGCGAGTTTCCACCTCTCAAAATCCAAGGTCCCGCTCGCCGTGATGCCGGAAGGCGTTGAGCACAGCCAAGGGCTCTTCACGCTCCAGCCGGGGCGCTTCAGTCCCGCTCGCCGTGATGCCGGAAGGCGTTGAGCACGTGCGTGTGGCCATCGCGATCCCCGAGGACGGGAAGTCCCGCTCGCCGTGATGCCGGAAGGCGTTGAGCACTTGCAGTTGGCGCAGTACTCCGACGTCAGGCTGTCGTCCCGCTCGCCGTGATGCCGGAAGGCGTTGAGCACTGACGGAGTACGTAATGTAAGGGATTGCCTTGTACCGTCCCGCTCGCCGTGATGCCGGAAGTCGTTGAGCACCGGTTGGCGCTTGGGCCATGGGTAGCTTCTGGTTCCAGTCCCGCTCGCCGTGATGCCGGAAGGCGTTGAGCACCGGTAGTCCGCGGGGAAGTCCATCGCGCGCTGGAGCTGTCCCGCTCGCCGTGATGCCGGAAGGCGTTGAGCACACGTCCTCACCGGTCATCAGCCTGTTCCGCGCGATGGTCCCGCTCGCCGTGATGCCGGAAGGCGTTGAGCACGCCCGAAGCAGCGGCAGCTTAGGGTCATTGGCGAGTCCCGCTCGCCGTGATGCCGGAAGGCGTTGAGCACTGTATTGTTCAGCGTCGCCATACGCATCAAGCGGAGTCCCGCTCGCCGTGATGCCGGAAGGCGTTGAGCACTCGAGCGGCGACGTCGTCGGCAACTGCTCCGCCGCGTCCCGCTCGCCGTGATGCCGGAAGGCGTTGAGCACTTCCCTGATTTCAACATGGGCACCTATGAGGAGTGCGCTGTCCCGCTCGCCGTGATGCCGGAAGGCGTTGAGCACCGTTCACCCCCGAGGTGAAAGCCCCGCTGAGTTGATGTCCCGCTCGCCGTGATGCCGGAAGGCGTTGAGCACATACGTCTCCTCTGTTGCTGTGGATGTGGCCTAGGACGGTCCCGCTCGCCGTGATGCCGGAAGGCGTTGAGCACAAGGAGCACATGAAATTCACGGGCAACGACAAGGGTCCCGCTCGCCGTGATGCCGGAAGGCGTTGAGCACCCCTTGACGGTGGTGCTGTTTACGGCAACACTGAAGGGTCCCGCTCGCCGTGATGCCGGAAGGCGTTGAGCACCACTGCTTTTGTCTTTCTGTCAGGACCTCGTAGTTGTCCCGCTCGCCGTGATGCCGGAAGGCGTTGAGCACGATACGCTCCAGGCCACCCCGCATCGCAGCCACCTCGTCCCGCTCGCCGTGATGCCGGAAGGCGTTGAGCACACAGACTCCACGTCGGACGGGAGGGGCAGCTCGTTGAAAGTCCCGCTCGCCGTGATGCCGGAAGGCGTTGAGCACGAAGAGGAGCTGCGCGCCGCGCGGGAGATTATCGTCCCGCTCGCCGTGATGCCGGAAGGCGTTGAGCACCCATGGCCAGCAGGCATCGGGAGGCGCGGGCGTGAAGTCCCGCTCGCCGTGATGCCGGAAGGCGTTGAGCACCGTTCAACCGCGAGGAACGCGCCGTCAGGCAACGGTCCCGCTCGCCGTGATGCCGGAAGGCGTTGAGCACTAGTTGGCGCGGTCCTGCGCAGTCGGAGTGGTGCTGGGTCCCGCTCGCCGTGATGCCGGAAGGCGTTGAGCACCGTCCTTCCAAGTCATCCACGACGCGCTCTGCCGTTGTCCCGCTCGCCGTGATGCCGGAAGGCGTTGAGCACGTGAAATCACGGAGTCGGGAAGCAGCATCCGCCAGCGGTCCCGCTCGCCGTGATGCCGGAATGCGTTGAGCACCCAGGGGCGGGAGTCGAACCCGTACCCGGGAGGAGCGAAACCCCAGCAGGATCGCGCCCTTTCCTCTCAACCTCCTGGACTGCGTTGGATTCGACCTCCCGCCACATCCCCTGCCGTCCCGCCCTGTTCCAGCGCGCTCCGCAGGGGCATGCGACACACGTGCAACATGGCGGGGCCTGAAAGAGATGGGCTTCAACCCGCCTAGAGAGAGGCCGAGTTGCGGATGGCTCGGCCCCTCTTGTTCCTACGATTGGTGCTGGAGCGGCTCCAGTAGCCCCGCGCCGTCCAGCACTTCACGCACGCGGTCAGCAAGTGCCACGTGTTCTGGGTTGCTGACCGTGAAGCGCTCGGGAGTGAGGACGATGAGGGTCCCTTTGTCTCCCACGGGTTCGATGTGGACCGGAGCGGGGAGGGGAGGAATTGTCCCCCGGTGCTGGGCCAGGTACGTCACCCACCCGACGTATGGCGATTTCGGGACGCGCCGAGCCTCAGCAATATCGCGGTGAGCGTGCGAGATGGCCACTCCCCAGTCAGGCTCCCAGGCGATAGCAGTAGCTCGCAGGATGTCGGCTAGTACAGGCGAAGTGAGAACGCGATCCGCGTGTGCTCCACGGATAGGCAGCCCGAATACACAGACGTTGCTCACCGCATCGGTGTAGCCACCGCAGAGGATGTCGAAGTCAACCGCATCCCGATCTTCATCTGCACCATTCCAACCACGGATGCGAAATCCGAGGTCCTCAAACACTCGATCTCGACCACGTCGAACGAGCTTCTCAAGCTCTGCGTGACTCAACGCAAACGGTCGTTTCAGCGCGTCCTTGCGTGATTTCCCAAGTTGGAACCATCGCGTGAATGCTGGATCGGTAGCGCGGAGCTCTTCTAGGAAGTTCTCTAAGCGCTTGGCGCACTCACCCTCATTTTCCCTGCGAGATCCCCAATAAACACCAGCGTAGTAGGTCTCCTCCACGTTCGTAGGCTCCTCACATTACCGGGGGCGTAAACACCACCTCGATGCCAGATGCGTCGTAGGAGGCAAGCAGCTTCCGAATCGCACTGGCGGCGGATTCCTCTGCGACGTGCCACCGGATTGGAGTGTGAGTGGCGCGAGCGGCGCGAAGCTGGCGTTGGGCTTGTTCGACAAGCGCCGTGGCGCCCGAATTCTTGAACCAGCGTCTTGGATCGAGTCCCTCGAAGAACTGGGCATAGCCCGCCCCCTTGGCTTCCAGCAGAACGCCCATCTCGAAGCCATCGAACTTCACTCCTCCGTCTTTCGCACTGGTGCCACCCACCCAGTATGCCTCGTCTGCGGAGTGTCCCGTGATTTGTTCCTGGTATCGCCGCGCTCGCGGTGACATGGACTCGTTTGACGGTGCCCACTGTCCAGGCCCCTTGGCGGGCCCCGTCTGACTCTCCGCTGTGCCAGCCCGCTGAAGGATGATGGCGGCTCCCGGACCTCCCCCAAGTACCGACGCCGCGCGCCCCACGGGTGCCGCTACCCGCTCGACGGTCAGCGCTCCCTGCGCGGACAAGGACAACACAGGCACCGTGGCCTCAACACCCGCCAGAGCCCCTGTCACCGTGCGCGTCGTGGCAGCAGCAGTGCCGGTTGTGAGAACGAGGTTCGTGGCCAATTCGGATACGGCCTGAATCTGCTCGCCCCGCGTCATGTAACGGAAGCGCTCGAAGTATTCCGGCGACGACTCGATGAGCGCCGCCACACCAGCGGGCAGATTCTTGAGGGCCGCAAAGCTGTCCAGCGGGTAGGTGAGGAAGTGGCCTACGGAGAGCGCCAGCTTCACGAATGCCGCTTCGGCCCCGTCCAGGGTACGCCCCACAAAATCCGCGTCGTCGTGGACGTCCGTCAACGGTTGCCCATCCGCCTCTCGCAGAGCGTTGTCCAGCAGCCGGTAGACGCCCGTGCGTCCGTCGTAGAAACGGCCCAGCTCGAAGCCGTGGGCACGGAAGCCACCATCTTGCCATTCGACAGGAGCCACGCGCTGCTGTGTCTTCCCGCTGCGCACCCACGCAAGGCAGCCGTCAGGCCGAAGCACCGCCACGCTGGAGAAGCGCTCAATCTGGCTCAGCAGTTCGGCGCGCGAGAGCTCGCCCTCCTCCAGCGCCTTGCGCAGCAGGTGGCCCACCGCGAGGCGTGAGGGGAACTGAGCCAGCGTCGCCGGCTTCCCCAACAGCGCTTCCATCAGCCGCGCTGCCTGGGCTGGGGCCAGCGAGCCTCCTGAAATCGGGCGCGCGTCTCGCTCCTCAATCCCCGCGCGCGAGGTAAGCGTCCGGCCAACGACGTGCTGAGGGGCGTTGAGTGGTGAGTCGCCGCCATGGTCCCTGGCGCGTATGTCGAAGCCGTTGGAGAAGCAGGAGTGGTTCCGGGTCGCCGAAGCATTCGAGGCGA
>NZ_JAAEAH010000066.1 GCF_010998615.1 Myxococcus sp. CA023 | reverse complement strand
GTAAGTTCGTCGGCAGCGTCAGATGTGTATAAGAGCCAGCCCCTGCCCCACCGCGCCCGCGTCCGGGTTCAGCGCGGGCACCTCACGGGCCAGCGCCTCCGTCACGGGCAGGCCCACGTCGGAAGGCCCCATCAGGAAACCCGGCGCCCAGGGCCCCAGTGTCAGCGAGCCCGCGCCCGACACTGGCGTGCCACCTCCCGCCAGGTACGCCGCCGCCGTCAGCCCCGACGCGCCAATGCCATCCAACCGCGCCGTGCCCGCGAGCAGGGACTCCTGGCCACGTCCGCCCACCTCGCGCAGGAGGATCTGCCGGGAGTAGCGCAGGATCTGATCTTCGCGCAGCGCCATGGCCGTCAGCCCCCCGCCATGGCGGGGATGAGGGTGATGCGGTCCGCGTCCTTCACCGGCGTGTCCAACCCGTTCAGCGCGCGGATGTCCTCGTCGTTGAGGAACACGTTGACGTAGCGCCGCACCGCGCCGCGCTCGTCGAACACCCGGCCGCCAATGCCCGGGTGGCGCGCGTCCAGGTTCTTCAGCACCTCAAGCACGGTGGCGCCGGGGGCTGAGACTTCCGCCTGGTTGCCGGTGAAGCCCCGCATCGGAGTGGGAATACGAAGGGTCGCCATGACTCACTCACCTGCCTTGCTTGCGGAGCACCAGCCGGTGCGTCCCGTCCGGGAGCGCGTCCAGGGACACGACCTCGTGGCCCTCGTCGCGCGCGTTGCGAGGCACGTTCTTCAGCGGCTCGGTGCCCCGAAGGAGCACCTCCAGCAACGTGCCCGGCTCCAGTGATTCCAACTTCAGCTTCGTCCGCACGTAGGTCATCGGACAGACCTCGCGGGTGATGTCCAGCATCGCCGTCATGTCGCGCACGCCTCCGGAGACTCCGGGTACGCGGGGATGGCCGTGACGCGACAACCCTCGCAGTCCGGTGCCCGCGCCACGCGTATCCGCCGTCCCAGGAGTGACACCGCATCCAACACGTGCAGCGTGGCCTCGCCCTGCCCACCTCGCGCGGCGCCCGACAGCAGCTCCAGCGCCATCAGGGCCTGCACCGCGCCCACCAGCCCCGCCAGCGAGCCGAGCACGCCCGCCTGGGCACACGTGGGCACGGCGTCCGGCGGAGGCGGCGCGTCATAGAGGCAGCGCAGACACGGCCCCCCCGGGTCCACGCGCATCGCCTGGCCCTGCATGCGCAGCACACCGCCATAGATGAGCGGCACGCCCGTCAGCACCGCCACGTCCGACAGGAAGAACTTGGTGGCCACGCCGTCCGTGGCGTCGATGACGGCGTCGTGCGCGCGGAAGAGCCCCTCCGCGTTGCTCGCGTCCACGCGCTCGGGGATGGCCTCCGTGCTCAGGCCGGGAAAGGCCCGCGCCAGGCCCGCCGTCGCGGACTCCGCCTTGTTCCGGCCCACGTCTTCGCCCCGGTGCCAGAGCTGGCGCGGCAGGTTCGTCACGTCCACGCGGTCGGGATCCGCCAGCGTCAGGTGCCCGACACCGGCCTGGGCCAGCGCCAACGACGCCGGGCATCCGAGCCCGCCAGCCCCCACCAGCAGGACGCGCGCGCGCTCCAGCCGGGACGCATGGGGAATTCGGGGGTGGTGGTCTGTACCGTGGCCATGCATCGGATGACTGCTCCACGCGGTCGGAAACGAATATGGTGGGGCCGCCTGCGTACCACCATGCAGAAGGACGCAGGTGTCTCTTCACCGTCCCGCGTCCGCGCGGCCCCCACCTGCCAGGACATATGAAAAACCTGACCGGCGTGCTCGTCTTTTCCGCTCTCCTCTTCCTGGCGCCTGGCTGCACCCGCAAGTCGGGCGAGGCCCCGGGGCCCACCGACGCCTCCGCCGCGACGGGCGAAGCCGCGCGCACCGGCGCCAGCAAGGGAGCCCTGAGCGCCGAGGATGCGGGCTCAGGCAGCACGGCGCGCGCGGCCCAGGAGGCCTGCGTGGACACGTGGCTCCAGAAGCAGGGGCTGGACGCGTACGGCAACCCGGAGGGCAGCATGTACGCGGGCGGCACGCCGCTCTTCAACGAGCGCACGGGCGAGCAGATCGACCGGCTGGACTTCATCTTCAAGAACAAGCCCGAGGTCCGCCAGGCGTGCGCGGGTGACGCTTCCGCGGAGTAACGCGGTGCTTCCGCCCGGCGTGGGGCCTGCCCCCTCGCCCCCCAGAAAGCGGGGCGGGCCACCTCTGGGATTCCCGGCCCCCCGGTTGCTCCCGTAGACTGCCGGACGAATGGATTCCCAACTCGCATTGAGCGAGGAAACGCCTGCCAACGACCTGCGCGCCCGGGTGCGGAAGGTCCTGGAGCGCCGCAAGCTGACGGACAGCGTGTCGGCGGAGCAGGCGACCGCCTCGTGGGAGCAGGACCGCTTCGTGGCCCGGGCCCGCGCGCTCTTCTACGCGCGGATGATGTTCCTCACCCTGGGCCTGCTCATCCTCGCGGTGCCGGCCTGGAGCGGCTACTTCGGCCTCACCGGTCCGTTCTCCTTCGTGGGCTACTTCGCGATGCTGCTCTACAGCGTCGCCAACCTCCTGGTCATCGACCACCCCAAGGCCGGCCGCTGGGTGACGTACATCACCCTCTGCCTGGACGTGACCATCAGCGTGGTGCTCATCGCCAAGCCGCACGTCGGCGGCGGTCTCCAGAGCCCGCTGCTGGCCACGCAGCTGCTCTTCACCACGCTCTTCGCCATCCTCTATCCCAAGCCGCTGGCGATCCTCCCGCCGCTGCTGGCACTGCCCATCACCACCCGGCTGGACCTGCTCCTCAACCGCTCCGTGACGGCGGTGGAGCTGCTGACCCTGCTCTGGTACCTGGCGCTCAACTTCATCATCGTCTACGTGCTCGTGTACCTGAACGAGCGCGAGGCCGCCGCGCACCGCGAGGTCGTGTCGCTCCAGGGAGACCTCAAGGAGCTGGCGGTGGTGGAGGAGCGCAACCGGATGGCCCGGGAGATCCACGACGGCCTGGGCGCGTCCCTGTCGTCGATGATCATCCAGTCCGAATACATCCTGAACCTCGCGCGCGAGGAGGGCCTGCGCGAGGAGATCCGCGAGCTGAAGCTCACCGCGGAGGAGTCCATCGAGGAGCTGCGGCGCAGCCTGCAGATGATGCGCGAGGACTTCGAGCTGGCGCAGGGCCTGGAGGACTACGCGAAGACGTTTCGCGAGCGCACGGGCCTGGACATCCGCTTCGAGCGCACCGGGCTCCAGCGCAAGCTGGACCCGGACGCGCAGCTGGCGCTGTTCCGCATCCTCCAGGAGTCGCTGTCCAACGCGGTGAAGCACGCGGAGGCCAAGGGCGTCCAGGTGCGGCTCGACTTCAGCGAGGACCGTGTCAACCTCGTCGTACGCGACGACGGCAAGGGCTTCGACCCTTCCCGGACGCCGCGCGGCCACTACGGCCTGTTGAACATGCGTGAGCGCGCCATGAAGCTCGGTGGCCAGCTCATCGTGGACTCGTCACCCGGCGCTGGCGCCCAGGTGGCATTCTCCCTTCCCTGTCGCCCGTCATGACCGGAGCTCCCGTGGACGCCCCGCAGCCTCCTGATTCGCCGCCCATTCGCGTCTTCGTGGTCGAGGATCAAACGAAGATCCTCAAGAACCAGCTCCGCCTCTTCGAGAACCACCCGGAGATGGACATCATCGGCACCGCGCTCTCCGGTGAAGCCGCGCTGGAGGAAGTGCCCAAGCTGATGCCGGACGTGCTGCTGCTCGACCTGGGCCTGCCCCGCATGAGCGGCATCGACGTGACGCGCGAGGTGAAGGCGCGCTTCCCGAAGATTGAAATCCTCATCTTCACCATCTTCGACGAGGAGGACAAAGTGCTGGAGGCCGTGAAGGCGGGCGCCTCCGGCTACCTGCTCAAGGGCGCCCCGGTGGACAAGATCATCGAGGCCATCAAGGAGGTCCGCGCGGGCGGCACCGTCATCCAGCCCAACCTGGCCCGCCGGCTGCTCCGTCACTTCCGCGTAGAGCCCGACGCCAGCCCCGTGGCCTCGCCGCCCACCGCGCCGGAGCCGTCGGCCAGCGACATGCCCCAGGAGCCCCTGCTCAAGCCGCTGTCGGACCGCGAGCGCGAAATCCTCCAGCTCATCGCCAAGGGCGTGTCCAACAGCGAGGCGGCGCGCCTGCTCGACCTCAGCAAGGCCACCATCCGCACGCACCTGGAGCACATCTACCGGAAGCTGGAGGTCACCAACCGCGTGGAGGCCGTCACCGAAGGCATCCGCAAGGGTCTCATCTCCGTCTGAGCCGGAGCGCCCGCGCTCAGCGCCCCGTGGAGACCGCCGCGCCCGGACGCTCCGCGGCGGCGGCCTCCATGACCAGGTCCGCGTACCGGTTGACCGGATCTCCCGGCTGCGTGCCGTCCCGGTAGTAGAAGGTGTAGTCGTCCCAGGCCTCCGGCCGGGCGTCGTTGGAGAACATCCACAGCGCACCCGCGCCGACGCCTTCCTTCCGCATGCACTCCAGCCAGCCGCGATAGAGCGCGCGCCGCTGCGACACGTCGAACGTGCCTTCGTTGCGCAGCCCCAGTTCGCCCACGAACAAGGGCTTGCCCAGGTTCCGGGCGATGGCGGCGTGCTCCCGAATCCACCGGGCGCCGGCCTCGGCCGTGTCGATGCCGCCCAGGCCCCAGGACTCCGGATAGAAGTGCACCGACGCGAAGTCGATGTACGGGGACGCCGTGTTGCGCGTGAAGCTGGCCCCCGGCGTGCGAAGCACCGGCGACCCGGAGCGGGACCAGAAGCCAGGGTCGTACCCGTCGGGAGACGGCTCGAAGCCCTCCTCCCCCGTCCCCACCAGGTGGCCGGGCGCGTGCCTCTTCACCTCGCGCGCCACGTCATCAATCCACGCGCGCAGCCGCGCCCCTTCCTTGTCCAGCCCCCGTCCCCGCGGCTCGTTGAGCAGTTCCCAGGCCAGGACGGCCGGGTGGTCGCCATAGCGGATGCCGTCCACCGTGTTCACCCGGTTGAGCAGCCGCGCCACGTGCGCCTTGAAGTGCGCCACCACCACCGGGTCGGTGAAGAACCGGGCATCCCCTTCCACGGGCCGGGGGAGGCCCGCCCACTCCACGTACTGGCGCGCCCCCCCGTACGCATCCCAGTAGTTCCCCAGCGTCAGCACCAGGCGAACGCCATGGAAACGGGCGCGGGTGAGCACCCAATCCAGGCCGACCAGGGCCACCTCGTCGTACTCCAGCGGCGCCACCTGGATGGCGGTGTCCCCCACCTTCGACAGCGCGTCGTTGTGTCCGTTGGTGCGCAGCGCGCGCACGCCCAGCGCGGAGGCCTTGGCGAGCACCTCTTCCAGCACCGGAGACTCCGCCGCCCCCCGCCGCGCGTCCCGAGTGGCCTCTTCCTGCAAGAAGTAGGCGTTGAGCACCATGGCGCCGGACGGCAACCGGTCCAGGTGTTGCGCCGGACCGCCCGAGCAGCTTGCGGCCACCGCCTCCAGCATGACCGGGTCCCCCTCTCCGCAGGCCCCCAGGAGGAAGGCGACGGCCGCGGAGGCGGTGGAGGTCCGGCGAGAAAGGGGCATGCCTACATGGTAACGACGCCACGCGCTCCACGCATCGGTCCCGAGGACTGAGTTAGGTTCGCCGCCATGGAGCTCAGACTGGAAGGCGTGTCGAAGACGTACCCCAACGGCACCCGTGCGTTGCAGGGTGTCAACCTCACCATTCCGCGCGGGATGTTCGGGTTGCTCGGACCGAACGGCGCCGGCAAGTCCACGCTGATGCGCAGCATCGCCACGCTGCAGGACGTGGATGCGGGCACCATGACCTTCGACGGCATCGACCTGCGCCGGGACAAGGACCGGCTGCGCGAGGTGCTGGGTTACCTCCCACAGGACTTCGGCGTGTACCCCAAGGTGACGGCCTGGGACATGCTGGACCATCTGGCGCAGCTCAAGGGCCTGGCCCAGCGCGGCCCGCGCCATGACACGGTGAAGGCGCTCCTCCAGAAGACGAACCTCTGGGAGCATCGCGACCGGCGGCTCGGTGGATTCTCTGGCGGCATGAAGCAGCGCTTCGGCATCGCCCAGGCCCTGCTCGGCAATCCCAAGCTGCTCATCGTGGACGAGCCCACCGCCGGGCTCGACCCCGCTGAGCGCTTCCGCTTCCACAACCTGCTGGCGGAGATCAGCACCGACGTGGTGGTGCTGCTGTCCACGCACATCGTCTCCGACGTGGCGGACCTCTGTCAGAACATGGCCATCCTCGCCCAGGGGAACGTCGTGGCCAGCGGCCACCCGCTGAAGCTGGTGGAGTCCCTGCACCAGCGCGTGTGGAAGCGCTTCGTCACCCACCAGGAGGAGCTGGACGCGCTCATGAAGCAGCTGGAGGTCATCGCCGTGCGGCGCGTGGCCGGTAAGCGACTGGTCCACGTCTACGCAGAGTCCCCGCCAGAGGGCTTCGAGCCCGCCAGCCCCGACCTGGAGGACGTCTACTTCCACGCGCTCGCCCGGGCGACCAGGCAGTCCTGAGGGCCCGCCATGTTCACTGCCCTCCTGACCTTCGAACTGCGGCGCCGGGTGAAGATGATCTCCACCTGGGTCTACGCCCTGGCGCTGGCCGCCGCCGCCGCGATGATAACGCTGGCGATTGGCGCCGTGTTCAAGGGGTTCTCGGTGGCGTCGGGCCCAGAGTTGGTCGGCGTCAACAGCCCGCACACCATCTTCTACTTCACCACCGGCATGGCCTACGTCGGCCTCTTCATGGTGGCCGCCGTCTTCGGCCAGGCCGCCTACCAGGACTTCGGCCACAACACGTGGATGCTCATCTTCACGAAGAACGTGAAGAAGGGCCCGTACCTGCTCGGCCGGTTCCTGGGCGCGTACCTCTTCAGCGCGGTGCTGATGCTGGCCATCATCCCCGGGCTGCTGGTGGGCGCCGCGGGCGTGTGGCTGGTGGATGCCGAGCGGCTCGCTCCGTTCCAGCTCACTTCCTACCTCTGGCCCTACGTCGTCGGCGTCTGGCCCACGCTCTTCTTCGCCGGCGCCGTCTTCTTCTCGCTGGCCGCCCTGACGCGGCGCATGGCCCCCGTGTACGTGGGCGTCGTGGTGCTGGTGATGGGGTACCTGGTGCTCAGCGCCGCCACGTCCGACGTGCAGCACCAGGACCTGGCGTCCCTGCTGGACCCGTTCAGCTTCCTCACCTTCGAGAACGCGACCCGCTACTGGACGGCGGCCGAGCGCAACCAGGACCACGTCCCCTTCGCCGGGCTGCTGCTCGCCAACCGGTTGCTGTGGAGTGTGGTGGGCGCCGCGCTCCTGGGGCTGGCCGTCCTGCGCTTCCGCACCACCGTGGAGGAGCAGCGGGGACGCGGCACGCACAAGGAGAAGGAGGCCCCCGCCCCGGTCGCCATCCCCACCACCCTGGCGGCGCCCACGACGGGCAGTTGGCTGCGCACGGCCTTCGCCACCTCCTGGCTGGCATACCGCGACATCCTCCGCTCCCCGGTGTTCTGGTCCTTCGTCGTGGCGGGGCTGGCCATGGGCACCATGGGCATCTCCATCTCGAAGCAGATATACGGCACCGCCACCTGGCCGGTGACGTGGCAGGTGCTGGAGACGGCCACGCGAACGTTCCAGCCCTTCCTGCTCATCACCATCACCTTCTATGCGGGTGAGCTGGTGTGGAAGGAGCGCGACGCGGGGCTGGCCGACATCGTGGACGCCACGCGAGTGCCGTCCTGGGTCACCTATGGCGCGAAGCTGGGGGCGCTGCTGCTCGTGGCCTTCTCCCTGAAGGCCGTGGCGCTGCTGTCCGCGCTGCTCTCCCAGGTGCTTCGCGGCTACGTCAACATCGAGTGGAACCTCTACGCCACACAGCTCTTCCTGCTGGACTTCCCGCATGACGCGCTGTTGTGCGTGCTGGCCTTCTTCGCGCAGGTGCTCATCCATCAGAAGTACCTGGCGTACCTGGTGATGGTGCTCTACTTCGTCCTCCAGGCCGCGCTGGGCCTGATGGGCGTGGAAGACTTGCTGGTCCGCTACGGCTCCGAGCCCACGCTCCGCTACTCCGACCTGAACCGCTTCGGCAGCATCATCCCCGCGCTCGTGTGGCACCGCGTCTACTGGTACGGGCTGGCGGCGTTGCTCGTGGCGGTGGGCTACCTGCTCACCGTCCGAGGCCGGGAGGCGCGTTGGAAGCAGCGCTGGGCAGCGGCCAAAGCGCGGCGCACGGGCGCGTGGACGGCGGCCGCGGCGCTGTCGCTCTGCGTCTTCATCGGGGCGGGCGCATTCATCTACTACAACACCCACATCCTCAACCCGTACATCACGCGGAAGGACCGGGAGCGGCAGCAGGCCCGCTACGAAAAAGAGTACGCGTCCTACGCCGCCCTGCCCCACCCACGCATCACCGCCGCGAAGGTCACCTTCCACATCCACCCGGAAGAGCTGCGCCTGGAGGCCCTGGGCAGCTACCGCATCCGCAACAAGACCGACGCGCCCATCTCCAAGGTGATGCTCACCCTGCCGGACGACGCCCGGGTGCGCGGCCTGTCCCTGGCGGGCGTGACGAAGCCCGCGATGCATGACGCCGAGCTCGGCATCTTCATCTACGAACTGCCCACGCCGCTGGCCCCCGGCGCCGACTCCGCCATCGTGTTCGACCTGGAGTTCGGCACGAAGGGCTTCAAGCACGGTGGGGCGCGCACGGACATCGTGGGCAACGGCACCTTCTTCGACAACATGAACCTGCCTGCGCTGGGCTACCAGAAGGACGCCGAGCTGGGGAACGACCGGGACCGCAAGGACTACGACCTGCCGCCTCGCGAGCGCATGCCGGACCGCGACGACCCGAAGGCGAAGCAGGACAACTACATCCGCCAGGACTCGGACTTCATCGCCTTCGAGGCCACGGTGAGCACAGCGAAGGACCAGATTGCCATTGCCCCGGGTTACCTGGAGAAGGAGTGGACCGAGGGCAACCGCCGCTTCTTCCACTACCGGATGGACAAACCCATCCTCAACTTCTTCTCCGTCCTGTCCGCGCGCTACGAGGTGATGCGCGACACGTGGCGCGACGTGAAGCTGGAGATCTACCACCACCCCACGCACACCTTCGCGCTGGACCGGATGATGCGCGGCATGAAGGACACGCTGGAGTACTGCAGCGAGAACTTCGGGCCGTATCAGCACCGGCAGGCCCGCATCCTGGAGTTCCCCCGCTACGCAAGCTTCGCCCAGTCCTTCCCCAATACGATTCCGTATTCGGAGGCACTGGGCTTCATCGCCCGCGTGGAGGACGGACGCGCCGACGACGTGGACTACCCGTACTACGTCACCGCGCACGAGATTGCCCACCAGTGGTGGGCGCACCAGGTGGTGGGCGCGCGCGCGCAGGGCGCCACGATGACGTCGGAGACGATGTCGCAGTACGCCGCGTTGATGGTGATGAAGCACCGCTTCGGGCCGATGAAGATGAAGCGCTTTCTCAAGTTCGAGCTGGACCGCTACCTCGCGGCCCGCGCGTTCGAATCGAAGAAGGAGGTGCCGCTGGCACGGGTGGAACAGCAGATGTACATCCACTACCAGAAGGGCAGCCTCGTCATGTACGCGCTGCAGGACTTCATCGGCGAGGAGCGGGTGAACCGCGCCCTGCGCCGCTACGTGGAGAAGGTCCGCTTCCAGGGCCCGCCGTACACCGGCTCCTCCGAGCTGCTGGGCTTCCTGCGGGAAGAGACGCCGCCGGAGTACCAGTACCTCATCGAGGACCTGTTCGAGAACATCACCCTCTACGACAACCGCGCCGTCTCCGCGCAGGTGCGGCAGAACGACCAGGGCACCTGGGACGTCACCCTCAAGGTGAAGGCGAAGAAGTACCGCGCCGATGAGAAGGGCGAACAGACGGAGGTGGACTTCAACGACTGGATGGACGTTGGCGCGCTCGACGAGCGCGGCGAGGCCGTCTTCCTGGAGAAGCGCCGGGTGACGAAGGGCGAATCGGAGCTCACCTTCACCGTTCCCGTGAAGCCCGTCCAGGTGGGCATCGACCCGCTCAACGTGCTCATCGACCGCACGTCCACCGACAACGTGACGGAGCCCACCGTCGCGTCCGCGGTAGCGCTGGGGAGCCCGTCCACGCCCTGACGGGTCAGCTCCAGCGAATGCGCAGGTCGAAGCCGTCAGGCGGCTCGTAGCGTTCCACGTTCGCCTGGGGCTCGGTGGCGCCGGCCTGCCGCAGCGCACCTTCACAGGTGCCCGCGGCGGCCTCCGCCGGGAAGGGGTAGCCCCGGAAGCGGACGCGCCAGTCCGCCGGCCCCAGGGATTCCACCTGGATGTCCACCGGGGAGAAGACGGAGCTGAAGCTCAGCGACACGCGCTTCATGGCGCGCTCGGGCCCAGCCACCTTGAGGGCAATGCCCACCACCTTGCCCACCAGGGTGTCGAAGTAGCTGCGCACCAGCTCCCGCCCCAGGGTCCGGTAGGCCGACTTACGGTCCATGCCCTGGTAGCGGTAGCGCACCGTCGCGTCCTGACAACCCGCGAACACGGCCGCTGGATAGGTGGCGCGGGGCTTGTCCATGTCGAAGCCCGCGGCCAGGAACTCGGCCTGGAGCTTCGCGTCGGGTTGCGCCATGCGGACCAGGGATTCGAATAACGTTGATTGAACAGTGACTTCGGCTGGCATCGGTGGCGCGGCACCCTAGGGAAGTCAAGCGGCTCGGGAAAGCGGATGCACCGGCGTTGTTTGACTGGCCAACGTCCGCGCTCAATCGCCGCGAAGGCCGCAGTGGTCTGGCAGTTGGAGCCGGGCCAGCAGCGTGGGCGGCATCCCCCACTCCACGGGCGTGAAGTAGACCTGGATGCCTCACATCACTCCCGATGTCTCAGCGAGTGAGAATGAATCATCCAACCCGGCGACGAAGCTGTCCTTGTGACATGCGGCGACACAAGCGTCTCGCGAGTCGAGAATCCGGAGCAACGGCCCAAAGTCGCTCCCAGCGGCCGTGTTCCGATTCATGACGGAAGACGCGCACTGGCAAGGGAGCAAGGGACACGGCGGAGCCTCACAAGTGTCAGACAGTCCTGAGAGGATGTCCCCGTGCGCCAATGCCAGAGGGGGAGCCCCGCGCGACATCCGCAACAGGAATTGGGTGAAGAAACCTGGCCTCGATCGTTTCTCACCGATTTGAGACGTCGTGTCTCAGAGGGCACGCGGCTGTGACACATGCTGTAACCCATTCATACACAACCAATCTCGAGAGTTAAGAATACAGCCTTGGCTTTACGAGCAATCCGCTATTGGCGTAGGTTTTAGATATGAGCGCAGTGTCCAATATTGAGCACGACCCCATCGCAATCATTGGCATCGGCTGCCGCTTTCCAGGGGGCGCGAAGTCACCACGCCACCTCTGGGAGCTGCTCACCCAGGGCCGCTGCGCCATCGTAGAAGTCCCGAAGGAGCGCTGGGACCACCGCCGGTACTACGACCCGGACCCAGACAAGCCAGGTAAGACGTACGTGCGGGCGGGAGGCTTCCTGCAGGAGGCCATCGACACGTTCGACGCGGCCTTCTTCTCCATTTCGCCCCGGGAGGCGGCGACGCTCGATCCGCAGCAGCGGCTGCTCGCGGAGGTGGCGTGGGAGAGCCTGGAGGACGCGGGCCTTCCGGCGGACAAGCTCGCGGGCAGCCCCACGGGTGTCTACGTCGGCGGGTTCATGCTCGACAGCATGCTCACGCACATGGGGCCGATGAACCGCGAGCTCATCGGACCGCACACGGCGGTGGGCTCGACGATGACGGTGCTCTCCAACCGCCTATCGTACATGTTCGACTTCCAGGGGCCGAGCATCTCCCTGGACACGGCGTGCTCCTCGTCGATGGTCGCCGTCCACCTGGCGTGCCAGGACCTGCGGAACGGCACCACGTCACTGGCGCTGGCGGGGGGCGTCAACGTCATGTTCCGGCCCGAGATCTTCGTAGCCATGAGCAAGGGCAAGTTCCTGTCGGCGGACGGGTACTCCAAGAGCTTTGATACCCGCGCGGACGGCTACGGCCGTGGCGAGGGCGCCGGCATCGTGGTGCTCAAGCGGCTCTCCGACGCGGTCCGAGACCAGGACCGCGTCTACGCCGTCATTAGAGGAACGGGCGTCAACCAGGACGGCCACAGCGAGTCCATGACGGCGCCGAGCTCTCGCGCGCAGGAAGCGCTGATTCGCCGCGTCTGCGCCAGCGCCGCGTTGGACCCCACCGAAATCCATGCCTTCGAGGCCCATGGCACGGGCACCGCCGTGGGTGACCCGGCGGAGCTGGGTGGCCTGGGCGCCGTCTCCAAGCGCGAGGACGGCCAGGGACCGTGGGTCGGCTCGCTCAAGGCCAACATCGGACACCTGGAGGCCGCGGCCGGCGTGGCCGGTCTCATCAAGGCGAGCCTGTGCCTGCAGCACCGGCAGTTGCCCCCGCAGGCCAACCTGCGCAACCTCAACCCCGCCATCCCCTTCGACACGCTGGGCATCCGCATCCCGCGCGCGCTTGAAACGCTCGCGCCCCGGAAGGACGAGCCGCTGCGGATGGGCGTCAACTCCTTCGGCTACGGCGGCACCAACGCCCACTGCGTCATCGAGCAGGCCCCGTCCGCCGTATCGCAGGCCCGCGCCGACGCAACCCCGGCGCCGCTGCTCCTCCCCCTCTCCGCCCGCAGCCCCGAGGCCCTGCGCGCCCTGGCCCGGTCCTACGCGGAGATGCTCGCCGCGCCGGCGTCGGCCTCGCTGTCGGACATCTGCTTCTCCGCGGCCACGCGCCGCGGCCACCATGAGCACCGGCTGGCGCTGCTGGCGACGGAGGACGTGGCCGACCTGACGGCGCGGCTGGAGTCCTTCGCGTCGGGCAACCCCGCCGAGCTGGGCGCTTCCGGCCGGACGCTCCAGGCCGCGGATGCCCGGCCCGTCTTCGTGTTCACCGGCATGGGGCCCCAGTGGTGGGCCATGGGCCGGGAGCTCTACGCGCAGGACGCGCTGTTCCGCGCCACCCTGGACCGCTGCGACGCCCTCTTCCAGCGGCTGGCGGGCTGGTCGCTGCTGGAGCAGATGCTCGCGGACGAGAAGTCCTCCAACATGGCGCGGACGGACATCGCGCAGCCCGCGAACACGTTCCTCCAGATTGGCTTGCTGGAGATGTGGCGGCGCGCGGGCATCACGCCCGCGGCGGTGATTGGCCACAGCGCGGGTGAGGTCGCGTCGGCCTATGCCGCCGGCCGCTTCACGCTGGAGCAGGCCATGCTCGTCATCTACGAGCGAAGCCGCATCCAGGCCAAGGCCGCGGGCCAGGGAAAGATGGCCGCCGTGGGCCTCTCCGAGGAAGGCGCGCGCGCCGCCATCCGGGGGCGTGAGGACCTGGTGTCCATCGCCGCCATCAACGGCCCCAACGCGGTGACGCTGTCGGGTGACGCGAAGGCCATCGAGGAGATCGCCGCGGAGCTGGAGGCGCGCGGCGTGTTCCAGCGCATCCTGAAGGTCGAGGTGCCGTACCACAGCCCCGCCATGGAGGGCCTGAAGCCAGAGCTGCGCCGCTGCCTGGCCGCGCTGAAGCCTTCCGCCGGGCACCTGCCCACCTACTCCACCGTCACGGGCGGGCGCATCGAAGGCATTGCCTACGACGCGGAATACTGGTGCGACAACATCCGCGAGCCCACGCTCTTCGCGAAGGCCGCGGGGCAGATGCTGAAGGACGGCTACCGGCTCTTCATCGAGCTGGGGCCCCACCCCGTGCTGCTGGCGTCCATCAAGGAGTGCTGCGCGGAGGCCCGCGTCGAGGGCCGCGTCCTCACCTCCCTCCGGCGACAGGAGCCCGAGCACAAAACGTTCACCAAGGCCGTGGCCGAGCTCTACGTCGCGGGCATTCCCATCGACTGGAGCGGCCTCTATCCACAGGGCTCGCGCTACACCCCGCTCCCCACCTACCCCTGGCAGCGTGAGAAGCACTGGCACGAGTCGGAGGAGGCCCTCACGGACCGTCGGGGTTCCGACGAGCATTCGCTGCTCGGCCCCCGCGTCTCCGCGCCGCTGCCCACCTGGGAGCGCGGGCTGAACGCGCGCTTCCTGCCGTGCCTCCAGGACCACCGCGTCCGGGGCTCGCTCGTCGTCCCTGGCGCCACCTACGTCGAGCTGGCGCTCGCCGTTCGCCGCGCCATGGGCCTCTCCGAGCCGCATGCACTGGAAGAGGTGCGGTTCGAGAACGCGCTCGTCGTCACCGGCCATGACGAGCCCGTTGTCCGGACCACGTACGACGAGGCGGCCCAGACGGTGACCATCTACAGCCGGCCGCGCGACAACCGCACGGCGTGGACCCGTCACGCCACCGCGCGCATCCGCCGGAACGTCCACACACCACCGGAGACACAGGCCCGGGTGAGCGAGCTCGGCATCCACGCCGAGGCGCCGCTCGACACCGAGGCGCTGTACCGGATGCTGGCGACGCGCGGGCTCGAGTATGGCCCCAGCCTGCGCGGCATCCGCACGCTGCGCCGCAACGAGAAGGAACTGCTGGCCGAGATTGTCCTTCCCGAAGCGGAAGTGGCGCGCATCACCGCTGATTCGCAGATGCTGCTCGACCCCGTGTGGTTGGACCCGTGCCTCCAGGCCATGGTGTCCTGGCTTCCCGAGGACGACGCGCGGCTCTACCTGCCCATGGGCTGCCGGAGCATCCAGCTCTCCACGCCGCCCGCGCCCCACGCGCCGCTGTGGTGCCATGCCCGGATTCGCGCGCGCACGGCCCACAAGCTCGAGTGCGACATCACGCTGCTGGACGGCGATGGACGGGTGGCCGCGAGGCTGACGGGCGTCGAGTGCGCCGCGCTCGCGGACCGTGAGGAGTCCGTGCCCAGGCCGGCGTTCTACGACTGGACGTACACGCACGCCTTCGAGGCCACCGCCGAGGAGCTACCCGCGAAGAGCCAGGGCACCTGGCTCGTCTTCGCCGACCAGGGCGGAATCGGCGCCGAGCTCATGCGTGAACTCCAGCGGACCGGCATCCAGGACCTAGTCCTGGTGACGCGGGGCGAGACGTTCGTCCGCGAGTCAAACCACCGCTTCCAGATTCGTCCCGGAAACGCGGAGGACGTCCGTTCCCTCGTGGAGGCCGTGGGCCGTGTCCGCATCCAGCACGTTGCCTACCTCGCCGGCCTGGACGCGCGTCCGGGAGTCGAGTCGAACGACGTGCAGGCGCTGCTCGACGTGGTGCTGGCCCTGGCGCCGGGCGATGGCGCGTCGCTGCGCATCGTCACCCGCGACGCACAGCGCGCGGCCCCGGGTGACGGTCTGGGTGCGCTGTCCGCCACGCCGCTGATTGGCTTCGCGCGCGTCGTCCCCGCGGAGTTCCCACACCTGCGGACCCGCTCCATCGACCTGCCGAAGGGCGCCTCGGCGTCTCAGCCGGAGCTGATCGAGCGACTTGCTCGTGAGCTGCTGGCGGAGACGCAGGAGGAGGAGGTCGCGCTGCGCGACACCCGCCGCTTCGTCCGCCGCCTCAGCGCGAAGCCCCTTCCGGAGTGGGAGGCCCAGACGAAGGGCACGCCCGCGTCGGCCGGCGTGGAGCAGGTGTTCGAAATCGCCCTCGACGGCGCCGAGCGCCGACCGCGTCGCGCCACGCGCAAGCAGCCCGCGCGCGGAGAGGTCGAAATCAAGGTCACCCACGTGACGCTGACCCGCGCCGCGGCCGTGCAAGGCCGGCGTGCGTCCGACACGCACTGGCCGCTGGAGGTGGGCGGTGTGGTCGTCGCGGTGGGCGAGGCCACCCCGGGCTTCACGTCCGGCCAGGTGGTGCAGGCGCTGGTCACGCAAGAAGCGCCCGTGGTGGGCACGCACGTGGTGCTGCGCCTGGACCGGGACTTCGTCAGCGCCGGCACGTCCCAGGGACGGCTGCTGCCCTTCCTCGGCGCGGAGTGCGCGCTCCATGTGCATGGCCACATCCAGACCTCCGAACGGCTCCTCGTCATCGGGGACGCCGGTGGCGTGGGGACCGCCGTGGTCGAGCTCGGCCGCGCCGCGGGAGCCCGGACGGCCATCATCCTGGACGGCGACACGCGGCAGGTGCCAGAGGGCGTTCGCGTCTTCGACCGGCGCTCGCCTTCCCTCCCGGAAGACATCCTGGAGTGGACGGAGGGCGCGGGTGTGGACCTGCTGGTGAACGCGTCCTGCGACGCGGAGCCCACCATCACCAGTGTGCTCGGGGCATTCGGCCGCTTCGTCGATGCGGGCCCGCTCGCTCCGGCGGAGGGCCTGTTCGCCACCGCCTGGCCCCGTGGCGCGGCCTGCGCACGCGTGGACGTCGCGGCCATGCTGCGCCAGCGTCCCCAGGAGGTCGCCGCGCGGCTCCAGTCCGTCCTCGGCCGGTTCCAGACACTGCCGGCGCTGCCGTCCGAGTCCTGGCCCGTCACCCGCGCCGAGGAGGCACCGGCGTGGCTGGCGGAACATTCGCGAGACCAGGGGCTGGCCCGGCTCACGCTGACGTTCGCCGATGGTGAGCCGCTCGCGCTCGCTCCGGCGGCGGACGAGCCGCTCTTCGATGCGAACGCCACGTACCTCGTCACCGGCGGCTTCGGCGGGTTCGGCCTCGCGCTCGCCCGTTGGATGGTCGCGGAGGGTGCGCGGAACCTCGTGCTCACCGGCCGCAAGGGCGCCTCCACGCCGGAAGCCAGGCAGTTGGTCCAGTACCTGGAGGCGGCCGGCGCTCGCGTCACCGCGGCCGCCGCTGACGTCAGCAGCCTGGACGACATGCGGGCACTGTTCGCGCGCATCGACGCCACGCACCCGCCGCTCAAGGGCGTGCTGCACACGGCGGCCGTGCTGGACGACGCGCCGATGCCCGACCTGAACCTCGAGCGGCTCCAGCGCGTCATGTCTCCCAAGGCGGGCGGCGCGTGGATTCTTCACGAGCTGACGCAGGACCGGCCGCTGGACCTCTTCGTCCTGTTCTCGTCCGTCGCCGCGCTGATTGGCAACCCGCGTCAGGGCAACTACGTCGCGGCGAACAGCTTCCTCGACGCGCTCGCGGAGCACCGGGCCGCGCGAGGGCTGGCGGCCATCAGCATCCACTGGGGCGTGCTGGGTGAGTTCGGCATGGCCCAGGACGAAGCGGTGCGAACCTACCTCGAATCGCTCGGCCTCAACCCGATGGCGCCCGCCACCGTGTTGACCGCGCTCAAGCGGGTGCTGCGCCTGCGCACGCCGCAGTTGGGCCTCTTCGACGTGCAGTGGTCCAAGCTGGGCCGCGCCGCCCCGCACCTGGGCAAGTCCGCCAGGACGTCACACTTGCTGGGCAGTGCCCAGGGTGGCGCCCAGAACGAGGCGGAGCAGCTGCGCGGACATCTGTCGGGGCTGGCCCCCGAGGCCCGGCAGCCGGAGCTGGAGAAGTTCCTCGTCGAACGGCTCGCCACCATTCTCCAGATTCCCATGGAGCGGGTGGAACCGCAGAAGCCCCTCTCCCTGCTGGGCGTGGACTCGCTGCTGTCGATGCAGGTCCAGCGGACCATCCGCGAGGCGCTCGGCATCGAGATTCCCGCGCTGGAGCTGCTGCGCGCCGGGAGTCTGGTGGAGGTCGCCACCAACCTGTCATCGAAGTTCGACGGGCCCGCTGCCGCCGCCGCTGCGCCCGCGCCTGAACCGGTGACGGAGGAAGCAGAAATCGAGCAGCAGGTGAACAACATGTCGGAGGGCGAGCTGGACACGATCCTCCAGGCCATGCTCGCCGCGCAGACGGCGCAGGAGAGCGCGCAGACGGCGCAGGAGAGGGAGACGGCATGAGCACCCCGGCTGACAACATGAAGGGCCTCTCACTCGAGGCGAAGCGCAAGCTGCTCGCGGAGCTCATGGCGAAGTCCGGGAAGGCGGCCCCCCGCCTCTCCCCGCTCGCGTCTGGTCAGAAAGCGCTATGGCTCCTGCACCAGCAGGACCCGGAGAGCGCGGCCTACAACACGCCCTTCGCGCTGCGCATCCGCTCGCAAATGGATGTGGCGTCGCTCAAGCGCGCGTTCGGAATGCTGGCCGAGCGCCACGCGTCCCTGCGCACCACGTTCTCGTCCACCGCGGAAGGGCAGCTCGTCCAGACGTGCCACCCGACCCTCGAGCCGAGCTTCACCCACGTGGACGCGCAGGGCTGGAGCGCCGAGCAGCTCCAGGCCGAGGTGGCCCGCGCCTACCGTCAGCCGTTCTCCCTGGAGCGGGGCCCGCTGCTCCGGGGGAACCTCTTCTCCCTGGGGGCCGAGGACCACGTCCTCCTGATGACCGTCCACCACATCGTCTACGACGGGTGGTCCGCGGGCATCCTCCAGCAGGAGTTCAATCAGCTCTATCAGGCCATCGCGCGAGGCGAGCAGCCGTCCCTGCCGCCCGTCACGGGCAGCTACGCCGCCTTCGTCGCGCAGCAGGCGGAGACGATGTCGGGTGCCGCGGGGCGGGCCCACTGGGACTACTGGCAGAAGAAGCTCGATGGTGAGCTTCCCATCCTGGCGCTTCCCGCCGACCGCAGCCGGTCGGCGGTCGCCGCGAACCGGAGTGGCGCGAGCCCGTTCCGCCTCTCCGCGGAGCTGACGGCCCGCATCAAGGCGCTCGCGCAGAGCGCCGAGTCCACGCCCTTCGTCGTGCTCGTGTCCGCCTATGCCGCCCTGCTGGGGCGTCTGGCGCGGCAGGAGGACATCCTGATTGGCTCGCCCACGGCGGGCCGGCCCGGCTCCGCCTTCCATGACGTGGTGGGCTACTTCGCCAACGCGGTGGCGCTGCGCGCGGACCTCTCCGGTGCGCCCTCCACCCGGACCCTGCTGGGCCGGATGCGCACCGTCGTCCACGAGGCGCTCGCGCACCAGGACTTCCCGTTCGCATCGCTCGTGGAGCGACTGAACATCGAGCGCCGTCCTGGCGTGTCTCCCCTCTTCCAGGCGTCCATCTCGCTCCACGCCTCGCGCGAGGGCGGCGGCGCCATGGCGCTGTGGGCCTCGCCCGACGAGGACGCCCGCGTCTATTGGGGCAACCTGCAGCTCGAGCCCTTCCCCATCAGCGACCAGGAGTCGCAGTTCGACCTCACGTTGGAGATGTGGGAGACGCGGGGCGCCTTCTCCGGCGTGCTCCGCTTCAACCGCGCCCTCTTCAACGACGACACCGTCGCCCTGTGGCGCGGCTACTTCGAGAAGCTCGTCGAGGAGATGGTCCGCGCGCCGGATGAACCGGTGGCCCGGCTGTCCCTGGCGGTCAAGGCCCCGTCCCCCGCGCACGAGGCGCGCGTTGAAAGCGCCCCGGCCGTCACCACCGCCCAGACCCTCACCGGCTGGTTCGAGGCCCAGGCCGAGCGCAGCCCGAATGCCACCGCGCTGACGTTTGGCGAGACGCACCTCAGCTACGCCGAGCTCAACGGCCGGGCGAATGTCCTGGCGCATGCGCTGCGCGACCACGGCGTGGGCCCCGAGTCACTGGTGGGCATCTGCGTCGACCGCAGCGCGGAGCTGGTCGTTTCCATCCTCGGCGTGCTCAAGGCCGGCGGCGCCTATGTGCCGCTGGACCCCGCCAGCCCGAAGGACCGGCTCGCGTTGATCCTGGAGGACGCGGAGGTCGCCGCGCTGGTGACTGAGTCCAGCCGCACCGGCGAGCTTCCCACCCAGCGAGTTCCCACCGTCTTCGTGGACGCGCTCGACTGGCAGGGCGGCCGGCGCACGCCGAATCCCGAGCCGGCCATCACGCCGGACAACGCCGCCTACGTCATCTACACCTCTGGTTCGACGGGGCGCCCCAAGGGCGTCATCGTCACCCACGCCAACGCCACCCGGCTGTTCACCACGTCGGAGCCGCTCTACGGCTTCGGGCCGGATGACGTCTGGACGCTGTTCCACTCCGCGGCGTTCGACTTCTCCGTCTGGGAGCTCTGGGGACCGCTGCTGTACGGCGGGCGCCTGGTCGTCGTGCCCCACTGGATGACGCGCGCGCCCGAGGCTTTCGGTGAGCTGATTGCACGTGAGGGCGTGACGGTCCTCAACCAGACGCCGTCCGCGTTCCGAGCGCTGACGCGCGCGCCGTCCATCGCGGATGGCAAGGGCGGCCTCAGCCTCAAGTGGATCATCTTCGGTGGCGAGGCGCTGGACGCGGCGACCGTGCGCCCCTGGTTCGAGCGGTATGGGGACGCCGGCACGCAGCTCATCAACATGTACGGCATCACCGAGACCACGGTGCACGTCACGTACTACCGGGTGACCGAGGCCGACCTCACCTCCGCCGCGAGCCCCATCGGACGCCCGCTTCCGGACCTCGAGCTGCACCTGCTCGACGAGCACGGCCAGCCCGTACCGGCCGGCGTTCCGGGGGAGATGTACGTCGGCGGCGCTGGTGTTGCACGCGGCTACCTGAAGCGCCCCGAGCTCACCGCACAGCGCTTCATCGAAGACCCGTCCTCGCCGGGCAAGCGGCTCTACCGCTCGGGCGACCTCGCCATCCGCCTTCCGGATGGCGGTTTCACGTACCTGGGGCGCATCGACGATCAGGTGAAGATTCGCGGGTTCCGCATCGAGCTGGGTGAAATCCAGTCGGTGCTCGCCACGCACCCGGCGGTCGCTGATGCCTACGTCACCACGCATGAGCGGAGCGCGGACGACCGACGCATCGCCGCCTACGTCGTGCCCAGGGACAACGCCGCGGAGACGCTCCTGTCCTCGGATGCGGACGGCGGCGTCGGCGACACGCACGTGGGCGAGTGGAAGGCGCTCTACGACGACCTCTATGCACGCTCCGCCAGCGAGCCGCAGCTGGACCCCAGCTTCAACATCGCGGGCTGGGACAGCAGCTACACCGGCGCACCGCTCAGCGCGGAGGCGATGAAGGAGTGGGTCGACCACACGGTCCACCAGATTCTCGTGCGGGAGCCCCGCCGCGTGTTCGAGATCGGCTGCGGCACGGGTCTGCTCCTCACGCGGATTGCTCCGTCCACGGAGGCGTACTGGGCCACGGACGTCTCGGGTGTCGTCGTCAACATGCTCCGGGGCGTCACGGCGAAGTCGGCCGGGCTCGAACACGCGAAGCTCTTCCACTGCGCGGCGGACCAGTTGGACGGCATCGACTTCGGCGACATGCGCTTCGACGCGGTGATGCTGAACTCGGTGGTCCAGTACTTCCCGAGCGCGGAGTACCTCGCCCAGGCCCTGGAGAAGGCTTCACAGCGGCTGGACACAGGCGGCGTCATCTTCGTGGGTGACGTGCGGAACTTCCGCCTGCTGGAGGCCTTCCATGCGTCCATCGTCCTGGCGCAGGCGTCCGGCACGCTCGAGCCGCAGGTGCTCAAGGACCGCGTGGCGCAGCGCATGGCGGCGGAAGAGGAGCTGGTGCTCGCCCCGGACTTCTTCTGGGCCCTCAAGCAGCGCATCCCCCGCCTCACCCACGTGGAGATTCGCCCGAAGCGGGGCGCATGCCTGAACGAGCTGACGCGTTTCCGCTACGACGTGCTCATCCACCTGGATACCCCGCCCAGCCCCGCCTCCGACGTGGCCTGGGGCCCGGGCAACGTGAGCCTGCCCGAGCTCCGCGCCCGGCTGACCCAGGACGGCACCCGGCGTGTCGGCCTGCGCGGCATCCGGAACGCACGAGTCGAGGCATCCTTGGACGCCCTGGCGAGCGTGACGGATGGAGCGTCCTCGCGGCCCGGTTCCTTCGAGAAGCTCCGTCGGCGTGTGCTGGACCGCGACGCCACGACGCCCGCGAGCGATCCGGAGCCTGGCATCGACCCCGAGTCTCTCCACCAGCTCGCGGAGGCCCTGTCCTTCAACGTCGCCCTCGACTGGTCGCGCGGCGGCGTGGATGGTTCCTTCGACGCGGTCTTCACCCCGGCCGCGAAGTCGGCGCACGGGCCCGTGGCCCTCTTCGGCAGTGCGCCGGAAATCGTCGCGGGGGCACGCCGCGCCAATGACCCGCTCCGGAGCCGCGTGGATCGCCGCCTGGAGAGCGAGCTGCGCAAGCGGACGCAGGCGAGCCTTCCCGAGTACATGGTGCCCGCAAGCATCATGGTCGTCGACCGGATTCCCCTGACCGAGAACGGAAAGGTGGACCGGCGCGCCCTGCCCGTTCCATCCGTCTCACAGGGCCTGGAGACGGCCTACGTCGAGCCGCGCAACGGCGAGGAGGAGATCCTGGCCAGCATCTTCGCCGAGCTGCTCGGCGCGGAGCGCGTGGGCGTGCATGACAGCTTCTTCGACCTGGGCGGCCACTCGTTGCTGGCCACGCAGGTCGTGTCCCGGATTCGCGCCGTACTGGGCGTGGAGATTCCGCTGCGCACGTTCTTCGCGAGCCCCACCGTCGCGGGGCTCGTGACGGCCGTCCAACAGCAACGCCAGCGCCCCGGAGCGGCCGCCGTCGACTTCACCGGGCCCATGGAGCGCCCGGAGCGCATCCCGCTGTCGTCCTCCCAGGAGCGGCTGTGGATCGTGGACCGCATCGAGGAGACGCGGGCACCCATCTACGTCATCCCGCTGGTGCTCCGGCTCCGAGGCCCCCTCCACCATGAGGCCCTGCGGCAGAGCCTGGACGCCATCGTCCAGCGGCACGAAGTGCTCCGCACGTGCTTCCCGGCGGAAGGCGCGCAGCCCTTCCAGGCCATCTCCACGAACGTCACGGCCGAGCTTCCTCCCAGTGAGGAGCTGGTCCACCCGAATGGCGCTTCGGAGGCGGAGCTGCTCAAGCTCATCCAGGTCCAGGCCGGCTTGGAGGTCTCCCGGCCGTTCGACCTCGAGCGGGGCCCGCTGCTGCGGATGCGCCTCTTCCGCATCTCGGAGTCGGACCACGTGCTGGTCCTGACCATGCACCACGTCGTCTCCGACGGCTGGTCCGTGGGCATCCTCGCGCGTGAGCTCGCGGCCGGTTACAACGCGCTGCGCTCGCAGCGTGAGTTGGCCATGCCGCCGCTCCAGGTCCAGTACGCGGACTTCGCGCTGTGGCAGCGGCAGCTCCTGCGGGACGGTGCGCTCGCGGAGTCCATTGAAGCGCACAAGCAGCGCCTGGCGGGGGCGCCCACGTCCCTCAACCTCCCCAGCGACCGGCCCCGGCCGGAGACGCCGACGTACCGGGGTGGCGTGGTCCGCTTCGACGTGGACCGTTCCCTCACGGCGCGCCTGAAGGAGCTGAGCCGCCGGGAAGGCGCCACGCTGTACATGACGCTGCTGGCGGCCTTCACCGCCTACCTGTCACGGCTGAGCGGCCAAAAGGACCTCATCATCGGCTCGCCGGTGGCGAACCGGAATCGCGCGGCGGCGGAGCCGCTGATTGGCTTCTTCGTCAACACGCTCGCGCTCCGGATGGACCTGTCCGGCGACCCCAGCTTCCTGGAATTGCTGTCGCGCGTCCGGCGCACGGCCCTGGACGCCTACGCGGACCAGGACGTGCCCTTCGAGAAGCTGGTGGAGGTGGTCGCGCCCGAGCGGAGCCTCAGCCGCCAGCCCCTGGTCCAGGTGATGTTCGCGCTCCAGAACGCGCCGTTCTCACCGCCCGCGCTGGACGGGCTCGACGTGCAGTTGCTCGACCTGGACAGCGTCACCGCCAAGTTCGACCTGACGCTGTCCATGCAGGAATCCGCGGATGGCCTCTCCGGCCTGCTCGAGTTCAGCGCGGACCTGTTCGACCGCGAGCGCATCGAGCGGATGGCCGAGCACCTCGTCGTCATGCTCCGCGATGCGGTGCAGGCTCCTGAGCGCCGAGTGCCCGAGTTCGCGCTACTGGGTGCGAGCGAAGCCAGCCTGGTGGCGAAGTGGGAGCAAGGCCCCAGTGCCCCGCCCGCGCCCGACTCGGTGGTGGAGCTGTTCCTGGCGCAGGTCGCGCGCGCACCTGAGGCCATTGCCCTGGAGCATCGCGACGTCCGCCTGAGCTACGGCGAACTCGACCGGCGGGCGACGCGCCTGGCCCGGCACCTCGTTTCGCTGGGCTTCGGACCTGAGAAGCGGGCCGCCATCTGCCTGCCGAAGTCGGTGGACTTCATCACCTGCATCCTGGGCGTGTGGAAGGCCGGCGGCGCGTACGTGCCGCTCGACCCGGAGTACCCCCAGGCGCGCCTGGGCCACATGCTGGACGACTCGGGCGCGGAGGTGCTGCTCACGGAGCGCGCCCTGGGCGAGCGGCCGGGCTTCCGGGGGCAGACGCTGTGGATGGACGAGCCCGTGCCGGAGCACGCCGAGCCGTCCACCCTGGCGTTCCCCGACGCGGGCTCCGCCGCCTACGTCATCTACACCTCGGGCTCCACCGGGAAGCCGAAGGGCGCGGTGCTGGAACACCGGGGCGTGGCGAACATCGCCGTGGCCTCTGCCCCGCTCTTCGGTCTCGGACCGGACAGTCGGATCCTCCAGGCGGCGTCTTTGTCCTTCGACGTGTCCGTCTGGGACATCGTGATGGCGTTCGCCAGCGGTGCCCGGCTGGTGCTGCCCACCGATGAGACCGCGCGCGTGGGCGAGGCCCTGGCGGCGGTGCTCACGGAGAAGCACATCACCCAGGTGGTGCTGTCGCCCTCCGCGCTCGCGACGCTGCCGGAGGGGGCCTATCCCGCTCTCCGCGTGCTCATCGCTGCCGGAGAAGCGCTCCCCGCGGAGCTCGTGAAGAAGTGGGTGACGGACACCCGCCGCTTCGTCAACGCGTATGGTCCGACGGAGACGACGGTCATCGCGACGGTCGCCGAGCTCAAGAAGGGCGACACGGGCGTTCCGTCCATCGGCCGGCCCCTGCCGGGGCTCGTGGCGCGCATCCTCGACGCCGACCAGCGGCAGGTCCCCATCGGGGTTCCCGGCGAGCTGTACGTGGGCGGTGTGGCGCTCGCGCGCGGGTACCATGGACTCGACGAGCTCACCCGGACGCGCTTCATCCCGGACCCCTACTCCGACGCTCCGAACGCCCGGCTCTACCGGACCGGTGATCTCACGCGCTGGAGTGCCGACGGCAGCATCGACTTCCTGGGCCGCATCGACGACCAGGTGAAGCTGCGCGGCTACCGCATCGAACTGGGTGAGGTGGAGACCGTCGTCGACAGCCACCCCGCGGTCCAGCGGTCGGTCATCGTGGTCCACCAGGGACAGCTCGCGGCCTATGCAGTGGGCCGTCCGGGCACGTCGCTGACGATTCAGTCCCTGCGCGACCATGCCATGGGCCTGCTTCCGAACTACATGGTGCCGGCGCACTTCGTCGTGCTGGAAACCTTCCCGCTGACGCCCAGCGGCAAGGTGGACCGCAAGAAGCTTCCGGACCCCGTGCAGGCCCAGGCGCCCGCCGCCTTCGCCGATGCGCGGACGCGGGAGGAGCAGATCCTGTCCAGCATCTGGGCCACCGTCTTGAAGAAGGAGTCCGTGGGCATCCACGACAACTTCTTCGCGCTCGGCGGTGACTCCATCCTCGGGCTGCAGATCATCTCCCGCGCCACCCAGCAGGGCCTGCGGCTGCGACCGCGCCAGTTGTTCGAGCACCAGACCATCGCCGATCTGGCGCGCGTGGCCTCCAGCACCCAGGTCATCAACGCCGAGCAGGGGCTCGTGACGGGCAGCGCGCCCCTCACCCCCATCCAGCATTGGTTCTTCGACCAGAACCGCGCCGGGCCGCAGCACTTCAACATGGCGGTGATGCTCGACGTGGAGCCAGGAATCGACCTGGCCGCGCTCCGCGGTGCGCTCGAAGCGGTGGAGCGCCACCACGACGCGCTCCGCTTCCGCTACCGCAAGGACGGTGACGGCTGGACCCAGTTCCACGCGGAAGAGGAGGCGCTGACTGGCATTCCCCTGGACACGCTGGACGTGGACGGGAGCGAGCTCGTGGAAGAGGCGCTCGCCGACCTCCACGAGTCCCTGGACCTGGAGCAGGGCCCGCTCATGCGCGCCGCCCTGCTGCGACTGGGTGGGGACTCCGCGCGGCTCGCGCTGGTGGCCCACCACCTGGTGGTGGACGCCGTGTCGTGGGGAATCATCATCGAGGACCTGCTGACGGCGTACAGCCAGCTGTCGAATGGCCAGGAGGTCGGCCTCCCGCCGAAGACGACGTCCTTCCAGCACTGGGCGAAGCGGCTCGAAGCGTATGCGGCGACGCCCAACGCCCGGGCCGAGCTCGACGCCTGGCTCGCAACGGCGCAGCGAGACGACTCGCAGGACCTGCCGCTGAACGACCCCCACGCCCCGGACACGGTCAGCGACGCGGGCACGCTCGTGACGTGGCTGGAGGCGGAGGAGACCCAGCTGCTGCTGAACGAGGTCCCGACGGCGTACGACGTCAAGGTCAACGAGGCCCTGATTGCCGCGCTCGCCAGGACGCTCACGGGCTGGTCCGGCAACAGCACCGTCCGAATCGACCTGGAAGGCCACGGACGCGAGTTCCTGTTCGAGGACGTGGACCTGAGCCGCACGGTGGGCTGGTTCACCGCGCTCTTCCCGCTCCGCCTGCACGTGGGTGCCCGGGAAAGCGTGCGTGAGACGCTGGCCCGCGCGAAGGACGCGCTGCGCCGGACGCCTCGTGGCGGTATCGGCTACGGCGTGCTCCGTGCGCTGTCGCCGGATGCGGCGATTCGTTCGAGGCTCGGCGCGATTCCGAACGCGGGCATCGTGTTCAACTACCTGGGACAGATGGGCGCCGTTCCGACGCAGGGCGTGGTGCGAGGCCGCGCCAAGGAGGGACTGGGCCTGCTGCACGCGCCTGGCGCCACCCGGCCCCACCGCATCGAGCTCAACGCCGTGGTCGAAGCGGGCCAGCGTCTCCGCCTCGACTGGACCTTCGGCGCCAAGGTCTTCCACAAGGAGACCATCGAGCGACTGAACGCGGAGTTCCACGCCAACGTGCGAGCGATGATTCGCGAGCGCGCGGAGCCCGCCGCGGCGGTCCGGGTGGCGTCTGACTTCCCGGCGGCGCGTCTGAGTGCCAAGGATTTGAAGCGCGTGCTCACGCTGACCAAGAAGCCGCGATGAGCCAGGTGGAAGGTGAGGGGCAGGACAGCGCCATGACGTCAGAAGAATCGATCGAAGACATCTACGAGCTCGCCCCCATGCAGCACGGCATGCTCTTCCACGCGCTGATGGAGCCCGGCGCGGGCATGTACGTGGAGCAACTGAGCTGCGAGGTCCGGGGGGACCTGCCCATCAACCGTTGGAAGGAGGCCTGGCAGCACGTCCTCGCCCGGCACCCCATCCTGCGCTCGGGCTTCCTCTGGGAAGGTCTGGAGAAGCCGCTCCAGGTCGTCGCGGTGGAGGCCGAAGTCCCCTGGCGCATCGAGGACATCCGGCACGTGCCGGAGGACGCGCAGCAGCGGTGGATTGACGACTTCCTGCGCGAGGACCGGCTCCAGGGCTTCGACCTGGGCACGCCGCCCCTGATTCGCTGCGCCCTGATCCGGCTCGACGACGCGCGCCACCTGTTCGTGTGGACCTACCACCACCTGCTGCTGGACGGGTGGTGCTTCTCCATCGTCCTCCGCGAGGTGCTCGGTGCCTTCGAGGAGGGCGTCGCAGCGCTGCCGCCAGCCGCACGCCCCTACCGCGACTACATCGCCTGGCTCCAGGAGCAGGACCCCTCCCGCGCGGAGTCCTTCTGGCGCGAGCGGCTCCAGGGCTTCAAGCAACCCACGCCACTGCCCTTCACCGAGCGACAGGACACCAGCGGACCGGCGGGCGATACACAGCCGGAGGTCACCAGGCGGCTGTCGCCAGAGCTGACCGCGCGGCTCACGGGCTTCGCGAAGGCGCACCGGCTGACGCTCAACACGCTGGTCCAGGGTGCGTGGGCGCTGGTCCTGGCGAGAGCGACAGGCACGGACGACGTCATCTTCGGGGTGACGGTCTCCGGCCGTCCCGCCGACCTTGCCGGTTCCGAGTCCATCGTCGGACTCTTCATCAACACCCTGCCCCTGCGAGCGCGGCTGGACGGCACGGCGCCGGTCGCCACGTTCCTGTCGGGGCTTCAGACTGAGCAAGGCGCGGTCGAGCCGTATAGCTACGCATCGCTGGCCGACATCCAGCTCTGGTCGGACGCGCCGAAGGACCGGCCGCTCTTCGAGAGCATCCTGGTGTTCGAGAACTATCCGCTCGACGCCTCGACGCTCCTGCCTCGCAGTGGCCTCACCATCAGCTCGGTCAACACACACGACCGCATCAGCTACCCACTGGCGCTGGTTGCCATCCCGGGTGAGTCGCTGGAGCTGCGCGTCATGTACGCGGCGGACGCGTTCTCCCGTCCGATGGCTGAGCGCATCGCGCGGTTGCTGGAAGCCGCGCTCGAGTCGCTGCCGGGTGCGAAGACGGTCGGCGAAATCGACCTGATGGACGAGGCCGCCCGGCGCGTGCTGGCGGAGTGGGGCCAGAATCCCCGTGCGTTCGACGTCACCGGCCCTGTGACGACGCTGTTGGCTCGGGCCGCGCCCGCCGCAACCGCCGTGGTGGGCCCAGACGGCCAGTCCATCAGCTACCGCGAACTCGACAGCCGCGCCGAGCGCGTGGCGCGGCACCTCCGTCAGTTGGGCGCTGGGCGGGAACGCATCGTCGGCGTGTGCATTGGCAGGTCCGTGGAGATGGTGGTGGCGCTCCTGGGCGTGCTCAAGGCGGGAGCGGCCTACCTGCCCCTGGACCCCAACTATCCCGCTGAGCGGCTGGCCTACATCGTGGGCGATGCGGCGCCAGTCGCCATCCTCAACACGGGTGCGGACCCCATCGCGGACACACGCGTTCCCCGGCTCGACGTCTCTCGAGTCCTGAACGAGACGAACACGCCCGACGTCCCCGCGAAGGAGCCGGTGCGGCTGGATGACCTGGCCTACGTCATCTACACCTCGGGTTCGACCGGCGCGCCCAAGGGCGTCCTGGTCACACACCGGAACCTGATGAACCTGGTCTCCTGGCACACGGAGGCCTTCGGACTCACGCCGAAGGACCGGACGACCCAGCTCGCCAGCACCGCGTTCGACGCCGCCGTCTGGGAAATCTGGCCGACGCTCGCTGCGGGCGCCACGCTGCACCTCGTCCCACCCGAGCTGTCCAGCGCGCCCGCCGACCTGGCGAACTGGCTGGTGGCGCAACAGATCTCCATCAGCTTCCTCCCGACGGTGGTCGCAGAGGCAGTGCTGGCTTTGCCGTGGCCTTCGCCGTGCGCGCTGCGCTTCGTGCTCACGGGCGGCGACCGGCTCCACGCCACTCCGCCCGCGGGACTTCCGTTCCAGCTCGTCAACAACTACGGCCCCACTGAGACGACGGTGGTGGCGACATCCGGAACCGTTGCTCCGGTGGGTACACAAGGATTGCCCTCCATTGGCCGGCCGGTCGCCAATGCCCGCATCTACATCCTCGACCGCCAGCGGCGTCCCGTCCTTCCGGGCGTCATCGGAGAGCTGTACATCGGCGGCGCGGGCGTCACCCGGGGCTACCTGAACCGGCCGGACCTGAACGCGGAGCGCTTCATTCCCGACCCGTTCGCGGGCGTGCCCGAAGCGCGCATGTACGCGAGCGGCGACTTCGCCCGGTTCCTCCCAGATGGAACCATCGCGTTCCATGGTCGCGCGGACCGTCAGGTCCAGATTCGCGGCGTGCGGGTGGAGCTTGGCGAAATCGAGGCAGTGCTTGCGGCCCATCCCGACGTCACCGCGGCGGCCGTGGTGAGCGAGGCGCAGCGGCAGAACGGTGACGTTCGGCTGATTGCGTTCGCGGCCAGCGACGTGGTGCCTCAGCCCGACGCGGCCGTGCTCACGCAGTATCTGGCGACGAAGCTCCCCACGGCCATCCTTCCCAGCCGGGTCATCGTCATCGACCGGCTTCCGCTGACGCCCAACGGGAAGGTCGACACCGCGGAGCTCGAAGCACGTGCCCTGGAGGCCCAGCCCCAGGTGGCTTCGGCCACGCCCCGGACGCCCCATGAGGAGATCCTCGCCGGCATCTGGAGCGCGGTGCTCGGCCAGGAGCGCGTGGGCATCCACGATGACTTCTTCGACCTCGGTGGGCATTCACTGAAGGCGACGCAGGTCATCGCGCGCACCCGCGAGGCCTTCGGCGTCGACATTCCCGTCCGAGCCATCTTCGAGCGTCGGACCATCGCGCAGCTCGCGGAGACGCTCTCCGGACAGGGCACGGCGGTCGAGCCCATCCCGCATGTGGAACTGATGGGAGACACGCCCGTCGCTCCGGGACAGGAGAGCCTGTGGTTCATCGACGCGCTCGGAGGGGACAGCGCGGCGTACAACGTCCCGTTGGTGCTCCGGCTCCAGGGGACGCTCGATGGCAGCGCGCTTGCAAGGACGTTCCAGCTCCTGGTTGAACGCCATGAGGCGCTCCGGAGCACCTTCCACGACCGTGGAGGCACGCCCGTCCTGCGAGTCCAGGCACCTGCCGCCTCCGTGCTCGTGAGCGAGGACGTCTCCCCTGCCCTCCTCGACGCACGCATCGCCGAGGAGGTCGCCGCGCCGTTCTCGCTGACGGACGGACCGCTCTTCCGCGCGCGGCACTTCAGGCTCGCACCCGACAGTCACGTTCTGGTCCTCAACCAGCACCACATCATCGCGGACGCCTGGTCCGTCGGGGTCCTGCTGCGCGAGTTCTGCATCGTGTACGCCTCGCTGGTGAGCGGCGCGGAGCCGGCCCTGCCCGCGTTGCCCGTTCGCTACGCGGACTGGGCCGCATGGCAGCGGCAGCGGCTGGAATCAGGACGCCTGGATGAGAGCGTTGCCTTCTGGCGTGAAGCCTTGAAGGACGCCCCGCCCGTCCTTCCGCTTCCCACCGACCGTCCGCGCCCGGAACGGCAGCGGTTCCATGGGAAGACCCATGGCTTCGTGCTGGAAGCGCCGCTGGGCCAGCGGCTCGAAGCGCTCTCCCGGAGTTCGGGCGCCTCGCTGTTCATGACCCTGCTTGGCGCCTTCGCCGCGTACCTCGGGCGCATCAGTGGCCAGGAGGACGTAGTGATTGGCTCGCCTGTCGCCAACCGCGGCCGGCACGAAACGGAGGGAGTGGTCGGGTACTTCCTCAACACGCTCGCGCTCCGCGTCGACCTGTCTGGAGACCCGACATTCTCCGAGCTGTTGCTGCGCGTCCGCAAGACGGCGCTCGATGCCTACGCGCATCAGGACGTGCCCTTCGAGAAGCTGGTGGCGGCACTCGATCTGCCGCGTGGACTTGCGCACAACCCGCTGTTCCAGGTGATGTTCGTCCTCCAAGGCCAGAGCGGTGGCGAGCTCCTGCTCCCCGATGTTCGCGCCGAGATTCAAGCGCCGGAGAGCTCGACGTCGAAGTTCGACATCACCTTCTTCGTGGAGCCGCGTGAGGGCGCGCTCGCCTGCAGCATCGAGTACGACACGGACCTCTTCGACGCGGACCGGATTGACCGGATGGCCGCGCACCTCGGCCGGCTGCTCCAGGCCATCGCCGAGGAGCCCGAGCTCCACACCTCAGAGCTCCCGCTCTTGTCCAACGAGGAGCGGCGTCTGTACGCCGACCTCAACCGCACCGAGCGCAGGTACACCGGCCGCACCCTCCCCGAGCTGTTCGAGCGTCAGGCCCAGAAGACGCCTGACGTGGTCGCGCTGGAGCACCAGGGCGAGACGCGGACCTACCGCCAGCTCCATGAGGCCACGGAAGCCCTGGCCGACCGGCTGGGCGCATTGGGCGTGGGCCCAGGGGTCCGGGTTTCCATCTGCCTGGACCGCTCCGTCCATGCGCAGGTCGCCCTCCTCGCGGTCCTCAAGGCCGGGGGCGCCTATGTGCCGCTCGATCCGACGTACCCGCCTGAGCGCCTTCGCTACATGCTGGAGGACGCCAAGCCGCGCGTCCTGCTCACGGAGAAGAAGTACAGCGAGCTGCTCCCGTCTCAGGGCCTGACGCAGGTCCTGCTGGATGACACGGAGGCGCCTGCCACGAAGACACCGCGGCCCCGGGTGGAGCCGCATCATCTGGCCTACGTCCTCTACACGTCGGGCTCGACGGGCAAGCCCAAGGGCGTGGCCATGCCACACCGGGCACTGGTCAACCTCATCGAGTGGCAGACCGAACACGCCCGCCCCCTGCGCACGCTCCAGTTCGCGCCGCTCAACTTCGATGTGTCGTTCCAGGAGACCTTCTCCACCTGGTGCTCGGGTGGCACGTTGGTCCTCATCGATGAAGGCACGCGACGCGACCCAGACGCGTTGGCCGACTTCCTCGATGCGGCGCGCGTCCAACGCCTCTTCCTGCCGGCCGTGGCGCTCCACCATCTGGCACAGGCCGCGCTGCGCACCGAGCATCGCGTTCCGGGGCTCACGGAAGTCATCACCGCGGGAGACCAACTCCGCATCACCGACCCCATCCGCCGCTGGTTCCAGGAAGGTGGCAAGCGCCTTCACAACCACTACGGCCCCACCGAGTCGCATGTGGTGACGGCGCACGAGTTGGAGGGCGACCCGCGGCATTGGCCTGGGCTGCCGTCCATCGGGAGGCCCATCGCCAACGCGGCGGTCCACCTGCTCGACGCGAGTCAGCGTCCCGTTCCGGTGGGCGTGCCCGGAGAGCTCTATCTGGCGGGCACGTGCCTCGCCGACGGCTACCTGTCACGGCTGGACCTCACCGCCGAGCGCTTCGTCGACCTGCCCCTGTCTCCCCCCGTGCGGGCGTACCGGACCGGGGACCTTGGCCGGTTGACGGTGGAGGGGAGCATCGAGTTCCTCGGCCGCGCGGACGACCAGGTCAAGATTCGCGGCTTCCGTGTGGAGCCCGGCGAGATTGAGCGCGCCCTGTGTGCGCACCCCGATGTCCGCGATGCGGCGGTCATCGTCGACGGTGATGCCACGCGCGAGAAGCGGCTGGTGGCCTACGTCGTCCCGGAGACGGTGCGGTTGGCCGAGCTGCCCGACTTCCTCGCCAGGGACCTGCCCGAGTACATGGTTCCCGCGCTGTTCGTGCCGATGCCCGAACTGCCCCGGACGCCCAGTGGCAAGGTCGCGCGCCGTGCGCTCCCCGCCCCCGTCGCGCCAGTGCAGGCCGAGAGCCCGTCCGAGCCGCCTCGCACGCCCACGGAGGCGACCGTGGCACGGGCCTTTGAACAGGTCCTGGGACGCGGCGTTGTCGGACGGGACCAGGACTTCTTCCAACTGGGCGGGCACTCGCTGCTCGCGATGCAGGTCGTCGCGCGGATTCGCGGCGACGTGGACGCTGCGTTCCGCGTCTCCGACCTCTTCGAGAATCCGACCATCGCCTCCTTGAGCCGGGTGCTCGATGCTCGCCGGGGAAGCCAGACGCTGACGCTTGCCCGGATTGAGCCGGCGCCCAAGGGCGCTGCCATTCCGCTGTCATTCTCCCAGGAGCGGCTCTGGTTCCTGGATCAGCTCTACCCCGGCACCGCGGCCTACAACCTGCCCATGGCGCTGCGGCTGACGGGCACATTGGACGTCAGCGCCTTCCAGGAAAGCCTGTCCGACATCGTCCGGCGGCACCCCGTGCTCGGGATGCGCTTCGTCGAGCGAGATGGCCGCGTGTGGCAAGAGCCGCGGGCGAACCCGGGCGTTCCGTTCGAGCAGGTCACCCTGGGAGAGACATCCCCCGAGGCGCTTCGCCTGCTCATCGCGGAGGAGGCCACGCGACCGTTCGACCTGACGAACGGCCCGCTGTTCCGCGCGAAGCTGTTCCGGCTCGACGAGGCGGCACACGTCGTCGTCGCGACGATGCATCACACCGTCGGTGACGGCTGGTCCATCAGCGTGCTCGTGCGTGAGCTCTCCCAGCTCTATGCCGGACGTGTCTCCGGCCAGCCGGTGACGCTGCCCGAGCTCCCCGTCGACTACCGGGACTTCGCGTACCAGCAGCGGCGGCACCTCCAGGGCGAGGTGCTGGAGCAGCGGCTCGACCACTGGCGGAAGAAGCTTCATGGCGCGCCGTCGGCCCTGGACCTGCCCATGGACCGGCCTCGTCCTCCCCGGACGAGCATGCGCGGTGCCACCGAGCGCATCGCCCTGGGCAAGGCGCTGAGCGAGGCCATCGAGGCCCTGAGCCTGCGCACGGGTGGAACCAGCTTCATGGTCCTCATGGGCGGCTTCGCGGCCTACCTGGCGCGCATCACCGGGCAGGATGACATCGTCATCGGCACGCCCGTGGCCAACCGCGACCGCGCGGAGCTCGAGTCCCTGATTGGCTTCTTCGTTGGGACCCTGCCACTGCGCATCGACCTGTCCGCCAATCCGACGTTCGAGGAACTCGTCGCGCGCGTCCGCGCCTCCGCGCTGGAGGCCTACGCGTACCAGGACGTTCCCCTGGAGAAGATTGTCGAGGCGCTCGGGGTCGAGCGGAACCTGAGCCACGCCCCGCTGTTCCAGGTGATGTTGATGCTGCAGAACACCCCGGAGGGCCACCTGAGCCTTCCGGGGCTGGCGCTGGAGCCCATCGACCTGGAGATCGAGAGCGCGAAGTTCGACCTCACCTTGAGCTTCGAACCCACGCGCGAAGGGCTGGCCGGCGTCATCGAGTACAGCACGGACCTCTTCGACGCGGACCGCATCGAGCGGATGGTCGCCCACCTCCAGGTGCTCTTCGCCGACGCGGTGGCGCATCCGAAGAAGCGGTTGTCAGAGCTCGCGCTCCTCCCCGATCAGGAGCGCGGCGTCGTCGCCGCGTTCACCCAGGGGCGCGTGGTGGCGCCCACCCGCCACGTCCCGGCCCACCGGTTCGTGGAGGAACACGCGGAGCGAACGCCGGATGCCATCGCGCTCGAACTGGGGCAAGAGCGGCTCACGTATGGCGAGCTGAACCGCCGGGCCAACCGCGCCGCGCACCAGCTCATCGCGATGGGCGCCGGCCCGGAGAAGCTGGTGGCCCTGGCCGTGCCTCGGTCGTTCGAGATGCTCATCGGCCTGCTCGCCATCTGGAAGGCCGGGGCGGCCTACGTCCCGCTCGACCTCTCGTACCCGAAGGAGCGGCTCGACGGCATCCTGGAGGACTCGGGCGCCGCGCTCATGGTGAGCACCCATGCGGCGGAGCAGAAGTGGCGCGCGCCGCAGGTGCGGACGCTCTGGCTGGACGAGCCCGCGGATGCCGCGCCCACCGGCAATCCCGACAGTGGCGTTCGCATGGAGAACGCCGCCTACGTCATCTACACCTCGGGCTCCACGGGCAGACCCAAGGGCGTGATTCTGGAGCACCGGGGGCTCGCGAACGTCATCGAAATGCAGCGGCACGAACTAGGCGCCGACGCGGGCTGCGTCATGCTCCAGTTCTCCTCCATCTCCTTCGACGTCTCGGTCTGGGAAATCGTCATGGCCCTGACCAACGGGGGCCGGCTCGTGGTGGCCCCCGCGGACACGCTGCTCGCGGGCGACGAACTGGCCAAGGTGCTGCTGGCTCACGGCGTCACGCACATGGTGCTGCCTCCGACGTCGTATGCGGCGCTCCCCACCGACCGCGTGTACCCCGCGCTTCGCATGCTGACGTCCGCGGGAGAGGCCCTTCCGCCAGAGGTCGTCCACACGTGGGCGCGGCCCGGCGTCCAGTTCGTCAACGCCTATGGCCCCACCGAGGTGTCCATCATCAGCACGCTCGGCCACTGCCGGCAGGACGACCCGGGTGCTCCGCCCATCGGGCGCCCCGCCCTCAACCTGGAGGGGTACGTCCTGGACCGCCACGGCGCACTGCTGCCCATTGGCGTCCCGGGCGAGCTGCACATCGGAGGCATCGGTGTCGCCCGTGGTTACCTGAACCGCGAGGAGCTCACGCGCGAGAAGTTCATCCCGCATCCGTTCAAGCCCGACGCACGGCTGTACCGGAGCGGAGACCTGGTCCGCTGGCGCAAGGATGGCAACCTCGAGTACCTCGGGCGCATCGACCATCAGGTCAAGCTCCGTGGCTATCGCATCGAACTGGGTGAAATCGAAGCGGTGCTCGCCTCCTACCCCGGTGTGGCGAAGGCCGTGGCCAACGTTCATTCCGCGGGCGCCCAGGGGGGCGTGAAGGCCCTGATTGCCTACGTCGTCTCGGCCCAGCCCGTGGATGTGCACGCGCTCCGCGAGTACGCCCGGAAGAAGCTCCCGGAGTTCATGGTGCCCGCGCAGTTCATCCACCTGGAGGAGCTGCCGTTGTCGTCCAGCGGCAAGGTGGACAAGCGACGTCTACCGCCGCCGCGCTTCGAGGCGTCCGCGAGCGAGACGCGCTTCGTGCCCCCGCGTACGCCCACCGAGCAGACGCTGGCCTCGCTGTGGGAGTCACTCCTGGAGCGCCGTCCGATTGGCGCGGAGGACAACTTCTTCGACTTGGGCGGGCACTCGCTGCTGGCCGCACAGGTCATGAGCCGCGTGCGGAGGACATTCGGCGTCGACGTGCCCCTCTCCGCCATCTTCGAGCAGCCGACGCTGACGGCACTGGCGGCGGTGATTGCCGCCAAGGAGGCCGCACCCCAGCTTCCGCCGCTGGTCCGGCTGACGAGCCCCGGGGACCGGCCCCTTTCGTTCGCGCAGGAGCGGCTGCGATTCCTCGCCGAGCTCGAAGGCCAGAGCGCGGCCTACAACATCCCCATCGCGTTCACGTTGCGCGGCTCGCTGGACGAGGCCGCGTTGCGACGGAGCCTCCAGCGCGTGCTGGAGCGCCATGAGGTCCTCCGGACGAACTTCCCACTCGTCGACGGTCTGCCGGTGGCCCGGGTGGTCGACGCGGTGCTCACACTGACCACAGAGGACCTCCGCCACGCCGGCGCAGCAAGCCTCGACCAGCGGCTGGCCGAGGAGTCTGCCCGGCCCTTCGCGCTGGACGTGGGCCCCGTGGTGCGCGTGCACCTGTTCAAGCGCGCGGACGACGAACACGTGCTCCTCGTGGCCATGCACCACATCGTGTCCGACGGCTGGTCCTTCGGCGTGATGATGCGTGAGTTCTCCGCGTTCTACGCCGCGGAGGTCCGAGGCGAGCCCCTGGCGCTTCCGGCCCTTCCCATCCAGTACACGGACTACGCGGCGTGGCAGCGGAGCTGGCTCGACGGCCAGGCCCGGGAGCATCAGCTCGGCCATTGGCGCAAGGCGCTCGCGGGTGCGCCCGCCGTGCTGGACCTGCCTACTGACAGGCCCCGGCCCGCGGTCCGGAGTCACCGAGGTGCCACCGAGCCGCTGGCGTTGGCTCCCGACGTGGCCCAGACCCTCACCTCGCTCTGTCGTGAGCAAGGGGTGACGGCCTACATGGCATTGCTCGCCGCCTTTGGCGCCTACCTGGGCCGGGTGAGCGGGCAGGACGACGTGGTCATCGGCTCACCGTTCGCGGGCCGCCGCATCGCGGAGACGGAGCCGCTCATCGGGTTCTTCGTGAACTCGCTGCCTCTGCGCATCGACCTGGGCGGCGAGCCCACGTTCCTCGAGCTCCTCCAGCGTGTCCGCCGCCAGGTGCTCGACGCCCATGAGCACCAGGACGTCCCGTTCGAGAAACTGGTCGAGGTGCTCAAGCCGGAGCGCGTGCTCGGAACCAGTCCGCTCTTCCAGGTGATGCTCGCGTACCAGCAGACGCACACCGCGAAGATGGCGCTGCCGGACCTGGAGGTCACCCCGGTGGCCATCCCCAGCGGCGCCGCCAAGTTCGACCTCACCCTGACGCTGTCCGAGACGGCCCAGGGGTTCGAAGGCGTGCTGGAATACGACCGCGACCTCTTCGACGCATGGCGCATCCAGGCGATGGTGCGCCAGCTGACGGGATTCATCACGCGGCTGGCCGCCGAACCGCGGTCGAAGGTCGTGGATGTCGACCTGCTGGGCGCCGAGGAGCGTGCCCGGCTCACGCCTCGCGCACCGGAGGCGACACCGTCCCTTCCCGCCGTGCACGAGGTCATCGCGGCCCAGGCGGCGAAGACGCCGACGGCCATCGCCGTCGAGGCCGAGGACGGCACCCTCACCTACGCGGACCTGGAGGCTCGCGCGAAGGCCGTTGCCCAGGCGCTGGTCCAGCGCGGCGTCACGCCGGGAGCACTGGTGGCCCTCGCCGTGGAACGCTCCGTGGGGATGATGGCGGGGCTGCTCGGCATCCTCAAGGCGGGCGCGGCCTACGTCCCGCTCGACCCGGCCTACCCCCGCGAGCGGCTGACGTTCATGCTCGAGGACAGCGGCGCGCGGGTGGTCATCACGCAAGCGCACCTCACCTCGCGGTTCCCGGGGATCGACGTGGTGGTGCTCGGGGACGACACCCTGGAGTCGTTCGAGCCACGGAGCGGCGCGCTGGCGTATTGCCTGTTCACCTCCGGCTCGACGGGGCAGCCCAAGGGCGTGCTGATTGAGCATTCCGCCCTGGCCAACCACATGGCGTGGATGAACGACGCCATGCCGCTGGGTCACGAGGACCGGGTGCTCCAGCGCACGTCGCTCAGCTTCGACGCCTCGGTCTGGGAGCTGTTCGCCCCGCTGATGGTGGGTGCCCGGCTGGTGCTGGCGCCGCACGGCCTTGGCGCGGATACGGAGCACCTGGCACGCGTGCTGCGCGAGCGCGACGTCTCCGTGCTCCAACTGGTGCCCTCTCTGCTGACGGCGCTGGTGGAGGAGCCCGGCTTCGCGAACCTCCCGGCGCTCCGGCGCGTCTGCGTGGGTGGAGAGCCCCTGCCCTCCGCGACTGTCGCCACGCTCTTCAGCCGTTCGAAGGCGGAGGTGTGGAACCTCTACGGACCGACGGAGGCGACCATCGATTCACTGGCGCACCGGTGCCTGCCCGGACAGGTGGGCGCGCACGGCCCGACCGAGCCGATTGGCCTGCCCATCCACCGGATGGAAGCGCTCATCCTGGATGGCAGGCTTCGCCCTGTCCCGGAGGGTGTCCCCGGAGAGCTCTATCTCGCGGGGCCCGGTCTGGCGCGCGGCTACCTCAACCGCCCGGAGCTGACGCAGTCGCGCTTCATCGAACACGCCTTCCCCGGAGGCCCGACGCTGCGCATGTACAAGACGGGTGACGTGGTCCGCCGGCTGGCGGATGGCACGTTCCTGTTCGTGGGCCGCGCCGACCGGCAGGTGAAGCTGCGCGGGCATCGCATCGAGCTGGGCGAGGTCGAAGCCGCCATTGCCCGGCACCCGGCGGTGCGTGAAGCCGTCGCGCTGGTGCGCGGCACGGGTGGAGACTCCCGGCTGGTGGCCTTCGTGGTGCCCCATGCGTCCGCGCAGCGCCCCGAGCCCACCGAGCTCCGGAGCTTCGTCGAGCAGCAGCTCACGGCGAACATGGTGCCTGGGCAGTTCGTCCTCCTGGACGCGCTGCCGCTCGCGCCCAACGGAAAGGTGGACACGCGAGCGCTGAGCGCGATGGAGCTCGCCGACGCGCGCGTCACCGCCCTGGAGGGCCTGCCGCGTGATGCCCTGGAGCTGGAGATGGTCCGGCTCTTCGAGGAGGTGCTCGGCGTGCGCGCCGTGGGCATCCACGACAGCTTCTTCGACCTGGGCGGCCACTCGCTGCTGGCGCTCAAGATGAAGCTCGCGGTGGAAAAGCGTCTGGGCCGCCCGCTTCCGCTGGTGTCCCTGTTCAGGAACCCGACGCCCGCGCAGCTCACGGCGGTCCTCCGGACCGAGAACGCGGCCCTCTCACCGCTGGTGCCGCTCACCCCCGAGGCCCACGCACTCATGGCCGCCGGCGCCGCGAACTCGAACCGGACGCCGGTGCTCTACCTGGTGCCCGGTGGAGGCTCGACGCCGTTCTACCTGCTGTCCCTCGCCAGACACCTGGAAGGCGTCGCCGTGTTCGGCCTCCAGCCCCAGGGCCTGGATGGCGATGTGCCACCACACGAGACGGTGGAGGCCATCGCCACGTGGTACGCGGACGCCATCCTGGCCATGCAGCCCGAAGGCCCCTACTCCGTCGGTGGACACTCCATGGGCGGACACATCGCCTACGAGCTGGCCCAGGAGCTCAAGGCCCGCGGACGCGAGGTGGGCGTCGTCGCCATGCTGGATACCCTGGCGCCCTTCCCCGACGTCACCCGGCCGCAGGGCGAGGGCTGGGACACGGCGCAGTGGATGCTCCACCTCGCCGGCATCATGGTGGCGTTCTTCAACGTGAAGATCGACCTCGCCCTGCCCGAAGTGCGCGCCATGGGCGAAGCCGAGCGGCTCCAGTTCTTCGTCGCACGGCTCCAGGCCGCGGCGGTCCTCCCCGAAGGCGCGCAGCCCGTCCACGTGCAGGGCATCCTCAACGTGGCGCGGGCCCATGACGCCCTGAACTACCGGCCCCGCCGTGGACAACCGGTGCCCCTGGCGGTGTTCCGCGCGGAGGACCGAAGTGGCCCCAGCACGGCGGCGCTCGACGCGCTCGTGCAAGACGGCACGCTCGGCTGGAGCCAGTTGACGCAGCAGGCCTGCTCGGCCTACCCCGTCCCTGGCACCCACCTGTCGCTGCTCCGCGATCCGCACGCGGCGGTGCTCGCCCAGCACCTGCTCGCGCTCATTCCAAGTCCGACACCCGCCCCATGAACGTCCACAACGTCCTGAAGCTCCTGCACCTCATCGCCGTCGTGGTGTTCCTGGGCGACATCATCGTGACGGCCGTGTGGCGGCTGCTCGCGGACAGGACGCGCGAGCCCCGGGTGATTGCCTACGCCCTGCGGCTGGTGCAGTTCACCGACAAGTACCTGCTGGTGCCCAGCGTCTTCGCGCTCGCCGCCACCGGCATGCTGCGCGCGCACCTCCAGGACATCCCCCTGTGGACGAACCCGGCGCTCGCCGCGGGACAGGTCTGCTTCATGCTGTGCGGCATCGTCTGGCAGCTCACGCTGCGCCCCATCCAGGCGCGTCAGTTGGCCATGGCCGAGGCTTTCGGCGACACCGGGGCCTCGTTCGACGACTACCTGCTGCTCACGAAGAAGTGGTTCCGCTGGGGCATCCTGGCCATGGCGCTCGCCTTCGGCTCCATGGCGCTGATGGTCCTCCACTGACACGCGAAAGGGAGCCCGCCCCAATTGGCGCGAGCTCCCTTCCTGGACTTCACGGCCGGCCGTAGCCGCCGCCTGGCTTCAGCCGCTCAGAACCACTTGGGCGACGAGCGACGCGGAGGAAGCGGGGATGCCTCAGGGGCCTTCGCCGGAGCCTGCGCCGCCGCGGGACGGCCGCCACCCGAACCCCTGGAACCGCCCTGGCCACCCCGGCTGGAGTTGCCACCGGAGCCACCCGAGCCCTGCGCCGAGCGGCCACCCTCGGGACGGCCCTGCCCACGGCCTCCGCCGCCAGCGCCACCACGGCCCCCCCGGCGGCGGCGCGAAGCCCCCGCGGAGTGCCCGCCTCCACCACCGTTGCCCGCGGGACGCGGCGTGCCCTGGGGCCGCCCACCGTTGCCCGAAGGACGGGCCTCCGGCGCGGCGCCGGACGCATGACTCACGGGACGCGGCGCGGGCTGGCCCGAGCGGTACGGATGGTCCTCCACCACGGGCACGTTGCGGCGGATGGTGCGCTCGATGTCGCGCAGGTACGCGCGCTCCTCGGCGTCGCAGAAGGACACAGCGGTGCCACTGGCCCCCGCGCGGCCGGTGCGGCCAATGCGGTGCACGTACTGCTCCGGCACGTTGGGCAGGTCGTAGTTGACGACGTAGCTCAGCCCGTCGATGTCGATGCCGCGCGCGGCGATGTCCGTGGCCACGAGCACGCGGAGCGTCCCGGCGCGGAACTCGTCGAGCGCGCGCTCACGGGCATTCTGGCTCTTGTTGCCGTGGATGGCCGCCGAGCTGACGCCCGCGCCCTCCAACTGCTTCGCCACCCGGTTCGCGCCGTGCTTGGTGCGGGTGAAGACGAGCGCGCGGTGGATGTTGCCTTCCTTCAGCAGGTGCGTCAGCAGCCCGCGCTTCTGCTCGCGCTCCACGAAGTACACCTGCTGGCTCACCGTCTCCGCGGTGCTGGACGCCGGCGTCACCTCCACGCGGATGGGGTCCGTGAGGATGCTGCGCGCCAGGTCCACGATGTCCGGGGGCAGCGTGGCGCTGAAGAACAGCGTCTGCCGCTTGGGCGGCAGCGCCTTGATGACGCGCCGCACGTCGTGGATGAAGCCCATGTCGAGCATGCGGTCCGCCTCGTCGAGCACGAACACCTCGAGCGAGCGCAGCGACACGAAGCCCTGCTCCATCAGGTCGAGCAGGCGGCCCGGCGTGGCCACCAGCACATCCACGCCACTGCGCAGCGTCTGGACCTGCGGATTCTGGCCCACGCCTCCGAAGATGACGGCGTGACGCAGGGGAAGCCCCTTGCCGTAGGTCCCGAAGCTGTCGCCCACCTGACCCGCCAGTTCGCGCGTGGGCGTCAGGACCAGGCAGCGCACCGGGCGCGCACCGCCCGCGGGCGCCTTGGCGGACAGTCGCTGGAGGATGGGCAGCGCGAAGGCCGCCGTCTTGCCCGTGCCCGTCTGGGCCACGCCGAGCACATCGCGCCCGGCCAGCGCGTGGGGGATGGCCTTCTGCTGGATGGGCGTAGGGGTGGTGTAACCCTCCGCCTTGACGGCGCGCAGGAGGGTGTCGTGAAGCTGAAGTTCGTCGAAAGTCATGGGGTCCTGACGTTGAAGAGAGCCCGCCTCCTCCCCAGGGGAGGAAGCCCGCGCAGCGCGCCCAGTCGGACGTATGTCCGGGGCGCCTGGCGGTGCGCGGTCGGGCCCGGCCGGCCGAACCGCTTTGGGAACGGATGGAAACAGGGGGTCTCCCCTACCCATTCCGGAGAATCGGCGCGCGACCCTGCACTTTCCCGTCCCGGAAGTCCCGTGAAATCAACGGCTTGCTTTCCGGTTTTGTAGCCCCTGATGGACATTTGTACAGGGTCCAGATCCTTCCAAGTCGAAAGACCCGGAATGTCCTACAGGCCCCGGGAGCCACTCCTGGCTCCCGGGGCCGCCCTTGACCTCAGGCGCGGGCCTCCGCCGCGTAAGAGGCTTGGAGTGCCTCTGGCACCGGCTCGTACGCGCCCAGACGCATGCTGGCCTGGGCCCGGCCCTGGGTGCGGCCTCGCAGCCCGGTGACGTAGCCGAAGAGGCTGGCCATGGGCACCCGCGCGGAGACGAGCCGCACCACGCCGCGCGCCTCCATGCCCAGCACCCGCCCCCGCCGCGCCGCCAGGTCTCCCAACACCTCGCCGAGGTACTCCTCAGGCGTGGTGACCTCCACCTCCATCACCGGCTCCAACTGCTGCACGCCCGCCCTGTGCGCCGCCGCCTGGAGCGCCAGGGAGCCGGCCACGGCGAAGGCCTGGGGCGTGGAGTCACGCACGTGCGTGTCCCCATCCAAGAGCCGCACCTCCACGTCCACCAGCGGCACGCCGTCCCGCACGCCTCGGGCCATGGCCCCGGCCACGCCCTTCTCGATGGCGGGCACCAGCTCCTTGGGAATGGTGCCCCCGCGCGTGTCGTCCGTGAAGACGAGCCCCGCGCCACGCGGTGCCGGCCCCACGTCCAGCACCACGTACGCGTACTGTCCGGGCCCGCCCGACTGGCGGACGTGGCGGTACTCCTGCCGCACCTGACGCCGGAGCGTGTCGCGCCAGGCCACCTTGGGCTGGCCCACGCGGGCCTCCACGCCGTGCTCTGTCCTCAAGCGGTCCACCACCACCTCCAGGTGCAGCTCACCCATGCCGGACAGCAGCACCTGGCCGCTCTCCGGGTCCACGCCCACACGCAGCGACGGGTCCTCCGCCGCCAGCCGGTGCAGGCCGTCCTCCAGCTTCGTCAGCTCCGCGGGCGAGCGCGCCTCCACGGCGAGCTGCACCACGGGCTCCATGACGCCCAGCGACTCCAGCACCATGGGCTCTGCCGGGTCGCACAACGTGTCGCCCGTGCGCACGCCCTTCAGGCCCAGCGCCGCGCAGATGTCTCCCGCATGGACCTCCGCCACTTCTTCGCGGCGGTTGGCGTGCATGAACATCAAGCGCCCCACCCGCTCACGCCGCCCGGTGGCGGGGTTGAGCAGGACGGTGCCCGCGCGCAGCGTGCCCGAATAGACGCGGAGGAACACGATGCCGCCCACGGCCTTGTCGCTCATGAGCTTGAACGCCAGGGCGCCAGGCGGCCCCGAATCGGATATGGGCCGGGACACACGCTCCTCCTTGCCCGGGACAAAGCCCTCCACGGCGGGCATGTCCGACGGCGCGGGAAGGTAGTTGACGATGGCGTCCAGCAACATCTGCACTCCCTTCTTCTTGAAGGCCGACCCGCACAGCACCGGGACCAGCGTCCGCGCGAGGGTGCCCGAGCGCAGCGCGCGCTCCAGGTCCTCCGTGGTGATGTTCTCCAACCGCCCGTCCACGAACTTCTCCAGCACGGTGGCGTCCTCGTCCGCGCACGCCTCGATGAGCCGCAGCCGCTGCGCCTCCACCTCCGCGCGCACCGCCTCCGGCACGGCCTGGCCGTCGACGAAGCTTCCGTCCTCCCCGTCGAACATCACGGCCCGCATGCGCACCAGGTCCACCAGCCCGCGGAACTCCGAGCCCTCACCCAGGGGCCACTGCACGGCCACCGGCCGCGCGCCCAGCCGCGCCTGGATGGACGCGACGCTCATGGCGAAGTCCGCGCCCACCTTGTCCATCTTGTTGATGAAGGCGATGCGCGGCACGTTGTACCGGTCCGCCTGCCGCCACACCGCCTCCGACTGGGGCTCCACGCCCTGGCTCGCGTCGAAGACGGCGACCGCTCCGTCCAGGACGCGCAGCGAGCGCTCCACTTCGATGGTGAAGTCCACGTGCCCTGGGGTGTCCAGGACGTTGATGCGGTGGGGCACACCCGCGCCCATCCCCTGCCGGGGTTGCCAGAACGCGGTGGTGGCCGCGGAGGTGATGGTGATGCCGCGCTGCTTCTCCTGCGGCAGCCAGTCCATCTCCGTGGAGCCGTCGTGCACCTCTCCCACGGAGTGGATGCGACCGGTGAAGAAGAGGATGCGCTCGGTGAGCGTCGTCTTCCCCGCGTCGATGTGAGCCATGATGCCGATGTTGCGGTACCGCTCGATGCGTGTGTGGCGAGACATGAAGGACTCCCGTTCCCGTCGAGCAGCGAGGCCCGCGGGTTGAATTGAGGCGCCGGTTGAAATGAAGGGATGACGCCGCCACAGCCTCAGCGGCACGCACGCGCGACTCGCCGGAGGGGCACGTCAGGCCCGCTCAGGGACGCGTGAGGGCACACGAGGACGCGACAAGAGAGAGGGCGGAGCCGGGGCTCACGGCACACGGGAACCAGCCAACCCGCGCGCCGGAGACACCGGTCCGCCAACTCAAATGTCGAGCAGAACCTCGTGACGGGGGGTGAGGCACACGTCCGCCGCCGGCGCGAACGTGCGCGCACACAGCAGGGCGTTGAAGAAAACGGGCCTCATGATGCGTTTGAATTAAAGCACAGACGCCGTGTTGTCAATCCGGGCGCGGGTGCGAGCACGCGAGCCCGGAATGACAGACATGCGCGCCGTCAGGTGCTGAGCGCCCGCACGCGCGCCGCGAGGTTGTGCGTGAAGAGGCGGAAGATGCGCAGCGCCGCCGCGTCATGCGTGTCCAGGTAGTGCTGGAAACCCGCGCGGGTGACACGCAGCGCGCGGACCGCCGTGCGCGCGCGGACCTGGGCGGACACCGGGGCATCCTGCACCAGGGAGATTTCTCCCAGGTAGGCGCCAGGCCCCAGCGTGTTGAGACGGCGCGCATCCGTCTCCGGCCCGCTGAACACGTCCACCTCGCCCTCCAGGAGCACGAAGAGGCCGCTGCCCGGCGAGCCCTTCTCCAGCAGCACCGCGCCCGCCGGGATGAGCACCTGCCGCGCCACGCGGTACAGGTCCTTCATGTCCTCGAGCGATAGCTCTCCGAAGATGGGGATGGCCTTCAGGTAGTGGTAGCCATTGGACTCCGGCGCCGCCGCGTTCGAAGGCAGACGCGCGATGACGGCCTCGGCCTCCGCGTCCATGCCCAGGCGGCGCAGCAGCCGGGCCTTCTCCGCCGCCAGCGCCGGGTCTCCCCGTGCCGACTCCGTGCCGCGCACCGTGTCGGCCAGGAGCGCCAGCGCACGCCGCGTGAAGCCCTCGCCATCCAGCAGCTTGCACATGCGCAGCACGGACTCCAGGTGACGCGGGTCACCGGAGGGAACGCTCGCGAGCGCTTCCACCTCCGCGTGCGGCTGGCCCAACTCGCGGTAGAGCTGCGCCGCCTCGTACGGACGCCCCAGGCGCACCAGGCAGTGCGCCATGGCCTCACGCGCGCCCAGGCCGCGGTAGGCCTCCAGCGCGCGCTCCATGGCGCCGCCCCGCTCGAAGGCGGCCGCGGCGCGCTCCACCTCACCCGCGCGCAGGTACGCCTCCGCCGCGTCCACGTAACGCCCGCCCTGGACGTACAGCTCCGCCACCAGGGCCGCAGCGCCGCAGCCATCCAGCAGGCGCGCGGCGCCCGAGAAGTCGCGGGCCTGGCGCAGGACTTCCGCCAGACGCTGGCGCTCCGCCACCGCGGCCTGCGCGGCCTCCTTCTGGAGCCGCTCGCGCTGGGAGCTCCCCAACTCCTCGTAGAGCTGCGCAGCCACCTCGGGCGATGGCTGCGTGAGCAGCCCGTGGAACGCGCCCTCCCCCGGGACTGCTGCTCGGGGGCCTTCCAAACTCATCTCCGCCTCGGACCGCGACATCGCTCGCCTCCCCCATTCCGGGTCACCACGAACCTCCAGGCCGGTCCACGCCGACCCAGACTTCCCGGAAGACAAGGAAATCCTATAGCACGTCGGCGAGCGGAGTTCCTCGCCTCCGTCAGCGGACGGACACGAGCTCGGTGTCGAAGATGAGGACCGTGTACGGCGGAATCCGGCGGCCCGAGCCGGTGGCGCCGTACCCCAGGGACGACGGGATGATGAGGCGGCGACGGCTCCCCACGCGCATGCCGGCGATGCCTTCATCCCAGCCCTTGATGACCTCACCCACGCCCAAGGTGAAGCCGATGGCGGGCCCGTTGCCGGTGGCATCGAAGCTGCGGCCGTCCGGCAGGTAGCCCGTGTAGCGCACCTGCACGCGATTGCCCGCCTGGGCCTGCGCGCCATCCTCCACGGCGAAGGTGTCCCGGATGTAGAGCCCGCTTTCCAGCCGGGTCATCTCGGCCAGGTCCACATTGAGCGACTCCGCGTACGTCACCTTGGTCGGGTCTCCCGAGTCGGGGTTGACGCTTTCGTCGTCGCCACAGCCGAGCAGCGAGACAGCCAGGAGCATGGGAACCAGCAGGGAGCGGAGCATGACGACCTCGAAGGGGTGCGTGGACCGGGAATCGGCCTCGCGGGACGGCGAAGCCTGCCCCGGCGCGGCGGCGTGGAAAAGGGGCCAGGGGTGTGTCCATGCCGCCTTCCCGCCTGCCCCCCTGGAATCCTGGAGCGCGGCGGGAAGGCTTCCGTTATGCAGGATTCCCGATGCCACGCTGGGTCAGCCTGCTCCTCTTCTTCATTCCCGTGCTCACCGTACTGTCGGTGGGCCATGTCTATCTCTACCGTCGGCTCGTCCGTGACGTGACGAAGTGCAAGTGGCTGCGGCGCACCGCCCAGGGTCTGTTCGCCGTGGGCTTCGTCGGAGCCCTGAGCGCGCGGGCCATTGGCTCCGTGCTGCCCTCCGAGGGCGCCCGGCGCCTGGGCATCGTCTTCCTCCTGTGGATTGGCCTGGTCCTCTACCTGCTCATGTTCACCCTGGCGGTGGACATGGTACGGGCCCTGGCCGCGTGGCGTGAGCGCCGCAAGGCACGCGCGGAGACGACGACCCCCACCGCGCCCGCGTCGCCGGAGCGCCGGGCGTTGCTGGGCCAGGGGCTCGCGGTGGGCGCGGGGCTCGCAGGCGTGGCGGTGAGCTCCTACGGCGGCTGGCGCGCGTACCAGCCACCCGATGTGCGAGACATCCCCGTGCGGCTGCCCCACCTGCCGCGCGAGCTGGAAGGCCTCACGCTGGTGCAACTCACCGACATCCACATCGGAGGGGTGATTCAGCGCCGCTTCATGGATGAGTTGGTGTCCCGCACCAACGCACTCAAGCCGGACGTCATCGCCATCACCGGGGACCTGGTGGACGGCTCCGTGGATGCGCTGGGGGTCTTCGCCGCCAGCCTGGGGAAGCTGAGCGCGCGGTACGGCACCTGGTTCGTCACCGGCAACCACGACTATTACTCGGGCGCAGATTCGTGGGTCGCCTTCCTGGAGGGGCTGGGCATCCACGCGCTGCGCAACCGCTCCGTGTCCATTGGCGACGGCGCGGCCTCCTTCCAGTTGGCGGGCGTGGACGACTGGAGCGCGCACCGCTTGGGCGAGCGCGGCTATGACCTGGATGCGGCGCTGCGCGACGTGCGGCCCGACCGCGCCTCCGTGCTGCTGGCGCACCAGCCGTCCAACTTCGACGAGGTGGCCCGGCGCGGTGTGGGGCTCCAAGTCTCAGGGCACACACACGGCGGACAGATGTTCCCGGGCAACCTGATGGGCAACCTCATCTGGGGAGACCGCAACGCGGGCCTGAGCCGCACGGGCGACTCGCTCATCTACGTCAGCCGGGGTTGTGGCTTCGTGGGCCCACCCATGCGCGTGGGCGCGCCCCCGGAGATTGCCCGACTGGTGCTGCTGCCCGCGTAGCCCCCTCGGGCCGCGTCAGCCCAGCGACATGTCCAGCACCAACGCGAGCACGAAGCCCCACATGAGGCCCGTGGTGGCCTCGCGCTCGAAACCGCCGCGGTGGCTCTCCGGAATCATCTCGTGGCTGATGACATAGAGCATCGCCCCGCCCGCGAAGGCCAGTCCCCACGGCAGCAGCGCGGAGCTGAGTGACAGGGCCAGGAGGCCGAACAGCGCTCCGACCGGCTCCACCATGCCGGTGAGCAGCGCCAGGAACGCGGCGCGCGACGCGGACGCCCCCGTGGCCCGCAGCGCCAGCGCCACCACCAGACCTTCGGGAATGTTCTGCGCGCCGATGCCCAGCGCCACCGACAGACCCAGCTCCGGCTGCGGCGCGGCGAAAGACACGCCCACCGCCAAGCCTTCCGGGAAGTTGTGCAACGTCATGGCCAGCACGAACAGCAGCGCGCTGTTCCACTTCGTGCCGCCATGGCCCTCGTGGCCCTTGAGCGCGTGTTCGTGCGGCATCAGGTCGTGCCACACGCGAAGGAACAGGCCACCCAGCAACACACCCGCCGCCACACGCAGTGCCGCCGAAGGCCCGTCATGGCCCTGCCCTCTCACCAATTCCATCGCGGGGATGACCAGTGAGAAGGACGTGGCCGCCAGCATCACGCCCGCGCTGAAGCCCAACATCCGGTCCTGGGCCTTCCGGCTGAGCTCCGAGGTGACGAGCACGGGCAGCGCGCCCAGTCCCGTCGCCGTGCCCGCCAGCAGGCTTGCCACCAACCCCGCCCCCATGCCTTCGATGCTCCAATGGTCCACGCGTCCGAGGTGCCTCCGCGCCCAACACTAACGGCCTCGCTCTCCGGGGCAGGACGGGATGTCGCTGGCGTGCGTAACCCCGCGACTTTCCAGCGCTTTCCCCATCAAATCTTGAGAATCGCGACCGCCGGAAACACTTTCGCAGTTGGCCCGTAGATGAGCAGGGTGATGCGGAGCCAATCGGACGAAGAGCTCATGGTACGGTTTCGCGACGGAGCACAGGACGCCTTCGAGGACCTCTTCGCGCGGCACGCGCCGCGGGTCCAAGGCTTCCTGGCCCGGATGGTGCGCAATGGCGCGCTCGCGGAAGATCTGCTCCAGGCCACCTTCTTGTCCGTCATCCGCTCGCGGGGCCGCTACGAGCCCGGCACCCGTTTCACACCGTGGCTGATGACCATTGCCGCGAACGCCGCGCGCGACGCGCTGAGGCATCAGCGGCACGTGGACGCCTACACATCCCACGAGGACACCGCGACGCCCGCCCCCCAGGCGCCGGATGACAGCGACCCATCGCTGCGCAGGCACCTGCTGGACGCCTTGCAACAACTCCATCCGGACCACCGTGAAGCGGTGGTGCTCAGCAAGGTGGAGGGCTGGTCCTTCGAGGAGATTGGCGCGCTGCGGGGCATCAGCCCAGGCGCCGCGCGGCTGCGGGCGCACCGGGGCTACGAGAAGCTGCGCGAGTTGCTGGGCGAGTTGGAGCTGGAGGTGGCGCGATGAAGCCACCGATGGACCTGGACCAGCTTCTCACCCAGACGCCCGCGAAGGACAACGCCGCGCTGGAGCGCGTGCTCTCCGCGGCCCGGGGCGAACTGGCGCTTCGTCGTCCGGTGCGGCGCTGGCGCACGCAGGCCGTCTGGTTGATGGCGGCGTCGGCGGGAATGGGCCTGCTGGCGGCCGTAGTGATGCTCGCGGTGGGCGCGGTCACCGGCCCCCTGCTCCTGGCACGCGCGCCCCTGCTGGCCATGCTGGTGGGAACCAGCGCGGTGTGCGCCTGGGGCGCGCTGTCTCCCCAGGGCCGCTGGATGCGCCGGCTGGGCGTGGGGCTGGCGGTGGTCAGCGCGGCGGCCCTGGTGCTCGCCCGGGGCACGCCGCACAGTCCCCCATCGCTCCCGGGCTGGGTCTGCACCGTCAGTCACCTGGCCATTGGCGTGGTGCCGCTGGTGGTGGCGCTGTTCGCGCTGCGCGGGGCCTTCTTCCAGCCGCTGCGCGCCCTGGCGGCGGGCCTGTCGGTGGGTTCGACGGGCGCGCTGCTCGGAGAGCTCGCCTGTGAGCAGGACTGGCGGCACGTCCTCTCCCACCACCTGCTCGCATGGGTCGTCATCACCGTCGTGCTGGTGGTCATCTCGAAGTCGCTCAAGCCCCGTTCCTACGCGCCATGATCCAGGACCCCTCACTCATCATCTGTCATGACGTGGACGGCGCACCGGTGCGCATTGGCGCGAAGGTGAAGGTCGTGCCGCACTCCGAGGACGGCACCATCAGCCAGCGCTTCCTGGGCAAGACGGGAGTCGTCGTGGGGCTGGTGTTCGACGACCCGGCCACGCAGTACCCCGATGACCCGCTCATCCAGGTGCTCGTCGAAGGGCTGGGCGAAGACCTCTTCTTCCCGGAGGAGCTGGAACTGGCCCCGGAGTGGGCCCGCAACCGGATTGCCCAGCACCGTCAATCCGTGCGGGCCGGCGGCCGGAGTTCGCTGGAGCGAATGCCCTGACGTGGCGGGACCCGCGTCAGCGCGTACCCGACTGCGCTCGCGCGAACGCCACCGCCTGAGAAATCGCCTTGGAGCTGGGAAAGAGGCTCCGCGCCCGTTCCTCCACCTCCAGCGCCGCCTCCAGTTGTCCCTGCGCGCCCAGCGCGTGAATCCACCCCGCCCACGCTTCCTCCAGCAAGGCCATCGCGGCGCTGGCCGCGGAGGAGAAGGCGCGCTCCGCCTCATCGGGCGCCTGTCGCACCGAGGCGAGGAAGTGTCCCAGCGCTAGCAGGGGCTCCGGAGCCCCCGCGGAGACGTCCGACGCGGAGCGGAGCACCTGCTCGGCCTCGGACACCGCGGCCTCCGGGTCCGCCGCCTCGTGCCGGCCGGCCAGCAACGTGCGGCTCAACGACAGGAGATTGGGAACGAACGCGGGACAGCCATGCGCCAGCGCGCGGTACGCCTCGAGCCGGTGACCGCCCTCCAGCGGCTCCGCGTTCGCCAGCTTCCACTTCCTGCGCAGCTCCTGGGGGGACACGTGCTCGGACATGTCCGCACCCTACGCCTCCGCCGCGCCGGAGTGGGAGCCGGCAACGCGCCTCAGTAGGACGCGGTGACGCCCCAGTGCAGACTGGAGTACGTCTCCGCCGCCACGCCGCCCTCATCCCAGCCCAGCTTCGTGCCGGCGCCGGAGAACGTGTCCTGGAAGCGGGACAGGCGGAAGCGGACCGAGTAACCGAAGGGCCCCCAGATGTCGCCCCCGACGCCCAGCTCCGCCTCCCAGCCGAAGCTGGACACCGACGTGCCGTAGTCGCTGACCTCCGCGTCCAGCGCCGCGCTGCCGGCGCCCAGGCCCTTGCCCGGCTTCGGGCTCAGGAAGAACTGACCCGCGCCCTCCAGCCGGACCCAGCGCAGCAGCGGCACCGACACCTCCAACCCCACGGCGGGAAACAAGCGGTGCGTCCCGGTGAGCGGGATGTTGGAGGATGCGTCCACGTCGAAGGCGCGGGTGAGAAGGCCCGCGCGCAGCCCCGCATGGCCCAGCGACGCGTTCGCCTCCCCCATGCCGAAGAAGTAGCGGTACAGCGCCTGCGCGGTGAGCACCGAGTCGGTGGCCACCACCTCGCGCGTGGTCGACCGGCCGGCGTCACTCACCAGCGTCACGTTGGTGGAGGAATACCCACGCCGGTAGCCCAGCGACAGGCCCAGGCCGCGCAGCAGTGATTCGCAGTGCGCCAGCGGCAGCAACTCCAGCTCGGCGGCGATGCCGAGGTACGGCACCGACGACGCATAGCTCACCGTGTCCCCCAGGCGCTCGTTCGCCGGGAGCCGGTCATATTCGCCACAGGACTTCACGCCGGGCCGCGCGCAGTAGTTGCGCCACGTCGTCGTGCCCCCCAACGTCAGCCGCGCCAGGGGCGTGCGTGCCGGCGCGTCTCCCACCGTGCCGCCAGAGCCCGTATCCAGCGCCACCTCCAGGAAAGGGCCCAGCCGCCGCCGCGCATCTCCCTCCACCTCCAGCACCACGACGCTCGGCTTCGCCGGTCCCGAGGCCTTCTGCTTCGCCGCGGCGGCCAGGGCCTGCGGCGAGGCCAGCGCCATCACCAGGGCACACCACAGCCCCCAGCGAACCATCGAGTGTCGGGCGGTCGTCATTCCCCAGGGAGGTTCACCCACCCCATCGGGGAAGTCCAGGCTCGGCGGTTCTCCCGCCGCTCAGGCGTTGAGCGTCGCGGCGGGTCCCATCGCCGGCGCCGCGGGAGGCATGCGGGAGGAAACGGGCTCGGACGTGGGAGGCACCGACGTGTTCTCGTCATGGGCCGACAGGTGCTCGGCGCGGCCGATGCCCAGGAAGTCCCGGCGGTAGATGCGGACCATGGCCATGAAGATGGAGGCGATGAGCGGCCCCACCAGCAGGCCCATCATCCCGAACACGGCCAGCCCGCCGAACATGGACAGGAAGACGAGCAGCGGGTGCAGCGCCATGCGCGAGCCACACAACCGGGGCCGGATGACGTTGTCGATGCTGCCCACCAGGAAGGCGCCCCAGGCCAGGAGGAACACGCCCTCGCTCACCTGGTTGGCGGCGATGAGCACCACGCCAATGGGCCCCCACACCAGGGCCGTGCCGCCCACGGGCACCAGCGCCACCAGCACCATGGCCGCGCCCCACACGCCGGCGTGCGGCACCCCCGCGATGAGCAGCCCGATGAAGCCCACGGCGCCCTGGATGAGCGCGGTGACGGTGTTGCCATAGATGATGGCGTAGGCGACGTCGGTGAACTCGCGCGCGAAGGCCTCGAAGTAGCGCCTGTCCAGCGGGATGAGCCGCATGACCTCGGCCACCAGCCGGCGCCCGTCGAGGAAGAAGTAGTACATGGCCACGGACATCAGGAACAGGTTGATGACCAGGTCCGTGCCCGCCGCCGCCACGTCGCGCAGCAACGACGCGCCGCCCGTCATCGCGGCCAGGAGCGCCCGCTCCGTCTCCGCACTGTCCACGTCCAGCCGGAGATAGCGCTCCAAGCCCAGCGGCAGGCTGGCGAGGAACGGGTGACGCTGGTGTTGCTCCTCCAGCAGGACCTGCGCCTGGCCCACGAGCTGGAACACCTCGCGCGCCACCATCCACCCGACCAGCGCCAGCGGCGCCAGGATGAGGACGAACACAGTGACGGTGGACACCCCGGCGCTGAGAGACTTGCGGCCCCCCAGCTTCTGGCACAGGGAGTCCTGCACCGGCATGAACAGCACCACCAGGAAGCCGCCCAGCAACACCGGCATCAGGAACGGCAGCAGAATCCTGGAGAAGAGAATCAGCGCCAGGGCAAAAAGCCCGGCGAATACAAAATTGGACCACCGCCTCGAATCAGCCACCGCCCCACCCCACCTGTCTCTTATACACCTCTGACGCTGCCGACGATCTTACGCGTG
>NZ_JAAEAH010000065.1 GCF_010998615.1 Myxococcus sp. CA023 | reverse complement strand
GGACGGGGACGGGGGCGGCCGCGTTCCCGGTGCAGGTGCCGGAAGGCGCCCAGGGCGAGGGGCCGGAGGTGACGGAGCTGCGCGCGAAGCTGGCCGAGCGCGACGCCGAGCTGAAGGCGGCCCTGGCGAAGCTGCACCTCTACGAGGATGAGGCCCACCACGCCGAGGCCGAAGCCCTGGGCATCACGGAGATGGTGAAGGCCTCTGGCCTCCCCGACCGGCAGCAGCGCCGGCTGGCGGTGGCCATCGTCCGCGAGGCGGCTCGCAACAACATCGACCCGCTCCTGGTGGTGGCGGTGATCCGCTGCGAGAGCTCCTTCAACAACTACGCGGTGTCCCACGTAGGGGCCATGGGTCTGATGCAGGTGATGCCGGACACCGGCACCTGGCTGGCGGACAAGGCCGGCCTGCGGCTGGGCCGCGCCAGCAACCTCTTCGACTCGGAGACCAACGTGGAGCTGGGGACCGCGTACCTGGCGGACCTCATCCAGCGCTTCGGCACCGTCGAGAAGGCCCTGGTCGCCTACAACGCCGGCCCCGGGCTGGCCCGCCGCATCCTGGCCAAGAAGGAAGCGCGCACGAAGTTCATGGCCGGCTACCCCGCCAAGGTCGTGAAGGAATTCCGCAAGCTGAAGGCCGATCAGGAGAAGCAGCTCACACTGAGAGAGGCCCAGAAGGCGCATGGCCAGAAGAGCTGAGCGCTGAGCAACAAGCCTTGCGACGGCTGCACGACAGTCGCGAGAAAGTTGCGATGTGAGGGGTAACCAAACCCGCGGACCATGGGCACTGTGCGCCGGGCGGGAGAACCCCACGGGTCCTCCGTGGAAGGACTGGAGCGATGACGCTCCAACCAATGCTCTGCGCCAACTTGGAGAGCACTGCAATGTCGGGGCTACAAATCCACCGTGAGGAGTCCGCAGGTTCCGTGACGCTGCGACTGGAGGGCACGCTGGATGGCAAGACGGCGGAAGAGGTCCGGACCTCTCTGAGCGCCCTGAGTGGGTGCGAGGTCGTCCTGGACTTCGCCCACCTGCGGGAGTTCAAGGACAGCGCAGTGGGAGTCCTGACGCGAGGCCTGGTGGAGCGCCCCGTCCAGCTGCGCGGCCTGGCCACCCACCACGAGCGGATGTTCCGGTACTTCGGTGTGGGCACAGGGACGTCGCCGCGCCCTGCCTACTACACGCCCGAGGACGTCTTCCTGGCGTAGGCCCTTCGCCGCCTCGGGAGGGAGGGAGCGTCCGCGCTGCAAGCCCGGACGCGAAGCGTGTTGGCAATCGAGGGAGTCGGCTACAGTGGCGGCAGATGAACCAGCCTGCCCGCGCCCTCTCCCCGGTGCCTTCCCCCGCAAACGCGCGCTCGGCGATGGAACGCATCGCCACCCAGCTGGGCCGCGCGGTGCAGGGAAAATCCTCCCAACTCCAGCTCGTGGTGACGTCCCTGGTCGCCGGCGGCCATGTGCTGCTGGAGGACGTCCCGGGCGTGGGCAAGACGACGCTCGCCGAGGCCCTGGCCAAGGCCTGCGGCCTGAGCTTCGCCCGCGTCCAGTTCACCGCGGACCTGATGCCCGCCGACGTGCTGGGCGCCCAGGTCTTCCACGCGCAGACGGCCACCTTCCAGTTCCGTCCCGGTCCCCTCTTCCGGCAGCTGGTGCTGGCGGATGAGCTGAACCGCGCCCCGCCGCGCACCCAGTCCGCGCTGCTGGAGGCCATGGCCCAGGGCCAGGTCTCCCTGGACGGCGCCACGCACGCGCTGCCCGCGCCCTTCACGGTGGTGGCCACGCAGAACCCGGTGGACTTCTCCGGCACCTACCCGCTGCCGGACTCGCAGCTGGACCGCTTCATGGTGCGCATGTCCCTGGGCCACCCGACGCCGGAGGTGGAGGCCGGGCTGCTCGTCACCCGCGATGGCACGCCGCCCCTGGACGCGGTGGAGACCGTCTCCGGTCCCGAAGAGCTGGCGTCACTGCGCTCGTTCGCCGCGGCGCTGCGGTTGGACGCGTCGGTCGCGGACTACGTGGTGCGGCTGGCCACGGCCACGCGCTCGCACGGCGACCTGGAGCGAGGCGCCTCCACCCGCGCGGTGCTCGCGCTGGGCGCGGCCGCACGGGCTCACGCGCTGTGGGACGCCCGGGACTTCGCCACGCCCGGTGACGTCCGCGCGGTGCTGGTGCCCTGCTGGGCCCACCGCATCATGCTGCGCAGCGCCGTGCAGGGCGTGTCCGCGCGCGACGAGGCGGCGCACCTGCTGGAGGAGATTGCCCGAAAGGTCCCGGCGCCCCGTTGAAGCCCCGGCTGCCGTCATGGTGGGCCCGGGTTCGCTCGCGGCTCCGCCCGCCGCGCACCCTCAAGGTGACGCGCATCGGACGCACCTATCTGGTGGTGACGTTCGGCGTGGGCCTGGGCGCGCTCAACACCGGCAACAACCTCCTCTACCTGCTGCTGGGCCTGCTGCTGAGCATGGTGGTGGTGTCGGGCGTCCTGTCCGAGCGCTGCCTGCGCTACCTGTCGGTGCGGCGCGTGGGCGCGGACGCGGCCTTCGCCCAGGAGCCCTTCGCCTTCCGGTGGGCCATCTCCCGCGGTCAGGGCCACGCCTTCGCCCTCACGCTGTCAGAGGCGGACTCGCCGCTCACCGGCGCGGGCGGCGTGGGTTACCTGCCCACGGGCGTGGACCACGTCGTGCGCGCGGACCTCACCGCGCCCCAGCGCGGGCCCGTGCGGCTCACGGGCGTGCGTGTCACCACCACCTGGCCGCTGGGGCTGTTCGCCAAGACGCGCACCTTTCCGCTGGAGAGCACGCTGCTCATCTACCCGCGGCGGACCTACGCCTGTCAGGACCCGGGCGCGCCGGAGCAAGGCCCCGTGGGTGACGCGGGCAACCCCCGCCGCAATGACGGCAACGGGGACCTGAGCGGCCTGCGCGAGCTGGCGCCGGGTGAGGACGCCCGGCGCATCCACTGGATGAAGAGCGCCTCCGCAGGGAAGCTGCTGCGGGTGGAGCGCGAGCACGAGGAGCGGCGCACCTTCGTGCTGACGGTGGCGAACGGGCTCGACGCGGAAGCGCTCGAGCGCCGCTGCGAGGAAGTGGCCGCGCTGGCCCGCCGGCTCATCGAAGAAGGCCACGAGGTGGGCCTGGACACGCCGGAGGAGCGCATCCGGCCCGCCGCGGGCACGGCCCAGGAGCGGCGCCTGCTGCGGGCGCTGGCGTGGCTGGGGCACGAGCGCCCTCGCGGTGACGAGGAGGCGGCATGAGGAAGGGCACGCGGCTGAGGCTGGTGCTGCGAGACCTGGGCTCCGGGTTCGCCTTCGCCTCCATGGCGGTGTCGGGCCAGCTCCCCATCTGGTCGCTGGTCCTCTACGGCGTGGCCCTGGTGATCGCGCTGGCGGGGCGGCGCCCCTTCGCCAACCGGGTGAAGCTCACCGCGCTGCTGCTGCTGGCCGTGGCGCTGACGCTGGGAACGAACGTGCTCGCGGGCTCGCTCAACTTGGTGGTGGCGGCCTGTGCCTTCGCCGGCCTCATCTCCGCGCAACGTCTGCTGTCCACGCCGGACGCGGCCACCGACGGACAGGTCCACCTGTCCGGCCTGTTGATGGTCGCGGGCGGCGCGGCGCTCTCCGGCGAGCTCATCTACGGCCTCTTCCTGATTCTCTTCGGCGTGCTGGCCAGCATCGCCCTGGCGCTGGGCGTGGTGGAGTCCGCGGTCCCCGAAGGCGAGCCGGTGCCAGTGCGCGCGGTGATGGGCCCGCTGGCCATGGGCGTGGGCTTCGCCGTGGTGGGCGCGGTGGCCTTCTTCGTCCTCTTCCCCCGCCTCAACTGGAACATGATTGGCCCCAGCGCCTCGCCCGGACTGGGCGTGGCCACCGCGGGCTTCTCCAACACCGTGCGCCTGGGCGGCGCGGGCACCATCAAGGGCAACCCGCGCATCGTGCTGCGCGCCACCCTGACCCCGGACCCGGAGAAGGAAGCGCTCGACGCGTACTGGGTGGGCCGCACCTATGACGTCTTCGACGGCATGGAGTGGTCCAACGCGCGCGCCACCAGCGACGGCTCCGAGTTCATGACGACGCTGCGGCCGGGTCAGAAGAACCTGGTCCACCAGCACGTGGAGCTGATGCCCGCGTACGGCGCGCGCACGCTGGTGGCGCTGGAGACGCCCTCGCGGCTGGGCAACGCCGTGGCCAACACACAGATGGGCTCCCGGCGCACGCAAATCCACGAACTGGGCGGCGGCGAGGTGCGCTTCCGCGACTCCGGCATCTCCTATTCATATGAGGCCTACAGCCTCCCGCCCGGTGCCAGTGGCGACGACGTCCAGGACCTGCCCCCGGAGGAGCAGGATGCCCTGCTGTCGCTGCCGGAGGGACTGGACATCCGCGTCGGCCAGACCGCCGCGCGGGTGCTGAATGGCGAACGCGACCCGCTGGCCGCCGCGCGGAAGCTGTCCGCGTGGCTGCAACGCGAATACAGCTACACGCTGGAGTTGAGCGGCGACGTGCCGGACCCGGTCGCCGACTTCCTCTTCCAGCGCAAGCAGGGCCACTGCGAGCACTTCGCCACTGCGCTCACGTTGATGCTGCGCACCCAGGGCATGCGGGCGCGGCTGGCCACCGGCTTCTTCGGCGGCGAGCGCGTGACGGGCGGCTACGTGGTCCGCGCGGGTGATGCGCATGCCTGGACGCACGTGCTGGTGCCGGGGCGCGGCTTCATCACCGTGGACGCGACGCCGCCGGCCCACCGCGCGAGCCAGTCCCCTCGCCTGCTGGAGCAGCTCATCAACTTCTATGAAGTCGTGGAGTCGCAGTGGCGTGACGTCGTCCTGGACTACAACTTCCGCGATCAGCTGACGGTCGTCCGCTCGCTCACTCGTTCGCACGAGATCCCGAAGAAGAACGAGCCGCCCAGCCGCGCGCCGCCCCCCCGGGCCTTTGGTGCCGCGCTGCTCGCGGCCGCCGCGGCCTATACCGCCTGGCGGTTGCTGACGCAGTTCCTGTCGCGTGAGCGGCCGTTGGAGGCCACGCGCTTCGCGGACGCGGTGGAGGCGCAGCTCGCCTCCGCGCGAATCACACGCGTCGACGGTGAGACACTGGAAGCACTGGACGCCCGGCTTGCCCGGGAGCGACACCCGCTGTCCCCCGCCCTGACGCCCGTCGCCCGGCGCTACCTGGAAGCCCGCTTCGGCGGTCGTCCGCTCCAACAGGGAGAGGCTACGCGGCTGCTGACGGACTTGAGACGCGCTGTTCTCACGGAGTCCCAGCGCGTCGCCAGCGAGGGCACTCGCCCGCCCCAAGCGCGCGCTTCCTGACACCCAGACCTCGGTCCTCGCGCCTGACCGCCAGGCCGCCCACCGCGCGTGCCGGCGGCCCGGGTGTGTCAGCGGCCTGAGGCGTCGTTACGCCTTTTCCCGCGGGCGGCCACGTCGTGTGACGGGCATCGCTCCAATGGCCGCGCCCTCACAGGGAGCACGGCCCTGCGCAGCCCCCGGGAGGCTTGAATGCGAACAGTTCTGAAGCTCCTACAGCTAGCGCATCCGGCGATTCATGCCGGTGCGACGTAACGGTTACAGGATTGCGGCGCTGTACACGCCGCTGGAGCACGCCAACCCCTCGCAGACATTGGGAATGGCCCTTCGGGGCAGGTTGGCATTTCTGTTGCTCAAGCTCCCTTCGTCACGTTGTCAGACGAAATCCATCCATCCCAGCCTCACCGCGAGGCTCACTGTCGGAGAAATCATTCATGCAGGCATCCACCGAGCAGTCGTCCAACTCCGGCTCCCTGGCGATGTACCTCTCGGAGATCAACCACTACTCCCTCCTCAAGGTGGAGGAGGAGCAGGAGCTCGCTCGCCGCTTCCTCAAGGGCGACCTGGCGGCCGGGCACCGGATGGTGACGGCCAACCTGCGCTTCGTGGTGAAGGTCGCCTATGAGTACCGCTCATACGGCATCAAGATGTCCGACCTCATCCAGGAGGGGAACATCGGCCTGATGAAGGCCGTGCAGAAGTTCGATCCGGACAAGGGCATCCGCCTCATCTCCTACGCGGTGTGGTGGATTCGCGCGTACATCCAGAACTACATCCTCAAGAGCTGGTCGCTCGTGAAGCTGGGGACCACCCAGGCGCAGCGGAAGCTGTTCTTCAGTCTGGCCCGCACGCGCCGCGAGTTGGAGAAGTTTGGCAGCGGTGACGCGGCGGTGAACGTGGATGACATCGCCCGCCGGCTCCACGTGAAGCCGGGCGAGGTGCGGGAGATGGAGCAGCGCATGGGTGGCCGTGACCTGTCGCTGGACGCGCCCATGGGCGAGGACGGCGGCAACAGCCACGTGGATTTCGTGGTGAGCGCCGCGGCCCCGCAGGACGACGAGTTCGCGGACAAGGAGGAGGCGGGCCTCATCAACGCCCGCGTCCGTACCGCGCTGATGCGCCTGGACCCGCGTGAGCGCTTCATCATCGAGCAACGCGTCATGAACGAGCGCCCCATGACGCTCAAGGAGCTGGGTGAGCACTTCGGCTTCTCGCGCGAGCGGGCCCGCCAGTTGGAGATTCGCGCCAAGGACAAGCTCAAGTCGGAGCTGGCCGCGCTCATGGCCGAGGTGGACCCCGAGGCCGTCGCCGCCCAGCAGTGAGCCGGGATTGCCCCGGCCAGTGCCCCGGCATTCCGGGACAGGCCCGCATCAAGGCGCCTCCGCCCTACTGGCGGGGGCGCTTGCCTTTTGAGGGTGTTGTTTCACGGCCAGCCGGGGGCCTGCTAGAAAGAGCCGGTTTCCCTTCGAAGGAGCCCCCTGCTTGGCCCACGGTTCGCCGCCGCTCTCCGAGGATCGCGTCCCGATCGCGCAAATGCTCGCGACAGTCGCCCATACCCCGTACGTCCCCCCCGACAAGTCTCCGGCGGAGATGACGATACGAGCCCTGGTGCTCGGCTCGGTGCTGGGCATCGTATTCGCCGCCTCGTCCGTGTACCTGGCCGTCAAGGTGGGCCTCACGGTCTCCGCGTCCATTCCCGTCGCGGTGCTCTCCATCGCCATCTTCCGGGCCCTGGGCAACTCCAGCATCCTGGAGAACACCATCGTCCAGACGACGGGCTCGGCCGGCGAGTCGATCTCCTTCGGTGTGGCCGCCGCGCTCCCCGCCCTGCTGCTGCTGGGCTACGACATCAGCCTCACCCACGCCTTCCTCACGGCGGCGCTGGGCGGCGTGCTCGGCGTGCTGATGATGATTCCGCTGCGCCAGGGCCTCATCGTCCAGGAGCACGGCAAGCTGCCCTACCCGGAGGGCACCGCCAGCGCGGACGTGCTCATCGTCGGCGAGCAGGGCGGCACCAACGCCCGCACCGTCATCACCGGCTTCGTGGTGGGCGGCGTCTACAAGCTCGCCTACTCCGGCATGAAGCTGTTCCGCGAGGTGCTGAGCACGCCGCTGCAGGGGCTCAAGAGCGCCACCGTCTCCACCGAGGTGAGCCCGGAGCTGCTGGGCGTGGGCTACATCATCGGCCCCCGAGTGGCGGCCATCACCTTCGCCGGTGGTGTGCTGAGCTACCTCATCCTCATCCCGGCCATCTCGTTCTTCGGCAGCGGGCTGGAGACGCCGCTGCTGATGCACAACGGCCAGCTCATCCGGGACATGTCGCCGGACCAGATTCGCAATGCGTACGTGCTCTACATCGGCGCGGGCGCGGTGGCGACGGGCGGTCTCATCAGCCTCATCCGCTCGCTGCCCACCATCATCGGGGCCTTCAAGCGCAGCCTGGAGTCGCTGAAGGCGTCGCGGGGCCAGGGCGCCATGCCGCAGCTGCTGCGCACGGAGCAGGACCTGCCCATCACCGTGGTGCTGGGTGGCAGCGCGCTGCTGGTGCTGGCCATCTGGCTGGCGCCGCCGCTGGAGGTGAACTTCATCTCCGCCGTCCTCATCGTCATCTTCGGCTTCTTCTTCGTCACGGTGAGCGCGCGCATCACCGGTGAGATTGGCAGCTCGTCCAACCCCATCTCCGGCATGGTGGTGGCCACGCTGCTCATCACCTGCCTCGTCTACCTGCTCATGGGCTGGACGTCGTCCGAGGACCGCTTCATGGCCCTCACCACGGCGGCCATCGTCGGCATCGCCGCGTCCAACGGCGGCACCACCGCGCAGGACCTCAAGACGGCCTTCCTGGTGGGCGGCACGCCCCGGCGCCAGCAGTTGGCGCTGTTCGTCGGTGTGCTCACCAGCGCGATGTTCATCGGCCTGGTGCTGGTGACGCTCAACCGCGGCGCCACCGTCACCATCCCCGAGCCCCACCCGGGAGTGAAGGTGACGGAGTTCTCCGACGAGACGCGCGTCCAGCACACCTTCCCCTGGGCCGTCTCCGCCGACACGATGGCGGCCCGCGGCCTGGACGAGGCAGCGCTGCGCAAGGCCGTCTGGGCGCAGGGCTACGAGCTGAACACGCAGAGCGGCGCGATGGAGCTGCGCAGCTGGCGCGACGTGTCCTCGCAGGACCTGGGCGCGGTGACGCTCAACGTTCCCAGCGGCGCCCCCATCAAGGTGGCGGACCTGGGCACCGTCACGGACGGACCGGAGCGCACGTACAAGGAAGGCTACGTGCGCGGCGCGGACACGGTGGTGCCCGCGGGCAAGTACCTGCCCGATGAGTCCGACACCATCCAGTACGTGGTGGACCCGGGCATCGGCGGCCGCATCAGCGTCTACGAAGGCCAGCAGCTGACGCGCTACGCGGCGCCCAAGGCGCAGCTGTTCTCGCTCATCATCGACGGCATCCTCACCCAGAAGCTGCCGTGGGATTTGGTGCTCCTTGGCGTCTTCATCGCGCTGATGCTGGAGCTGTGCGGCGTGTCCTCCCTGCCCTTCGCGGTGGGCGTGTACCTGCCCATCAGCAGCAGCGCGCCGCTCTTCGTGGGCGGCATGGTGCGCTACTTCGTGGACCGCATCCGCGGCGGCGAGTCCGACTTCTCGCCGGGCACCCTGCTCTCCTCCGGCTTCATCGCCGGTGGCTCCATCGCGGGAGTGCTCATCGCCTTCCTGGAAATCGTCACCGACGGAGCAGGCACCCGCGCGCTGAACCTGCCTGCCCTGCTGGGCAACCATGGCGGCCTGGGCAGCTTCCTCAACATGGTAGGCGAGAGCGAGCACGCCCACCCGCTGTGGTCCAACCTCTGGGGCCTGCTCTTCTTCGCCGGCCTGACGCTGTTCCTGCTGCGCTCCGCCCTCAAGGGCCCGAGCGCCGCCGTGTCCCCGCCGCCGCAGAAGGAGGCGTAGGCCACGTGCCCGGGCCTCCTCCTGGAGGCCGGGTGAAACACCGCTGAGACACCCGGGGCGGCGAGGAGCAATCCTCGCCGCCTCGCTCATTTCCAGGGCGGGTGCGGCGTGCCTCCTGAAACCCCGTCCAGGAGGCGGCGAGCACCCACCCGGGCCGTCTCGCTCAGAGCGGCGAGTGGGAGGACGGCACGGGCTCGGGCGGCACGAGGCCAGCGGCATCCGCGGCATCCGCGCACACGTACTCCGTGCGCAGCGGCGCGACGACGCCGAAGGTCGCCGCGAAGACGACGGGGCCCCACCACGGCCAATACACATCCACGCGGGAGAAGCCGTGCTGGCACTCCGGCGTCACCACATTCGAGGTCGTCAGTCCGGCGACCAGGCTCACTCCGGTCTGCTCTTCGGGCGCTCCTCCGCGCGGCGCTCCGGAACGGAGGCTCATCCGGAAGCACCCCGTCAACGAAACCAGCAATAGCGAGCACGTCAGCAACCGAGCCATGGACGTCGCCCCGTTCCGGCGGATGACGCATGTGGCAACACAACCGGGAATCCCCGTCATTCTCATGCCCCGTCACGGGGACGACACCCAAGCCATGAGACTGCTACGGGCCGTCTCCTGGGTAGCCGTCCAAAATCGGGTTAGGCTTGGGTGACAGCATGGCCCACCCCCCTAAAGCCATCCAAGAATCCAACGCGGAGCCCCAGCTTTCGCCTGAGGCACGCGAGAAGGTTGAATTGGCGAAGACGTTCGCCTTCCACCTGCTCAAGGGCATCAAGCAGATCGGGATGTATCGCCACAACGAGTCGCGCTTCCCGGAGTTCCTCGGGAAGGCGCTCGAGTCGATTGCCTCCTACACCGACAAGTTCGGTCCCCTGTCGATGAAGGTGGAGCAGCAGAACTTCCTGCTCCTCGGTGAGTCGCTGTTCTCCGAGGACACCCCGCTGCCCTACAAGTTCTTCCGCGACGGCATCCGGCAGCTCATCTTCCGCCCGGGTCTCACGGTGGAGGAGCTGACCACCTTCACGCTCATCGCCCTGTCCGAGCCGGAGCGCGGCGCGGAGGATGTGCTGGCGCAGCTGTGGCGCGCGAGCATGGAGCACGTGGAGTACGTGGTGGTGGAAGGCTTCTCCATGGAGAACGCCAGCGAGGAGGAAGTGCAGGTCGAGGTGGACAAGGTGGTGGGCTACCTCTACTCGCGCCTGCAGACGAACTCGGATGACTACCTGCGCTTCGCGCGCGTGTCCGCGGAGGACTTGGACGCCAAGCTGGACGGCGTGGAGCAGATTCGCGGGCTCGTGGTGGGTGGACGGCATGCCTCGGACGAGCTGAAGGCGAAGCTGCAGCGCGAAGTTTCCGAGGAGGAGAACGCCCGGCTGTTTCCCAAGCTGGTGAGCGCCGTGTTCCAGGTGGTGGAAGGCGGCGTGGATGACGCGTCTCTGCTCGAGGAAATCTTCGTGCAGTTGCTGGACATGCTCCTCCTCCAGGACGACTTCGGCACCATCAACCAGATCGTCCTCAAGCTGCGCGCGCTGTCCCAGCGCGAAGGCAGCGAGGACCTGGCGAAGATGTTGGAGAACTTCCTCCACAAGATGGGCGAGGAGCAGCGACTGATGCGGGTGGGCGAGTCGCTCAAGTCGACGCGACCGAAGAACCCCGCGGACGTGTCGCGCTACCTCCAGGTGTTGGACCGGGACTCCATCATCCCCCTGCTGTCGGTGCTGGAGAGCATCGAGGTCGCCGACAACCGCACCCTGCTCTGTGACGCCCTCGCGGGTTTCGCGCGCGAGGTGCCCGAGCCCTTCGTCGCGCGGCTGATGTCAGAGCGGCCGCAGACAGTGCGCGACATGGTCTACATCCTGGAGAAGAGCAACCACCCGGACCGGGTGAAGATGTTCGGCCAGGTGCTCAAGAGCCCCAACCTGGTGGTGAAGTTGGAGGTGCTCAACATCATCGGCCGCGGACGCACGGGCGAGGCCCGGCGCATCATCGCGGACGCACTCACGGACTCCATCTCCCAGGTGCGCATGCTGGCGGCGAAGCTGCTGCCGGAGTTCGACCGCGACAAGGGCTACGCGGACCTGATGCGCCTGGTGCGGGAGCCCGGCTTCGACAAGAAGACGCCCGACGAGCGCGCCGCGGTGTACGCGGCCATCGGCTCCACGGGCACCCCGGGCGCCCTGTCGATGATGCAGCAGATGCTCGCGACGAAGCCCTCGCTGCTCAACAAGAAGCGCGTGCTGGAGGACAAGCTGCTGGCCATCCACGGCCTGGGCGGCGCGTGCTCCATCCAGGGCTACAAGCTGTTGCAGGCGGTGGTGGAGGACAAGAACCAGCCATTGGAGGTCCTCACCTCGGCTCGCAAGGCGATGTACCAGACGAAGAAGGCGCTCTTCGGAGACTCGGCGCTGTCGGAGGAGGCATAGGCGTATGGCCGACAACCTGAAAATCACCCAGTCGCAGGACGAGAACACCAGCGAGTTCGGCCGCGAGCACAACGAGAAGCTCCAGAGCCTGGCGCGCTCGCTGGTGGCCGGCCTGTACATGCTGGTGCGCTCGGTGAAGATGTATGACCCGGAGAACGCGGTCTTCCAGAAGCCGCTGCACCAGCTCCAGGACATCATCAATCAAATCATCGGCAAGGAAGGCCGCCTGGAGCTCACGGGCGTCAAGGAGTCGTTCTACCTGAACGGCATGCTGGTGAAGGTGGACCTCAACTCCATCGAGAACCAGCGATACCTGCTGACGGAGCTGCGCTCGAAGGACGTGGGCGGCTTCACGCTCACCAAGCCCGTCACCGTTCCGGAGCTGAAGAACTTCATCTGGATCTTCAGCAAGGAGCAGACGACCGCGTCCGAAGAGGACGGCCTGTCCAACCGCAAGCTGCTCAACATGCGGGTGGCCAAGTTCTCCAAGCTGAAGGAGAAGCTGAACAAGGACCTGGACAACCCGGGCGACCAGAAGGTGGACCGCAAGAAGTACGCGATGACCATCTACGCGCGCGCCGTGTTCTTCCTCACGAAGTACCTGCAGTCGGTGCGCGCCGGAAAGCCCATCAACGCCTCCAAGGCGCTGCGCCTGGTGCAGGACTTCGTCGACATTTCCTACGAGCAGCGGACGCACTTCCTGGGCATGACGACCATGCGGCGCGAGGATGACTACCTCGTGTATCACCAGGTCAACGTGTGCCTCATGAGCGTCGTCTTCGGCGCGGAGCTGGGGCTGACGAAGCCGCAACTGCGCGACCTGGGCTACATCGCCCTCTTCCACGACGCCGGCATGGCCACGCTGTCGGAAGAGCTGTCGACGAAGCGAGGCGCGCTGACGCCCGAGGAGAAGCAGACGGTGCAGCGCGCGCCGCTCATCTCCGTGCGCAACATCCTGATGGAGAAGGGCTTCAGCCGCTCCACGCTGCTGCGCGTGGTGACGACGTTCGAGCACAAGACGGACTTCGGTACCGCCGTGCGCGACTCCCGCGGCAACATCCAGATGATCATCCCGAAGACGAACCTCGGGGTGTACGCGAAGATCATCGCCATCTGCGACGCGTACGACGCCCTCACCTCCAAGCGCCCGTACCGGGATGCCTACGGCCCGGAGGTGGCGCTGATGTTGATGTGGTCGGAGATGCGGAACAAGTTCGACCCGGAGCTGCTGTCCGTCTTCATGCGGGTGATGGCCATCCAGCCCGTGAAGGTGCTGTCCAAGCGCCAGCAGTCGCTCAGCGTGTCCGGCCTGTAGTCCGCTTCGAGCCGCCCGCCGCCTTCCGGGGCGCGGGCTGCTTTCGGGTGGCGGGCGGGGCCTCCGGCGCGGGGACGGTGGCCCGGAGCAGCGTCAGGGCCGCCTCCAAGTCCGCGGGAATGGGCGCCTCCAGCTTCAGCACCTTGCCCGTGCGCGGGTGCGCGAAGGACAGGCGCCACGCATGGAGCGCTTGGCGCCCCAGCCGCTCCTGGGCCTCCGCCGCGGCGCCCTTCGCCTTGCGTCCGGCGCCGTAGAGCGCGTCGCAGAGCAGGGGGTGGCCGGCCTCGGAGAGGTGCACGCGAATCTGGTGCGTGCGGCCGGTGAGCAGGTCCACCTCCACCAGCGCGGCGCCATCGAAGGCCTCGAGGACGCGGTACTCGGTGATGGCGTTCTTGCCCTCCTTCACCTTGCCCGTGAAGCGCTGGCGGTGGATGGGGTGACGGCCGTAGAGCGTCTCGATGCGCCCTTCCGCCGGCGGCACACCGTGCACCAGCGCCAGGTACGTCTTCTCCACCGCGCGCGTCTTGAAGGACTTCTGGAGCGCCACCAGCGCCTGCTCGTTCTTCGCCACGACGAGACAGCCGGTGGTGTCCTTGTCGAGCCGGTGGACGATGCCCGGCCGCAGCTCGCCCCCGACACCGGCCAGGTCCTTCACCCGGTGCAGCAGCGCGTTGACCAGGGTGCCGGAGGCATGGCCCGCGCCGGGGTGGACGACCATGCCCGCCGCCTTGTCGACGACGACCAGGTCACGGTCCTCGTGCAGCAGCGCGAGCGGGAGCTCCTCCGCCAACGGGACGGCGGGAACGGGCGCCGGAATGTGGAGGACGAGCAGCTCACCGCCGCGCAGACGCCGGGCCGGTTTGGCCGGCTGGCCGTCCGCGAGCACATGCCCGGCCTCGATGAGGCCGTGGATGCGAGAGCGCGTGAGGTCCGGGAACGCGCGCGCGAGGTACTGATCGACGCGCTCGCCGCGAGCTTCGGGCGGAGCGCGGTGCTCTCGCGTGTCGGGCGCTACCACGGGGAGGGGGTCACCAGATCTTCGACTTCACATGCGCCTTCGAGCGCAGGACGATGTCGTTGATCGCCCGCTCGAAGAAGTTCATTCTCGTGAAGATCTCCTGGCTGACGCGGCTCTTGTAGAGCTCGCGGCCCTCTTCCAGTTCCTCCTTGAGGACCTCGAAGAGGTTGTCCTGTTCGATTCCCTTGATGATCTTCTGCTCGTTGTAGAGCGAGATATCCGAGGCAATCGCACGGGCGAGCCGCATCGCCTTGACCTTTTCCTCGTCCGTCATCGTGCTACCTACTTAGGCAGCGGCTGGAGGCGAGTCAACTTTCCTCGCAACGCCGGTGACATCCGAGCACTTCCGGGCGCCTCCCCTACTTCCGGCCTGACTTCTCAGAAGACAGGGCCAGGTAGCTCTTGGAGACGCGGAGTGGATCCAACCCCAGCTCGCGGGCGAGGCTCATCAGGATACCTCGCAGGTAGACCGAGGGCGGGAGCAGGTTGTAGCGGTCCGCCTCGACGTTCTCCAGGTGCATGCGCGTGATGCGGGTGCGGTCGGCCACCTGCTGGAGGGTCACCCCCCGGGCCTCGCGGACCTGCCGGAGCAGTTCGCCGTTGAACTCGGCATCGGACGGGATGTCCGGGGCGCGAGGCCGGGGCTCACGGGCCCGCGACGCGGCCTGGGACGCCTGCGCCAGCGCCGCCTCCGCCGTGGCGATGGCGGAGTCCTGGGCGATCTGCGGCGCGTCTCCCAGAGGCCGCCCGGGACGCGCTCCAGCCCGGCCCGGCTCGGACGGAGCCTCCGAGGCGGGCGACGGACGGGCAGGGACGATGGCGGTCGGCTCGGCCTCGGGCGCCTGAGGGGCCGGCGGTACCGGGCCGGCACTCGCTGGAGCCGGCGGGAGGGGCGCAGCGCTGGCTTCCGATGCCGGGGCGCCAGTCACGGCGGTAGCAGGCGCCGAAGGGGGCAGAGCCGCCGCGGCGCTGACCGGAGCGCCTTGCGTGGGGACCGGCGCGGCGGCTGGGCCGCTGCCCGAAGTTGCCGAGGCAGTCACCGCGGCACTGCTTTCCGCCACCGGGGCGCTGACGGGAGCGGCCGGGGCGGGAGTCGGTGCGGCGGCCGAAGCAGTCGCCGGGGCATCACTGACTGAAGCCGGCGCGCTGACGGCCGCTCCCGATGCAGGCGGCGGCACGGCCGAAGCAGTCACCTGTGCATCGCTGGCCGAAGCCGGAGCGCTGACAGTGGCTGCCGTCGCAGGCGTCGGCACGGCGGAAGAAGCAGTCACCGAGGCATCACTGCCCGAAGCAGGGACGCTGACGTTGACCTGCGGAGACGTCGCCGGAATCGGCGCGCTGCCCGTTACCGCAGGGGCGCTCGGGGAAACCGAAGCAGCCTCGCTGGCCGGAACGGAGCCAGGCGCCACCGCAGCAGCCCCCTGGGTCACAGCCGTCTCACCCACCGGAGCCGCAGCCACCGCACCGGAGGCCTCGCGCTGCGACTCAGCGCTCGCGGCCCCCGTGCCCGTTCCACCACCCGAAACCTGGGGCTGAATCGACGCAACGGGAACATCCACCGCGCTCCCCAGCCGCTGCGTGTCCTGCAACGAGCTGGACACGTACGCGAACGAGAACCCACGGAAAAACGACGCCCGGAAGTCCGCCTGTCCCAAGGACGCCGGCACCGGCTCCACCCGAGGCTCCGTCGCATTGGCCCCGGCCTCCCCTTCCCCATCCCGCCCCGTCACCGCGGTCTCCGAGTCCTCCACCGGCACGTCTCGCACTGCTCCTGGCCTCCCGTTCGTCCCCGTTTCGGGGACCTGCGTCGAAAGGTGGCCAGTTTGATCTTCCGCGCCGGAAGCGGCAACCCCAACGAGCTCCGGCTCCTCGCGCCTCTCCACCGGCGCGTCGGCGTGTGCCACCTCGCCCCCGGTCGACACCGCGTCCATCAACCGGCGGGCCGGGAGCCCCAGGTCCTTGTCGTACTCGGCACGCAGCTCTTCGTCGGAGAGAATCTCCAGCGCCTCGGCGATCCGAGTGCGGAGCCCATCCACCTGGCCCTCGTCCACGAGCGCATAGACGGCGATGGAGTCCGGCGAATACAGCTCCGTCAGCCGTTCGTACGCCGCCCGAATCTCCTCCGTCGGAGCGGTAACGGGGACTTCGAGAATCTCGTAATAGGTCTGCTGCTCGAAGGGCTTCATGGTGTGGAGCGCTGGGGGGAGCCGTCGAGTGTGAGGATACGTGTTGCGATGCCCTGAATGGCAGTGGCCGCCGCGGAATCCGGTCGCTCGATGAGGACGGGCTTGCGCTTGCGCACCGCGCGCCACGCCTCGTCGTCGTAGCGAATGGCACCCAGGACATCCATTTCGATGCCAAAGAACTTCTTCCATGCGGCGGCCACCGAGGTGCCCACCGACAGGTCCGCATCCGTGCGCGCCTGGTTCACGATCAGCCGGATGCGGAACGCGGAGAGCTCGCGCTCCAAGCGGTCCGCGATGGCCGGGTCCTTGCGCCGGGCCTGCGCCAGCACGTCATGCAGCGTGCGCAGCGCCCCCTCACGGGTGGTGAGCGCGTCCTCCACCAGGTCCTCGATGCCGTACTGCGACTCCACCTGCTGGAGCTTGCGGAAGAAGGCCGCCTTCGCGAAGCGGTAGGCGTTCTCCACCGACGTGGGCTCGGGCAGCATCACCAGCACGCCGTGGTCGGCGAGGATGAAGAAGTCGATGGTGTTGAAGCTCGTCCCCGCGCCCAGGTCCAGGATGAGGTAGTCCGCCGACGTGCCCATCAACGTCCGCAGCAGCTTCTGCTTCTGCGCGTACTTGAGGTTGGCCGCGTCCAGCGCATCCTGCGCGCCGGCGATCAGCGACAGCCGGGGCACGCCCGTCGGAACGATGACCTCTTCCAGCTGCGCCTTGTTGCGCCGCAGGAAGTCGGACAGCGTCGCGGTGGGCTGCCCCACCCCCAGGCACGTGTGCAGGTTGGCCCCGCCCAGGTCCACGTCCACGAGCAGCACGTTGGCCCCGGATTGGGCCAGGGCCACGCCCAGGTTGGCGGACACCATGGACTTGCCAATGCCCCCCTTCCCGCCTCCCACGGCGATGATGCGCCGGGGGCGAGGACGGCGTGACAGACCAGGAGGGCCGGAGACCATGGAGCCTGGCTCCGTGGGGCCCAGGACACGGGATTCGGTCCGGGGCGCTGGCGAGGGTTGGGGCATGCCCCCCCATCAAATCCCGAACCCGGGGTCGCGTCGACTCCCCGGCCTTCTGCATCCGTTCAGTGGAACATCCCGGCCCGCGCATGCGCCGGAAACCCGTCACTCCCGGAGTTTCCAGCCCCTGCGGCGAGCCCGGATGCCCACTAGGTAGGCGCTACTCGTCGAGCAGCTCGACGTTCCAGTACGACGCATCCGCCAGGTGCAGGAACGGCAGCCACTCCCGGTACGTCACCTTGCGGGTGGCGCCGCGGAACAGCGGCGTCCAGCGCGGGCGCACGGGCTTCTTGAGCAGCTTCATGTGGGCCTGCTCCGGCGTCCGCCCGCCCTTCCTCAGGTTGCAGGGCACGCAGGAGCACACGACGTTCTCCCACGTCGTCTTGCCGCCCTGCGTGCGCGGCATGACGTGGTCCAGGTTCAGCTCGCTGCGGGGCAGGTTCTTGCCGCAGTACTGACAGGTGTCGTTGTCGCGCGCGTAGATGTTGAGTCGGGAGAAGCGCACCCGCCCTCGGGGCAGATGGTCATACGCGCTGAGCACCAGGACACGGGGAACGCGAATGGTGCGCTCGATGGTGGTGATGCAGTCCTGTGTCGCGCTCAGCTCTGCCCAATCCGCGAACTCGTAGAGCCGGTACTGCGAGTCGATGGCCTTGGCCACCCCCAGGTACAGGAGCGAGAACGCCCGCTTCACCGAGGTGACATGCACCGGCTGGTAGTACCGGTTGAGGACAAGCACGGCGCTGTTGATCATGGCGGGTTCCCTGGAATGGCGGCCGCGACGGCATCCGCGACAGCCTGGAGCTCCTCCTCCTCGAGACACCGGACGTCGAGGAGCACCTCGCCATCCGCGATCCTCCCAATAACCGGCGACATTCCTCCGCGCAGGCGCTCCAAGAATTCTTCCGGCGTCCCTAGGGTGAGGATGCACGCGGAGGACGGCAACCTGGCCAGCGGCATGGCACCCCCACCCACCTGTCCCACCACGCTGGCCACCCGCGCACGCACACCCCGCCCCGCCAGCAGGCCCTGCAACCGTACCGCCCGGGCGCGCAGGTCTTCCGGCGACTGGGCAAGCAGGCGATGCACCGGAACCTCGTCCGCCCGGCCATCCCGGTACAGCGCCAGGGTGGCTTCAAGCGCGGCGACCGTCAGCTTGTCCACCCGCAGGGCCCGCATGAGCGGGTGAGCCTTGATGCGTGCCAGCAGCACGGACCGGCCCACCACGACTCCCGCCTGGGGTCCTCCCAACAGCTTGTCTCCCGAAAAGGCGACCACGTCCGCGCCCGCCGCCACGGCCTGGGCCACCGTGAGCTCCCGGCTCAGGCCCTCGCCCTTCAGCGGCACCAGCGCGCCCGCGCCCAGGTCCTGGAACACCGGCACGCCGCGCGCGCGGCCCAACGCCGAGAGCTCCGCGACCTCCACCTCTTCCGTGAAGCCCACCAACGCGAAGTTGGAGCGGTGCACCTTCACCAGCAGCGCCGACTCCGGGCCCAGCGCCGCCGAGTAATCCGACAGCCGCGTCCGGTTGGTGGTGCCCACCTCCACCAGCTTCGCGCCCGACTGCCGCATCACCTCCGGGACACGGAAGCCGCCGCCAATCTCCACCAGCTCACCGCGCGACACCACGCACTCGCGGCCGGACGCCAACGCCGCCAGCACCAGCAGCACCGCGCCCGCGCAGTTGTTGACGACGACCGCGTCCTCCGCGCCCGTCAGCGAGCGCAGCAGCCCCACCAACGGCGCGTAGCGACTGCCCCGCTCTCCCTCATCCAGGTCGTACTCGAGGTTGGAGTACCCCCGGGCCACCTCCGCCACGCGCGCCACGGCCGAGGCCGCCAAGGGTGCGCGTCCCAGGTTGGTGTGCAGCACCACCCCGGTGGCGTTGAGCACGGGCCGCAGCCCCGGTGTGGCCAGCGTGTTCAGCGCGTGCTGGACGTCCGCATCCTCGAAGCCCGGACCGCCTGAGGCCACCAACCGGCCCCGGGCCCGGTCGACCGCCAGCCGGAGCGCGGCCACGGCCCGGGCCCTGGGGACTCCACTCAACAGGGGTTCCAGCGACGGGCGCCGCAGGAGCTGCTCGACGGAGGGGAGCGCGCGCAAGAGCGCATTCTTCCCACCGTCTCCACTGTTCGACGGGGCGCCCACGCCCCGAGTCTAGGGGAGCCGCCGGGCAAGTTCCAGGCGAGCCCTGGAACATCGGGGTGACAAAAAGGAAAAGGCCCAGCCTCCCTCGGGGAGACTGAGCCTTCGGACTAAGCGCTATGAGCGCTCAGTAGGTACTCAGACCGGGCGAACGTTCTGAGCCTGCAGGCCCTTGGGGCCACGGGCCACGTCGAACTCGACCTTCTGGCCTTCCTGCAGCGTGCGGAAGCCCTGGGTCTGAATCGCAGTGTGGTGGCAGAAGAGATCCTCGCCCCCGCCGTCCTGCATGATGAACCCAAAGCCCTTCGCGTCGTTGAACCACTTCACGGTACCAGTCGCCATTACGCTTCTCTTCGTCTTTCTCTACCAGCTTCATGAATTGAGCTGGTTGCCACGCCGTGTGAGGGTGCGGCCCTGGCCATGTGTCACGTTTCCGGCCAGTTGCATAGGGGGTCCCCCACACGCAGGCACCCTTTTTCCGGGCGTGGACATAACCCGCGGCATTCGCGCCCCATTCCGCACGAATTCTCCACCGCCACCACCCGGCATGCGCCCGGATGGCAGCGGCGCACCTACTTCGCGGCGCTCTTGAGCACGGGCAGCTTGGGCGCCCGTCCGTACAGCAGTTGGTACGTGTTGAAGGAGCGCAGCACGCGCTTGATGTAGCCGCGCGTCTCGGAGATGGGGATTTCCTCCACCCATGCGTCCAGCGCCAGGTCCGGCCTGTCGGACCTCCAACGATTCACCGCGCCAGGACCGGCGTTGTAGCTGCCCACCGCAAAGGGCGTGTGTCCGTTGAAGCGCTTGAGCAAGCCGCCCAGGTAGTGGGCCCCCATGCGGATGTTGAGGTCGGGCTGGAGCAACTGGTCCACGCTGAAGCGCTTGAGCTTCAGCTCGCGCGCCACGCCCTTCGCGGTGGACGGCATCAACTGGGTGAGGCCCATCGCTCCCGCCCACGAGAGCGCCTTGGGGTCCAGCGCACTCTCCTCCCGCATCAACGCCTGGAGCAGGTCCGGCTCCACGCCCACGTCCGCGGTGTGCTTCTCGATGCTGTCGCGGAAGGCGTTGGGATAGGCCACCTCCCACACCACGCGCGTCTCCGGAGTGATGCGCCCGCTCAAGTCCTTCCGCAGCGCCAGCCGCGCCACCGCGTGGGCGGAGCGCTCGTCCCCTGCCTCGTGCAGCACCAGCACCAGCAGGCGCACGGACTCCGCGGGCAGATTGGTCCGGTTGACGGCCAGCATCTCGGACGACACGGCTTCCTTGAAGCCCAGGCGGTACAGCTCCACGCCCGCGCGGAAGTGCGGGTCCTCGCCCATGGGGCCGGCGAACAGCGGCCAGGGGCTGGCGGCCTCGGGCACGGCGAAGATTTCGGCGGACACCTTCTCCAGCCGCGGCAGGTCCACCTTCGCCAGCTGCGAGCGCGCCATCAGCCCGTAGTAGGTCGCCGGGTGGTCCACGGAGAGCTTCTCGAACAGCTCCGCCGCGCCCTGGACGTTGCCCTTCTCCTGCATCGTCCGAGCACGCCAGTAGCGCGCGCGCTCCACGTCGTAGCTCTCGTCCGCCTTGGCGAACTGCGCCTCGATGCGGTCCAGGAACGACAGGCCAGAGTCCTCCACGCCAGTGGTGCGGGCAATCCAGAACGCCTTGAAGAGCGCCTCGCCCAGGAAGTCCCCCTGCGGGTACAGCCGGGCCAACGTGTCCAGGCGGGCCATGGCCTCCTTCGGACGGCCCGTCTTCAGGTAGAGGTCGGCCGCGTAGAAGAGGCCGTCATCCGCGAACGAGTGGTCCGGGAACTCGCGCGCCAGCCGCTCGTAGGTCTCCGTGCCCCGCGCCTGGTCGACGATGGAGCGCGACGAGCCGAGCACGTACAGCACGCGCGCTAGCAGGTCGCGGTCCTGGCACTTCTCCGCCACGGGCGTCAGCACCTGGATGGCGCGCGTGTGCTGGCGCTCCTTGCGCATGCCCTTCCCGTAGGCGAAGTGCGCGCGACAGGCCAGCGGGTCCGGAAGCGCCAGCTTCGGCAGCAGCGGCTCCAACTGCTCCAGGCCGGCCTTGTTCCGGTGCAACTCCACCAGCGCCTCGCCACGCCCCACCCTCGCATCGACGGGCGGCGTCTGCCCCTTGAGGCGCTTCTCGGCCTGCTTCGACAAGGCGGACAGCGGGTGCGCGGCCCACAGGCGCCACAGCGCGGCGCGCTCGGCGGCCTTGTCTTTCTTCTCCGCGGCGATGTCGGCGATGGCCATCAGCGCCTCGGCGCCCACGTTGCGGCCCCAACTGGGCGCCGCGCGCGACGTGAGCGGCTCCAGCGCGGCCATGGCGCCCGCCGCGTCCTTCTTCTTGCGCAGCACGCGCGACAGGGCCAGCCGCGCGTCCACGTACAGCTTGGACTCGGGTGGCACCTGCTCCAGCAGCACCGCGGCCTCATCGAAGCGGCGCAGGCTCTCCAGCGCCACGCCGCCATGCGTCAGGCAGCGGTCCTTCAGCGCGGGATAGTCCGGGGCCAGCGCGGTGAATTCCTTGGCGGCGGACGCGTCATCTCCGGCGCGGACGGCGGCCAGGGCGCGCAGGTAGCGCACCGGCGGGCTGTCGCCCTCGTCCTTCAGCAGCTCGCGGGCGCGCGTGTACTGTCCACGGTCGAACGCGTCACGGGCCTCCTTCTTCTTGCCCTCGCCGAAGTAAGGCGCCAGGTCCTCCAGCGCGTAGCGGCGGCCTCGGTGCACCACCGGCGTGGGCGGCGCGGCATTGGGGAAGGCGGGGTTGAGCACCTCCACGTAGCCCACCGGAAGCGGCGCCTTCTCCGAGTCGGGAGGGGGCGACAACTGCGCCTCTGGAGGCGCGTTGCTGGGGTGCTGGGCCGGCGCTTCGGACGCCTCGGGCTCGGCCGGGGTGGACGAAACCGCCTGAGGGGCGGGGGCCTGCGCGGTCATCAGGAGCGCGGAGGCGGCGACGGCGAGCTTGGAAAGGAAGGGCTTCATACGCGGGGGCTGGGTCCCAGGGAGATGCGCGCGGGCTCGCCCCAGGACAACCGGCAGGTCATGGAAAATTTCCGGAGGCTGACACAGGTTAGACTGTCCGCCTCCTCATGGACATCCGGACACAGAGCGCGCTGCTGGCATCCATCATCGGGCTCGCCCTGGGCGTGTCCATGTTGCTGCGGCCCGGCAGGCCCAGGGTACTGACGCTGTACTCCGTCTTCGCGCTGACGGTGGCCGGCTACTACCTTTCGCTCTTCTTTCACAGCGTCTTCCCGGCCGGCGACTACCCGTGGACATCCCGCATCTTCGTGGGCGCCACCATCCTGGTGGGTTCCCTGGTGCCGGGCGCGGCTGTTGCCTTCTTCCTGGAGTTCCTGGGCGTCAGCAAGGGGACGAACCTGGTGGGCCGCCGGCTCGCCCTGCTGTCCGCCGTCCTGGGGCTGACCGTGGCGGTCACCCCCCTGGCCGACAAGCTCTGGGCCCGGGTGGGCATGGGCGTGTGGGTGCTGGGCACGTTGCTGACCTACGGTTCATTGCTGCTCCACCGGGTCCGCACCACGGAGTCGCGCATCGAGAAGTTCCGGCTGGCGTACCTGGCCATTGGCGCGGGCGCGGCCATCCTCTTCTCCGCGCTGGATTTCCTGGTCAGCTTCGGCATCCCCTTCCCCACGCTGGGGTCGGTCTTCTCCACGCTGTACCTGTTCTTCCTGGCCCACACGCTGCTGCGTCTGCGGCTCATGGACCTGCACGAACTGCTGGGCAAGATTGCCTCGCAGACGGTGCTGGCCAGCATCCTGGCCGCCGTCTTCACGGTGCTGACGGCGTGGGGCAAGGAGAACACCGGCCTCTTCCTCTTCAACACGGTGGTGGCCGCGTTCGTCATCCTCATCCTCCTGGAGCCGCTGAAGGTGAAGGTGGAGGAGATGGTGGTGCGCATCTTCTTCCGCGAGCGCTTCGCCCTCCTGGACTCGCTGGGCGCGCTGCGCGCGCGCATGGCGAACGTCATCGAAATCTCCGAGCTGGCCCGGCTGGTGCTGGACACCCTCCACGAGACGGGCCGCGTCACGCACGCCTCCGTGTACCTGCTGGCGGAGGACCGGCCCGGGTACCGGCTGCTGGATTCGCGCGGCCCGCTGCCGGTGGCCTTCCTGGACACGGCGGTGGCGCGCGGCCTGCTCTTCGCGGCGGCCAGCGGACAGAAGGCGGTGCTGCGGGAGAACGTGGAGCGCCGCATGGCCACCATGCGGCTGCAGGCGGTGGAGGGCAAGCGCTACCGGGACGAGCTCAAGCGGCTCAACGATACGCGCACGGCGCTGGTGCAGGTGAAGGCCGGCATCGCCGTGCCGCTGATGGGCAATGACCGCGTCATCGGGTTCCTCAACCTGTGGGACGAACGGGTGCCGGAGGCCTTCGCGTCCGACGAAATCGCCATCATCCTGGAGGTGGCGGAGCGGCTGGCGACGGTGCTGGAGAACTCCAAGCTCTACGAGAAGATTCGCGAGCGGGACCGCCTGGCTGCCCTGGGTGAAATGGCGGCGGGTCTCGCGCATGAGATTCGCAATCCGCTGGGCGCCATCAAGGGCGCGGCGCAGTGCCTGGACCCGGCGCACTACCAGGGCGAAGACGCGGAGTTCCTCGAAGTCATCGTCGAGGAGGTCAACCGGCTCAACGGCGTGGTGACGGCGTTCCTCGACTACGCGCGCCCGCTGAAGCAGAGCTTCGGCACCACCGACCTCAACGAGGTGGTCACGCGCACCATGCGGCTCATCCAGAACGATGTGCCGTCCAACCTCCACCTGGTCGTGGAGTTGGACTTGATGCTGCCGCGCGTGGACGGCGACGCGGAGCAGCTCAAGCAGGTGCTCATCAACCTGGTGCAGAACGCGGTGCAGGCGCTCGAGACGCGCGAGGGCCGCATCAGCGTGCGCACGGAGAAGCCGGAGCGCTTCGGTGAGCTGCGCAGCGCCGGCACCGAGTTCGTGGAGGTGCGAGTGTCCGACAACGGGCCCGGCATTCCTTCGGACCAGCACCCGCACATCTTCGTGCCGTTCTACACGACGAAGCAGAAAGGCACCGGCCTGGGGCTGGCCATCTGCCAACGCATCGTGAAGAACCACGGCGGCAGCATCTCCGTGCAGAGCAAGATGGGCGAAGGCACCACGTTCGTCATCCGCCTCCCCTCCCTCCCCTCCGAGCAGCCACCCGCGGAGGCCATCTCCGTGGACGGCCTGCCTGCCGGGAAGCGGCCGTCGCAGTCATTGCCCGTGTCCGACGAACTGCGCGACGCGGGCAAGCCATCGCATGTGGACGCCCGCGTCAAGCGGGAGCGCCGCAAGCGGCTCCGCGCGTAGCGACACCGGGCGGCGCACCTGGGGAACACACCTTCCGGACATTGCTGCTTTCGCCCCTGGGGGCGAGCGCCTATAGGTCATCCCCATGAGCGCATGCCCCTTCTGCCAGAACTCGATGCAGCTCACGCCCAGCGGTGAGCTTCCCCTGGAGACCTGTGGCGCCTGTGGCGCGGTGTGGTTCGAGGGCGAAGCGCTCACGAAAGTCATGGGAGGCTCCGTGTCGGATGCGCTCCTGCGACGCGCGGAAAACCGCCCAGGATGCTGCAAGGGTTGTCAGGGCGAGCTCCGGTTCGTCCCGGAGTGCGCACACTGTGGAACCCGCGCCCCCACCTGTCCGCGCTGTGGCCACGCGCCCCTGCCCGTGGTGGAGGTGTTCGGGGTCCCCATGGAGGTGTGCTCGGGCTGCGCGGGCGTGGCCCTGGACGCGGGCGAGCTCCAGCAACTGCAAGACGCCGTGGAGACGTACCGCAATGAGCCGCTGGATGCCCGCGCCACGGTGCGGCTCGAAGGGCCTCCCTGCTGTGCCGCGTGCCGACGCAAGCTACGGCTGGAGCACGGCTTCGTCGCGGAGGAGCGCCTCTACTGCGGGAGCTGCGCGCCCAGTGGCGCCACCCCCTACAGGGAAACGTTCAGCAGCCATGACATCCCGATGTTCGTCCCCACCCGGCGTGGAGGCCAGGCCTTCAACCTGGGCGGGTACGCCTCCGAGGGCTTGATGTGGCTGCTCCACCGGATGCTCACCCAAATGACCCGGGCGAGCGCCACGCGGCCCTCATCCCAGTGACGCGGACGCCTCGGCCAGCTTCTCCTGCGCGGCCTCCCAGCGGGCATAGAGGTCTTCCAGTTCCTCCTTGCCCGCGCGGTGCGTTTCCATCAGCGGCTTGGCGCGCGCGAAGTCGTTGTAGAGGGCCGGGTCCGCTAGCTGCGCCTCGCGCTCCTTCTGTCCGGCCTCCACCTCGGCGATGCGCGCCTCCAGCTTCGCAATCTCCTTCTTGAGGGGCCCTTCCACCACGCTGCGGCGCTGGCGCGCCTCCGCCTCCAGCCGCTTGCGGTCCTTCTCCGTCATCGGCCCGGAGGCCACCTTCTCGCCCCGCGCCAGGCCCGCCGCCATGGCCGCGGCCTCCGCGGCCGCCTGCTGCAGCTTCTGCTGGTGGTACAGGTAGTCGTCCAGGTTGCCCGGGTGCGGCGTGAGCTTCCCGTCCGCGACCTCCCATACGTGCGACGCCAGGCCGTTGATGAAGCTCCGGCTGTGGCTGACGAACAGCAACGTGCCGCCGTAGCCCTTCAGCGCTTCAATCAGCATCTCGGCCGAGTCCAGGTCCAGGTGGTTGGTGGGCTCGTCCATCAGCAGGAAGTTGGACGGCACCAGCAACAGCTTGGCCAGCGCCACCCGCGCGCGCTCACCACCACTCAGCACGCCAATGGGCTTCTCCACATCGTCGCCGCTGAAGAGGAACGCGCCCAGCACGCCGCGCACGTAGCTCTCCGGCTTGTCCGCGGCCAGCGGGCGCACCTCTTCGATGATGGTGTTCTGCCGGTTCAGCTTGTCCGCGTGGTGCTGCGCGTAATAGCCCACCACCACGTTGTGCCCCAGCGTCACCGTCCCGGTGTCCGGCGCCAGCTCGCCAGCGACCATCTTCAGGAGCGTCGTCTTGCCCGCGCCATTCGCGCCCACCACTGCGATACGCTGCCCGCGCTCCACGCGCCCGGTGAGGCCGTCGTAGATGGTCTGCGCGCCGTACCGTTTGGTGATGCCCTCCAGCGTCACCACGTCGCGCCCGCTCCGCTCGACCTCGGGGAAGCGGAACTTCATCGACGTCCGCTCCTCCAGGACCTGCACCTTCTCCAGCTTCTCCAACATCTTGGCGCGGCTCTGGGCCTGACGCGCCTTGGTGGCCTTGGCGCCGAAGCGGTCGATAAAGCCCTGCAGCTCCGCGCGGCGCGACTCCACCTTCTCGGCGCGGGCCCTCAACAGCTCCTTCTCCTCGGCGCGCAGGCGCTTGTACTCGTCGTAGTTCCCCGCGTATTCGCGCACGCCCTCCACTTCCAGGGACACCACCCGGTTGATCTGCCGGTTGAGGAAGTCCTTGTCGTGGGAGATGAGCACCAGCGCCTTGTTGGAGCGGCGCATGAAGTCGTCGAACCACGTGAGCGTGGGCACGTCCAGGTGGTTGGTGGGCTCGTCCAACAGGAGCAGGTCGGGGTCCTGGAGCAGCAGTCCCGCCAGGGCCGCGCGCATCCGCCAGCCGCCGGACAGCGCGGAGGTGGGCTTGGCCAGGTCCGTGTCGCGGAAGCCCAGGCCCTTGAGGATGCGCTCGGCGTGGTGGCGGCCGTAGCGGTTCTCGAAGTCGTCCAGCTCCGCGTGCAGGTCCGCCAGGGACTGGGACAGCTCCAGCTGGTCCTCCTCGTCCATGGCGGCGGCGAGCGCCTCCTCCGTCTCCTTGAGGCGCGCCTCCATGGCATCGCGGCCGGGCACGGTGCTCATCACCGCCTCCACCACGGTGCCATCCGGCAGCCCGGCGATTTCCTGCGGCAGGTAGCCCGCTCGGGCCTTGCGGCTGTACTGCACCGTCCCCGAGTCGGGCTGGGCCACGCCCGCCAGGATTTTCATCAGCGAGCTCTTGCCCGTCCCGTTGGCCCCTACGAGGCCCACCCGGTCCCTGGGACCCAGTGTGAAACTGTCCTGTTCGAAGAGGACCTTCTTTCCGTAGGAGAGACAGAGGTCCTGGGCGATGACGAGGCTCATGGCGCCGGGGATGTAACAGCCCGCGAGCCCCTCGGGAATGTCGGATGTGCCCGCCCGTTCGCTCTGGGGCCCTACAGGGGCTTTCCGGGTTGGGCCGGGGCCTGTCTATACTCCGGCCCCACATGGCTGCCCCCTGTCCCCATTGCGGAAGCACCGACGGCGTCGACCACCTCTGTTCAGGCCAGAGCCTCCAGCTCCTCGGCCAGGTGCTCGACGGCCGTTATAAAATTGAAAGCGTCCTGGGCCAGGGCGGCATGGGCATGGTGTTCCGCGCCACCCAGACGTCCGTGCAACGCCCGGTAGCGGTGAAGACGCTCAACCCGTCGCTGGCCGCCGCCCCCCAGTTCTTCGAGCGCTTTCGCCGGGAGGCGGAGCTCGCCAGCCGACTGCGGCACCCCAACGTCATCACCATCTTCGACTTCGGCCGGTCGCCGGACGGCACCTGCTACTACGTGATGGAGCTCCTGGAAGGCGAAAGCCTGAAGGAGACGGTGAAGCGCCAGGGCCCCATGTCCCTGCGACGGGCCTTGAGCCTCGTGGAGCAGGCGTCGCAGGGCTTGGCGCACGCGCACGCGGAGGGCTGCGTCCACCGCGACCTGAAGCCGCACAACATCATGGTGCAGCAGCTCAGCGGCCAGGACTTCGTCAAGGTGCTGGACTTCGGGCTGGTGAAGGCCATGGAGTCCGAGGAGGAGGAGCAGCTCACCTCGACCGGACAGGTGCTGGGCACGCCCCAGTACATGCCGCCCGAGCAGGCCGGCGGCGAGTCCGTGGACCAGCGCTCCGACCTCTACTCCATGGCGGGCGTGCTCTATTTCTGCCTCACCGGCAGCTCGCCCTTCGGCGCGAACACGGTGCGCAAGGCGCTGACCGCGTCGCTCACCCAGGCGGTGCCCTCCGTCAACACCAAGCGCCAGGGCGCCCCCGTGCCGGCCGCGCTGGATGCCTTCTTCAAGAAGGCGCTCGCCCCGGAGAAGGAGGATCGGTACCAGAACGCGCAGGAGTTCATCGACGCGATGCTGGACACAGTGGCGGACCTCTCCTCCGAAGAGCTGGACGCCATGCCGAGCGGCGGCGTCCCCAGCGCCAGCGAGCGCGGCAGCAACAGCCGCAGCCGTTCCAGCCGTCAGGGCAGCCAGAGCGGTATCCGCTCCTCGCGGGTGGGCGCCGCGCCGACCCTGGGCCGGGGCTCCACGCCGTCCAACGTCGTCGTCGCCAGGCCCCAGGGCGGCGGGAGCGGCTCGTCGTCCTCTCCCAGCCGCGTCCGCTCGCAGACGTCCCGGTCCGCGCCGCCTCCTCCGCCCCCGCCTCCCGAGCCGGAGGGCATGTCCACCGGCAAGAAGGTGGCCCTGGTCGCCGTGCCGCTGGTCCTGCTGGGCATTGGCGCGGCCGTGGTTCTTGGCAACCCGGGCGGCAGCGCCCCCGCGACGCCGGTGGTCGTGAACGTCCCCCGCGACGCCTCATCGGCCACGACGCAGACCGCGACCGGCACGACGGGAACGCCCGAGGAGTCGTCCGTCCTCACGGTGAGCCTCGATTCGACGCCGTCCGGCGCATCCATCTACGAAGGCGAGGAGATGGTGGGCACCACGCCCACGAAGCTCCAGCTCCGCCGCGACAAGGTGCACTCCTTCAGCTTCCGCATGCCGGGGCACCAGGACAAGGAGCTCACGCTCAACCTGCGCCGGGTGGCCGGGGATACGCAGACGGCGAACGTGGTGCTTGAGCCCGTGCGAACCGCGGCCCCCGGGCGTTCGCCGCGCCCCCCGCCGAAGCCGGCGAGCCCGTCCGGGCCTGACATCTCCGTCTTCGAATAGTCCCCACGGGGGCACGCGGAAGCGCCGCGGTGCCCCCTGTCCTTCAGACACCCGCTTCAGGCGAGCTTCGCGAGGGTCGGGAGGACTTCCCCGCTCTTGCCCACGATGCGGTGCTCGAAGCGGTTGGAGTTCTCCGCCGGGTCCAGGTTGACGAGCCACGTCTTCCCGCCCGCCTTGCGCACCTGGTCCACGATTCCAGCGGCCGGGTACACGGCGCCGGAGGTCCCCGCCGCCAGAAAGACGAAGCGTCCACCCGAGGTGGCGGCCCGCAGCGAGAAGTCCTCGATGCGCTGGATGTCCGCCGGGTCCAGGTATTCGCCGAACCAGACGATGTGGGGCCGCAGCAGCTTCCCACACGCGTCGCACTCGGGCACCGACCCCGTGGGGTACACGGTGGCGTCCTCGAACGGGGGCCGCTCGCAGCGGCTACAGCGCGTCTTGAAGAGGTTGCCGTGCATCTCCACCACCCGCTGACTTCCGGCGCGCGAGTGCAGGCCGTCGACGTTCTGGGTGGCGAGCAGGAAGCGGTCCCCCAGGTGGCGTTCCCAGGCGACGAGCGCCTCGTGGCCCGGGTTGGGGTGGACGGCGGCGGCGGCCTTGCGGCGCTCCGAGTAGAAGCGCCACACCAGCGCCGGGTCCTTCCGGAAGCCCTCGGGCGACGCCACGGCCTCCACGGGTTGGTCCTCCCAGAGTCCGCTCATCCCGCGGAAGGTGGGGACTCCGCTTTCAGCGGAGACTCCCGCGCCCGTGAGAACGAGCAGCCAGGTATTCGAATCGAGGATGAGCGAATCCATGTCGGCTCCTGTGCGGTGGAAAGCGAATCAAGCTATGGATGGGACGCTGACCCTACCGGGGCCTGACGCTCGCGGGGGTCGCCTTGCGAGGTCCCATCATGGCGGAAGTCACCCTGGATCTGCGCGGCATGCCCAAGGCCGAAGCCTACGCCGAGCTGAAGCAGCATGCGCGCGCGGTACTCGAGGGCATCGACGACGACATCACCGGCATGGCCACCATGAGTTGCCTGCTGCACCACGCCTTCGGGAACCTGTGGACGGGATTCTACCGCGTCGTCACGCCGGGCCGGTTGCTGCGGGTGGGCCCTTACCAAGGCACGCTCGGGTGCCTGGAAATCCCGTTCGGCAAGGGCGTGTGCGGTGTCGCCGCGGCGAAGGGCGAGTCGGTGGTGGTGGCGGACGTCCACGCCTTCCCGGGCCACATCACCTGTGACGGGCGCTCGGCATCGGAAATCGTCGTCCCGGTGTTCGGCCGCAACCGGGAACTGCTGGCCGTGCTCGACATCGACTCCGAGCACAAGAACACCTTCGACGAAGTGGACCGCCGCGAGTTGGAAGAGCTGATGCGCTGGTTCCAGCGGTAGCGGCGGCCCGCGTCCGGGTACTCAGCTCGCGCGTGCGTACGCCACGGCGAGCTGACCGGCGAAGCGCGCGTTGTTGGTGAGCAGCGCCAGGTTGGCCTTGAGCGTCTTCCCCCCGGTGCGCTTCGCCATTTCCGACAGGAGGAAGGGCGTCACGGCCTTGCCGCGGATGCCCTGCCGGTCCGCGTCGGCGAGCGTCGCGGCGATGTGCAACTCCACCTCGTTGCGAGGCAGGGACGTCTCCTCGGGCGGGGGCACGGTGTAGAGCACCCCACCCTGCTTCAGCGACTCGAAGCGGGCGCGGGCGATGCGGGCAGCCGTGTCCACGTCATCCGCGCGGTGCTCCAGAGGGATGCCAGAGCCCTGGCTGTAGAACGACGGCAGTTCGTCCGTCCCCACGCCGATGACGGGCACGCCGGCCGTCTCGAGCAGCTCCATCGTCTTGGGCAGGTCCAACACGGACTTGGCGCCCGCGCACACCACGGCGACGGGGAAGCGCGCCAGCGCGGCGATGTCCTGGGAGATGTCGAAGTGCTCCGACGCCCCGCGGTGCACACCCCCAATGCCACCGGTGGAGAAGACACGAATGCCCGCGGCGGCGGCCATCTCACACGTGGCGCTCACGGTGGTGCCTCCCGTGGCGCGCGTGGCCATGGCGACGGCCAGGTCCCGGGACGCCACCTTGAGCAGGCGCTCCTTGCCCTCCGCCAGCCGGCGCATCTCCGGCTCCTCCAGCCCGACGCACAGCTGCCCGTCGATGATGGCGGTGGCGGCGGGAACGGCGCCAGCGCGGCGGATGGCCTCCTCGCACGCTCGGGCCGCGGCCAGGTTGTCCGGATACGGAAGGCCCTGGGCCACGACGCTCGTCTCCAGGGCCACCAGCGGTTGGCCGGCCTCGAGCGCGCGGCGCACCTCTTCCGAAAAGCGTAGGTCCATGCCCAGGCGTTTAGCATGCCCGGCTCCAAACGTCGGCTTGCGCGCGCGGCCCCTCGGGCCTATTCCCCTGCCGCCGTGTCCACGCCCACCACCGCCGTTGTGCCCGCCCCCTCACGCGGCATCTCCGCGTCCGACCTGGCCATCGTCGGCGTCGTGATTGCCTGGGGCACCAACTACACAGTGGTGAAGGAGGCGATGGAGACGCTCCCTCCCCTGGCCTTCATGTCGCTGCGCTTCACCATCGCGGCGTTGGCCATGGGCGCGCTGCTCCTCGGCGTCGAAGGCTGGAAGCCGCTTCCGCGCCCGGTGTTCCTCAAGCTGCTGGGGCTCGGGCTGGTGGGCAACACCGTGTACCAGGTGTGCTTCATCCTCGGCCTGGCGAACACCTCGGTGGCCAACAGCGGGATGCTGACAGCGGTGACGCCGGTGCTGGTGGCCACGCTTGGTGCCCTGTTCGGCGTGGAGCGGCTCACCCGCCCGCTCGTCGCGGCACTGGCGCTGGGCGTGGTGGGGATGCTGCTGGTGCTGGGGGGACGCGGCGCGTCCGAACATGGCGCGTCCTTGCTTGGCGACGGGCTCATCGTCGGCGCGAGCCTCTGCTGGGCCATCTACACGGTGGGCATCCGCACCGTGGGCCCGGAGGTGTCCGCGCTGCGCATCACCGCCATCAGCATGCTCACGGGCGCACCGGGCGTGGTGCTCGCGGGAGTGCCCGAGCTGCTGCGACTGGAGACCGAGAACATCCGCGCCGGCGCCTGGGCGGGCGTCGTGTACTCGGCGCTGGTGCCGCTGGTGCTCGCGTACTTCATCTGGGGCCGCACCGTGCAGAAGGTGGGCAGCAGCCGCGCGGGGCTCTACAACACGGGCATCCCCGTGGTGGCCGCCCTCACGGCGTGGGCCGTGCGTGGAGAGCGGCCCACCTGGATGCAGGTGCTCGGAGCGGGGCTCGTCCTCTCCGGCGTGCTGCTCAGCCGGCGGAAGTGGTAGGCGCCGCGTCCCGACTCACTCCCGGCGCCCCCGCTCCACCGCGAGCCCGTACTCCTCAATCTTCTTGTCCAGCGTGGGCCGGCTGATACCAAGCAGCGCCGCGGCGCGGACCTTCTTTCCCGACGCCTCGCGCAGGGCCTCGGCGATGGCATCGCGCTCCAGCCGGGCCACGCGTCCCTGCAACGTCTTCGCGCCCTCGTCGCCGCCCTCCTGGAACTCCGGGGGCAGTTGCAGCGCACCCACTCGGCTCGCCGCGTACAGCAGGCCCAGGCGCTCCCCCACCAACTCCAGCTCCCGCAGGTTCTGCGGCCACCCGTACTCCGTCAGCAGCCGCCGGGCCTCGGGACTGAGCGTCGGTGGCTCCTTGCGAATCCGGCGGGCCGCGCGCGCCGCGAACTGCTCCAGCAGCGGCAGCACGTCCGCACGCCGCTCGCGGATGGGCGGGGCGTCCAGTTCGAAGCCCGACAGCGCCCGAGCCAACGAGGCCTCCACGTCGCCGCGCGCCGCCAGCAACGACACCGACGCGGGCGCGGTGGCCAGCACCCGCACGTCCACGGGCTCCTCGCCGCCTTGCCGCGCGGGCGCTGAACGGCGCGCCAGGGCCCTCGCCAGCCGCTCCGATGCAGGCCGCGCGAGCGACTCCACGTGGAGCAGCACCAGCGAGCCCCCATCCGCGCGCAGCAGCGCGGATACGACAGGCGGCTGCCCGGGCGCGCTCGCCCTGCCAAACAGCGCCTCCTCCACGGCATCGGCGGGCTCCCGGCAGTCCACCACGATGAAAGGCCCCAGGGCCCGAGGCGAACGCGCATGGACGAAGCGAGCCAGCAGCGCCTTGCCCACGCCCGGCTCGCCATGAATCACCACCGGCGCGGCGCTGGCGGCCACCCGGCGCGCCAGCTCCAGCAAGGCCCGAAGCGGTCGGGACGTGCCGGAGAGCGCGGCCACGGGCGGCTCCGCATCCACTCGGGAGCGCACGGTGGTGTAGGCCTCGCCCCCCAACCGTCCCAGCGCCGCGAGCAACTGGCCCTCGCCCTCACTGAACTTGGGCTCCGCCCGCGTCACGTACAGCACGCCGAAGGGCATGCCGCCTGAGGCGACCAGGGGCGCGCATAGGACGTCATCCGTCTGGACCAACTCCTTGCGCTCCAGCGCGGCCTGCGCCAGCGCGCGCGGCATCGTCAGCGCCTCCGCGCCCGCCACCGCCGCGGTAAGCAAGCCATCACTGCTGCCCAGCAGCGCGGCCGCGCGGTCGGCATTGAGTGCGTGCGCGACCTCATCCGCCAGGCGCCGCAGCACCAGGGCGCCACTCGTCGCTCCCAGCAGTGCAATGCCCGCCGAGTACATCGCCGCCGCCGCGCCCACGTGAGGCAACACTTCTTCGATGGGCACCTGCCCCATCTTCTCTGGCCCGTCGGCCACCAGGGTCACCGGGGGCGGCTCGAAGAGGGCCGTTGTCACGCCCACGCGCACCTGGTCACCGGGCTTGAGCACCACCTCATCCACGAGGCGCTCGCCGTTGACGAACGTCCCGTTGCGCGAGCGCAAGTCGCGGATGCGCGCCTGCCCGTCGAGAACGGAAATCAACGCGTGCTTGCGGGAGACCTGATGGTCATCCAGCGGGATTTCACACGACGGACTGCGGCCAATCGTCGCCTCCGCGAGCACGTCGTGACGACGCCCCGCGGAAGGACCGGTGAGCAGCAGGAGGGCGGGCATGGGGCGCGGAGCCTAGCGCCCCGCGATGGCTGGGCAAGGCCCCCTGGCGCCGCTTGCTACATCGGCCGTTCGGCGTTCAGGAGTTCACGGAGTTCCCGCTCGTCCAACGCCCGGCCTTCCCGGCTGATGGCCAGCGCGTTGACCTGGGTCTCCGCGACCTCTACGTGGGCACCCTTGCGCCACTCGGTTGTATGCACCGCGCCATCAACGAGCTTGCCCACCACGGAGCCCTCGTCCCGGCCCATGACCTCCAGCCACAGGTTTTCCGTGACGGTGTTCCCTTCGGGATGCGTGTCGAAAGGAGCGCGCACCAGGAAGGTGAGTGGCTCCATCAGGCCCCTGCGCTGGAAGCGCGCGAGGAATGATGGGAGCACCAACTGGGCCTCCCGCCGCATGGCCTGGGTCTGCTCCTCAGGCTCCGTCTCGAAGCGCTCGCGGTAGGGCTCCAACAACTGGGACGTGTTGTGCCGGCCCAGCGGGGACACCACCGTGAGGAAGAGCCCCTCGTGGCCCTCGAAGGTGTCCAGGGGGACGCCCAACAGGTTGGCGCGGGCCTCTTCCGAGGGCACGAGCGTGAAGACCTGTCCCTCGCTGGTGCCTACCTGGGTGCGCAGCGCTGGCCCCTGCCCGAAGGCCAGGTCGGTGCACAGCTCGTGAAGGAAGCTCTCCGCGGCCAGCAGGTCCTTCTCGGCCAGGTGGAAGATTTCCAGGTCCCGGGCCCCGAACTTCTCCATCCCGTGCGAGTGCACCCACAGGGGCGTGTCCCCCTCCGTCGCCTCCACGGCATGGAGGTGGACGTGGTCGCGGATGTCGAAGTCCAGCTCCGTGATTTCCGCCACATCGTCGGGCTCGTGGAGCTTGAAGGCGGTGAGGTCCACCAGCACGCCCTGCACGTGCTCCAGCAGCGTGCGCACGGCCCACAGGGCCTCGAAGACAGGCAGCGTGGGCTGCGCCCCGCCCGGCTCCACGGACAGATGGTAGTAGGCCTTGGCGCGCCCCAGCCGCTCGAAGGCCTCCGGGCTGCCGCTGAACACCTCCTTGCGGAAGCGCGGCAGTCCCTCGGAGCCCCGCGTCAGACGCACCAGCACCTCGGAACCGTCCGCCCGCAGCGTGAAACCCTCGCCGTCCGCGTCCGGGGTGAACTCCACCTCGTCGTTCGCGAAGGACGCGCGCAGTGCATCGAGAGGAGCCGGGCCCTCCTGCTCCGTCGCCAGCAGGTAGACCTCCATCACAGGTGCTTCTCGATCTGCCGGAAGAGGTCCACGCGGTCCACCAGGTTGGTCAAATAGTCGAGCTTGTCCGTGGGCAGCACGAGCACCGGTGACAGGCGGTAGCCCTCGAACCACTCCTCGTAGAGGGCATTGAGGCGCTGCAGGTAGCGGGTGGGGATGTCCCGCTCCATGGCCCGGCCACGGATGCGGATGCGTTCACGAATCGTCTGCACCGGGCAGCGGAGGTAGATCATCAGGTCGGGGGGCCGCAACGACTCCGAAATCGTCTCGTACAGCTCGCAGTACGTCTTCCAGTCCCGCTTGTCGATGAGCCGCTGCCGGTGGAGGTTCTTGGCGAAAATCTCCGCGTCCTCATAGAGGGTGCGGTCCTGAAGCACCGTCCCGGAGGTACGCTCCAGCTCCCGGTGCAGGCGGAACTTGTGCGTCAGGAAGAAGAGCTGTGAGCGGAACGCCCACGTCTTCATGTCCTTGTAGAAGTCCGCAAGATAGGGGTTCTGGTCGTTGGGTTCGAAGGAGGGCGTCAACCCGTACTTCCGGCAGAGGAAGGACGTCAGCTCCGTCTTTCCGGCGCCGATGTTGCCCGCGATGGCGATGAACTTTTTCCTGGCCACACCACCCCTGCTTGTAACCCCGCCGAGCTGCGCGCACCAGAAACAACGTGTAGGTAGGACATGGTAGAAGGAGTGCATGCCCCCCCGTCGTCCCGTTCAACGCGTGACAGGTGCCGCCGTCCTCCCTCATGGGAGTCGCCGCCTGAGCGTCTGGCCAGGGAGCTTCGGCGGGCAAGCCCGCGGGCCCGGGCACCTTCTGGCCCTGAACATCGGCCCCCAGGAGGCGGGCTGAGGGATGCGCAAGCTCTTTTGCATTTTCGTGGCGGGCGTCTGGACGCTCTTCTGTTTCCCCCTTGCCATCTTGGCGATGCTGCTCACGCTCAACCCATCGCGCTCCATCTGGGTGGCGCGCGAGCTCTGGTCGCCCGTGCTGCTGTGGGCAGGGGGCGCGAAGCTGGAAGTCATCGGCCAGGAGAACGTGGACCCGAATCGGCCCACCATCTACGTGGCCAACCACCAGTCCACCATCGACATCCCGGCGCACTTCCTGGCCGTCCCCGTCCCTTTCCGCTACGTCGCCAAGACGCAGCTCAAGTGGGTGCCCCTCATCGGCTGGTACTTGGCGCTCGCGGGCCACGTCTTCATCAACCGGTCCAACCGCTCCAAGGCCATCGCTTCGCTCAACGCGGCAGCGGCCAAGATTCGCGGCGGCACCAGCATCTTCCTGTATCCGGAAGGCACCCGCTCGACGGACGGCCGCGTCCTGCCCTTCAAGAAGGGCCCCTTCGCCCTGGCGCTGAAGGCCCGCGTCCCCGTCTGCCCCGTCACCATCGAGGGCTCCGGCGACCTGATGCCCAAGTCCACCTGGAACATCACCCCCGGTCCCATCCGCGTGAAGATTGGCAAGCCCATCGACACGACCACGTTCGCCGAGAACGACCGCGAAGGGCTGGCCCGAGCCGTCCGCGCCGTCATCATCGCGGACAGCCTGTCCCTCGGGGGCAAGGGCGGCGACGTGGATGACGCCGTGGCCGCCGCGGGCGCCGAGGGCGTCAGCGACGCGCGCGCCCGAGCCCTCTCCTCCACCTGAGACGCCTCTCCGAGATGACCATTCGCCACCTCCGTTCCCGTCCCTGGATTCGCGCCGCAGTACTCGGCGTGGGCCTCCTGACTGGTTGCAGCACCACCTCCTCCAACTCCGCCAAGGCGCGCCCCACCGATCCTCTCTCCCAGGCGCGGGCCTACCTGGACGAGCATCAGCCCACGAAGGCCCTGAGGCTGCTGACGGACCTGCACCGGCAGACGCCGGACGACCTGGACGTGGCGCGCTCGCTCACCGAGGCCTACGTGAAGGCGGGGCAGACGGACGCGTGGATCGCGGAGCTCCAGAAGCGAATCGCGGCGGGTGAGCGCGCGGTCGACCAGTACATGCTGGGCCTCGCCCTCTTCTCACGCGCTCGCGACGCGGGGGCGCCCAGCGTCGCCGCCTTCGAGCGCGCCGCGACCCTGGCACCGGACACCGCGGAGTTCCACTACCGGCTGGGGCTCGCGCAGCTGGAGTCCGAACAGTACACGGAGGCGCTCGGGCCCCTGCGGCGCGCCACGGCGTTGGCGCCAGCCCGCACCGCCTGGCGCCTGCCGTTGGCCAAGGCGCTGCACCGCACGGGAGACGCGCCCGGGGCCGTGGAAGCCCTGGGCACGGTGGTGCGGGGCCAGCCCACGCCGGCCGACGTCACCACCGCGCGGGCATTGATGGAGCAGATCGCGGATCCGTTCTCCGGCTTCCCCAAGGCCGCCGAGGCCAAGCTGGAAGAAGGCATGCGCTACCTGAAGGACCTGGATGCGCCCCAGCACGCCATCCTCGCCTTCGAGGAGATCCTGCTCGACTACCCGGACGTGGCGGTGGTGCACGCCCTGCTGGGCCTGGCCTACCAACGCCTGGATGACGCGGGGCGCGCGGTGGACGAGTTCAAGCAGGCCATCGAACGCGCCCCCCGCGACGGCAAGAACCACTTCTATCTGGGCGAGCTCTACCTGGCGCGCCAGCGCCCCGACGCGGCCCGTGTCTCCTTCGAGAAAGCCGTGGCGCTCCATCCGCTGCTGGAGACCGCGTGGTTCCACTTGGGTGACATCCACCTGGAGCGCAGGGACCTCACGGCCGCCCGCGAGTCCTTCACCGTGGCCACCGCCCTGGCACCGGACGCCGTGGCGATGCGAGGCAAGCTGGCGCTCGTGTACCAACTGGAGGGTGACTTCGCCGCCGCCGAGCGCGAGCTGCGCCGCGTGGTCGAAAAGGACCCGGAGAACATGGAGTTCAGCCTGCGGCTGGGACTGCTCTACACCGAGCAGGCGATGAAGGCCTCGCGCCCCGAGGCGCGGAAGACAGCGGCCAGCGAGGCCGAGCGTTGGCTGATGAAGGTGCTGGAGACCCAGCCTGAAAACGCGGTGGCGTCACGCGCGCTGCAGCAACTCAAGGCACAGTAGCCATCCACGGGCCCAGCCCTCTACACTCGTTGTCCGATGAGCGACGGTCGCAAGCCCCCCCAGCATGGAACGCAGCCTCCTCGGGCGGCGTCTCCGTCTGGCTCTCAGCCGCGCACGCCGACGAACCCCGGCATGCCGCGCGCACCCAGCCAGTCCAACCTGCGGGTGATGTCCGCCGCGCGCGCCGAGCCGCTCCTGAAGGAGAAGCCAGACGGCCCGCTGGGGAAGCGCCTGGCGGGAGATGCGTCGAACCACCTCCTCAATGGCCTCTCCATCCTCAAGGAGCTGGTCGCGGATTTCCGACGGAGCGATCGCTTCTTCAAATACAAGGCGTCCATCATCGCCGGCTGGCTGCTGATGACGGTGACGAGCCTGGCCATTGCGTGCCCGGGCAGCACGGTGCGCAAGGGGGACATGGACGCGCGCCTGGTACTCAGTGACAGGTTGGACCGGCCCTCGGTCACCATCTGGAACGAGAGCAAGGAGCCCTGGTACGACGTCACCCTCACCGTCAACGGGCAGTACCAGGCGGCGGTGCTGACGGTGGCCCCGGGTGAGTTCATCACCATCACCCCCAAGCAGCTGATGGGCTCCAGCGGCACCGCGCCCGCGGACCTCCGCTTCCAGTCCATCCAGATGCGCAGCCGGGATGACAGCGCGGACCTCACCGAGGACCTCAACGCCGCCTGGGAGCGCATTCGCAAGCCGCAGCGATAGTCCGCCGTGGAAACACGAAGGGCGCCCTTCCTCTCGGAAGCGCGCCCTCGCGTTGCTCCCAGCCCCTTCTCTCGAAGGGGCCAGGTATGCAGTCCGTGCTGGACTACTCCGCCTTCGTCTCTTCCGCAGGCGCAGCCGCCTCGGTGTCGACGGGAGCGGCCTTCTCCGGCCGGTCCACGAGCTCCAGGAGGGCCATCTCCGCGGCGTCGCCCCGGCGGAAGCCGAGCCGAACGATGCGGGTGTAGCCACCGGGACGGCTGGCGTACCGGTCCTTGTACTCGCTGAACACCTTCTGCAGCACGTCGCGGTCCTTGACCGTACGGGCCGCCAGGCGAACGTTCGCGAGGCCGCCACGCTTGCCCAGGGTGATGATCCGCTCCGCGATCTTCCGGGCCTCCTTGGCCTTGGGAAGCGTGGTGCGGATGGCCTGGTGCTCCAGCAGCGAGGTCACCATGTTGTTGAGCATCGCGAGCCGGTGGCTCGTGCTGCGGTGAAGCTTCCTCTGTCCGACCTTATGGCGCATCGTCGTGCTCCGGAGTCCTGGTGAGGACTCCACCACTCCGGCCGTATCAGGTACCGGGTGGGATGGGCGGACCCGGTACGGGGCCCGCCGCTGTCATTCGGACCGGAAGACGTCCCAGCCCCCTCCCCTCGCGCCGCTGACCGCCGTACCCGCGGCCGCGTGGGGAGGCCCTGCGTGAACCCTACTACGCCTTCGGCTGCGCGGGAGCCGGCGCCTGCTTCGGCGGCCAGTTCTCCAGCTTCATGCCCAGCGACAAGCCCATCTCCGCGAGGATCTCCTTGATCTCCTTCAGAGACTTGCGGCCGAAGTTCTTGGTCTTGAGCATCTCGGCCTCGGTGCGCTGCACGAGGTCGCCAATGGACTTGATGTTCGCCTGCTGCAGGCAGTTCGCCGAGCGGACCGACAGCTCGAGCTCATCCACCGAGCGGAACAGGTTCTCGTTCAGCTTCGCCTCTTCCTTCGGCGCCTCGGCGACGACGGGCTCCTCCGTCTCGTCGAAGTTCACGAAGACGGTGAGCTGCTCCTTGATGATCTTCGCCGCGTACGCCACCGCGTCCTGCGGGGACACGGAGCCGTCCGTCCAGACCTCGAGCGACAGCTTGTCGAAGTCCGTGACCTGGCCGACGCGCGCGTTGGTGACCTGGTAGTTCACCTTGCGGATGGGCGAGAACAGCGAGTCGATGGGGATGGTGCCGATGGGCGAACCGGCGACCTTGTTCACGTTGGCCGGCGTGTAACCGCGGCCGCGGCGGCAGGTCAGCTCCATGCGGAGCTTACCACCCTCGGAGATGGTGCAGATATGGTGGCCCGGGTTGAGGATCTCGGTGTCCGGGTCGGTGATGATGTCACCGGCCTTGACCTCCTTGGGGCCCTCCGCCTCGATGCGGAGCGTCTTCGTCTCGTTCGTGTGCATCCGAAGGAGGACTTCCTTCAGGTTCAGCACGACGTCCGTGACGTCCTCGGACACCTCGGGGATGGTCGTGAACTCGTGGTCCACGCCTTCAATCTTGACGGAGGTGATGGCGGCGCCCTGCAGCGACGACAGCAGCACCCGGCGGAGCGAGTTGCCCAGCGTCGTACCGAAACCGCGCTCGAGCGGCTCCGCGACGAACTTGCCGTAGGTGGGGGTCGCGCTGTCCTGATCCACCTCCATGCGACGGGGCTTGATCAGGTCACGCCAGTTCTTCGCAACGAACGTATCAGCCATGGTGTACCGCTCCTCGGTTCGTGCCGCACCACCGACTTACCCACCGGCCTGGCGGGAGGGTGCGCACGCGGGGACTGCGACTGCTTGAAAGCAAGACGCCCCGGCCTCGTCGGCCAGGGCGTCCACTGCGACATCCAGCGTGCTTACTTCGAGTAGAGCTCGACGATGAGCTGCTCGGAGATGGGCATCGTCAGGTCCTCACGGTTCGGAACCGTGGTGACCGTGCCCTTGAACGCCTTCTTGTCCAGGGAGATCCACTGCGGAACGCCACGGCGGTCCACCGTCTCCAGCGCCTCGGAGATGCGGAGCACCTTGCGGCTCTTCTCCACCACCTCCACCGCGGTGCCCGGCTTCACGGCGAACGAGGGGATGTTCACCTTGCGGCCGTTCACCTGGAAGTGACCGTGACGCACCAGCTGGCGCGCCTCGTTGCGCGTGTCCGCGAAGCCCATGCGGAACACCACGTTGTCCAGGCGGAGCTCCAGCTGCTGCAGGAGGTTCTCACCCGTCTTGCCCTTGGCGGCGGACGCGCGGTGGTAGTAGCCGCGGAACTGGTTCTCCAGCAGGCCGTACATGCGCTTGACCTTCTGCTTCTCGCGCAGCTGCACGCCGTAGCCGGAGAACTTCACGCGGCCCTGGCCGTGCTGGCCCGGGGGATAGGGGCGGCGCTCAATGGCGCACTTGTCCGTGTAGCAACGGTCGCCCTTGAGGTACATCTTCAGGTTTTCGCGCCGGCAGATACGGCAGGCGCTGGCAGTGTAACGAGCCATTGAGAGGTCCTTAGAGGTGATCTGGAGCCGCCCCCACACCAGGGTGTAAGGGCAGCCCTGACGAAGGGGTTAGACGCGGCGACGCTTGGGCTGACGGCATCCGTTGTGCGGGATGGGCGTCACGTCGCGGATGAGGTTGATCTTCAGACCGGCGGCGGCCAGCGCGCGCAGCGCCGACTCGCGGCCCGCGCCCGGGCCCTTCACGAACACGGACACGTTCTTCAGGCCGTGCTCCATCGCCTTCGCCGCGGCATCGCCAGCGGCCACCTGCGCCGCGAACGGGGTGGACTTGCGGCTTCCCTTGAAGCCACGCGCCCCGGCGGACGACCAGGAGATCACGTTCCCGGACACGTCCGTGATCGTGATGATGGTGTTGTTGAACGTGGACTGGATGTGGACCACGCCGTTGAGGATGCTCTTCTTGCCCTTGCGCTTCGACTTCTTCGCGGCAGGGGCCTCGCCCTCGGCGCCCGTGGACGCCGCAGCCGAAGTATTGATCTCGTCAGCCATGTGAATTGCTGCTCCTGGGAGGAGGTGATCGACGCCGGCACCTTACGGGCCGGCGCTGCGTTTACCGGGCCGGAGCTGCCGGCTTCGCCCGGACGATGCCCCGCTTCGGACCCTTGCGGGTACGCGCGTTGGTGTGGGTCCGCTGGCCACGAACCGGCAGGCCCTTGCGGTGACGAAGGCCCCGGTAGCAACCCAGGTCCATCAGCCGCTTGATGTTCATGGTGACTTCGCGCCGGAGGTCGCCCTCCACCTTGTAGCTGGCCTCGATGATCTCGCGGATCTTACGGGCCTGCTCCTCGGTGAGGTCCTTGGTCCGGGTCGTGGGATCGATGCCCGCCGCGGCAATGATGTCTTGCGCGGACTTGTTTCCGATCCCGTAGATGTACTGGAGCGAGATCACCGCGCGCTTGTTGGGCGGCAGATCGATGCCGGCGATACGAGCCATCTTCGGTCTTCCTTCTTAGGTGGAGTTGGTCTGAAGCCAACGGCCGCTTGGCCGTTAGCCCTGGCGCTGCTTGTGCCGGGGGTTGGAGGCGCAAATGATGCGCACGATTCCCTTACGGCGAACAACCTTGCACTTGTCGCAGATCTTCTTGACGGACGCCCGAACCTTCATTGGAGCGAACTTCCTTCCTCAGCTAAAGAAAAGCCCAACGGGCGGCCCGCCATTCCCAGGCGGGTACACCCTACTACTTCGCCCGGTACGTGATCCGCCCGCGCGTCAGGTCGTACGGAGACAGTTCGACCTTCACCTTGTCACCCGGGAGGATGCGGATGAAGTGCATCCTCATCTTGCCCGAGATGTGCGCGAGCACCTTGTGGCCATTGTCCAGCACCACGCGGAACATCGCGTTCGGGAGGGGCTCCATCACGGTCCCCTCGACTTCGATGGAATCATCCTTCGGCAAGCGTCAGACTCTCTTCCCCGGACCACGAACCTCTTGGAAGCGCGGCGGGATAGCACTTTGGTCCGCAAGTGGCAAGCGTCGCGCGACTGCAAAACTTGGATTCCTACTAACCCCACATAACAGCGGGCCACTTCACCCGCAGTTGTGGCAAAATCAACTCACTCTGTGAGACCCACGTCAAGGTCCACACCTGGAGAGTGTGCTCTCCCGGCGGGGTGAAAATGCGCCCGTCCCTTCCGGGAGTCCAGATCCCCCCAGGCCGGAGCTCCCCGCGTCCAGGGAAAGCAAGCTCCGTCGCTGAAGCGACGAACCGGCGAGGAGGTACCAGCCAGGCTGGCACCCCACCCGCCAGATGGATCAGGCCTTGCCCGCAGCGGCCTTGATCTCCTCGTAGATGCCCTCGGGCGTGCCCACGCCGTCCACGCTCTTGAGCAGGCCCTTCTTTTCGTAGAAGGCCTTCAGCGGCGCAGTCTCCGAGTCGTACTTCTGAAGGCGCTTCTCAATGACCTCGGGCATATCATCCGGGCGCTGGACAAGCCCGGTATTGCACTTGTCACAGTACCCCGCCCGCTTCGGGGGGCTCTGGTAGACGTGGTAGACGCTGCCGTCCACCGGGCAGACCCGCCGGCCGGAGCCGCGCTCCACCAGCTTCGCGTGCGGCACCTCGAGCGAGATGACGGCGCTCAGCTGCTTGCCCAGGCGACTCAGCATCTTGTCCAACGCGTCCGCCTGGCCCGGCGTGCGCGGAAAGCCGTCCAGGACGAAGCCCTTGGCTACGTCCGCCTCCTTGAGGCGCTCCTCGACGATGCCAATCACGACGTCGTCCGGGACGTACTGCCCGGCGGCCATCAACGGGCCGGCCACCCTGCCCAGCTCCGTGCCCTCCGCGACTGCCTTGCGGAGGATGTCCCCGGTGGAGATCTGGGGGATCTGGAAGTCGGCGAACAGGCGCTTCGCCTGCGTCCCCTTCCCCGCGTTCGGCGGCCCCAACAGGATCAGGTTCATGTGTCCTCTTTGCTCCGAAGGAAGGCACGGAAGTCGTAGGACTCAAACCCCCGAGCGCGCTCCGTGTGCACCAGCGAATATCCTTGAACAACACCTAGCCTGGGAACGACGAGGCGCCCCTCCCCGCGACGGGGAGAGGCGCCCGGAACGCCCGCGCGGAGGCTCAGGCCGCCACGCGCACCCGGCCCCGGATGCGCGGGCCGCGAGGGCCGGCGAAGCCCTCGTAGTTACGACTGATGAGGTGGCCCTCGATCTGCTGCACCGTATCCAGCGCCACGCCCACGACGATCAGCAGCGCCGTGCCGCCGAAGGTGAACCGCACCCCCAGCAAGCCGCTGATGACCGACGGAATCACGCAGACGACCGACAGGTAGATGGCACCACCGAACGTGAGCCGGTTGAGCACGCGCTCGATGAACTCCGCCGTCTGACGGCCCGGACGGATGCCCGGGATGTAGCCACCCTGCTTCTTGATGTTGTCCGCCACGTCATCCGGCCGGAACGTCAGCGCCGTATAGAAGTAGGCGAAGAAGATGACCATCAGGACGAACAACCCGTTGTAGATCCACAGGTTGCCTTCGATGGCGCGCTGGAATCCCTGCAGGAACGGGAACCAGGTTCCCAGCGTGGCCGGGAAGGACAGCACAGCGCCCGCGAAGATGGGAGGAATCACGCCCGAGGTGTTCACCTTCATCGGGAAGTACGTCGCCTGGCCGGCGAACATCCGCCGTCCCGCCATCCGCTTGGCGTACTGGATGGGGATGCGCCGCATGCCGCGCTCCACGTAGACGACCGCGGCGATGATGATGAGCATGAAGACGACCAGCGCGAGCACCTCGGCCATCGAGATGACGTCCTGACGGGTCAGGTCCAGCAACTGCTTCGCGCCCGGGAGCAGGCCCGCCACGATACCGGCGAAGATGATGAGCGAGATGCCGTTGCCGATGCCGCGCTCGGTGATGCGCTCACCCAGCCACATGATGAAGGCCGTGCCGGCCGTGAGGCTGACCACCGTCATGAAGGTGAACCAGACGCTGTCGTCGGGGACGACCACCTGGTTGAAGCCGCTCTGGCCACCGTCCGAGCGGCCCAGCGACGCCAGCCACCGCGAGATGCCGATGCCCTGCACGATGGAGAGCGCGATCGTGCCGTAGCGGGTGTACTGGTTGATCTTCTGCCGGCCGCCGGCGCCTTCCTTCTGCAGCCGCTCCAGGCTGGGTACGACCACGGCGAGCAGCTGCATGATGATGGAGGCGCTGACGTACGGCATGATGCCCAATCCGAAGATGGACATCTGCTCCAGCGCGCCGCCGGAGAAGAGGTTGAACAGCGAGACGAGGCCGCCCGACTGCTTCTGGGCGTCCATGAACGCGTTCATCGCCGAACGGTCCACGCCTGGCGTGTTGATGAAGATGCCGATGCGATAGACGGCGAGCAGCGCGAGCGTATACGCGAGCCGACTGCGCAGCTCAGCGATACGGAAGACGTTGGCGAAGGCGTTCAGAGCCACGGGGTAGCCATCCTCTTCGAGAGGGTTCTGCCAGGACGACAAAACGCCCCTGTTCCACGAGTGGGAAAGGGGCGCAGAAGCCTACACAAGCGAAACTGCGCGCACCACCAGCAAGTGATGCGCGCCAGGCACGCTCAGGCCTTGGGCTGCCGGGGAGCCTTGACGCCCTTGCCAGCGTGCGCCTTGGCCGCGGACTCCGGCTTGTGGGCCACCAGCGGAATCTCTTCCACCGCGCCGCCCGCCTTCTGGATGGCCGCCTTCGCCGCCTCAGACGCCTTGTGCACGACCACGGTGACCTTCTTGGTCAGCTCGCCGCGGGCCAGCAGCTTCACGCCGTGGTAGCGGCCCTTGACCAGGCCGACCTTGCGCAACGTCTCCACATCCGCCGTGGCGCCGGCATCGAAGTGCTGCTCGAGGTCCGACAGGTTGACGACCGCGTAGACCGTCCGGTTCGGCGGCGTGAAGCCAAACTTCGGCAGGCGCCGCTGCAGGGGGCTCTGGCCACCCTCGAAGCCTTCGAACCGCATGTTACCGGTACGGGCCTTCTGGCCCTTACCACCGCGGCCGGCCGTCTTGCCAAGACCACTACCCTGGCCGCGGCCTACGCGCTTCTTGCGGTGCCACGAGCGCGCCGGACGCTGCAGTTTGTTCAGAGTGCTCATCGTCTCGATCCTCTCGTGACTCAGGCCTTGTCCTGCTTGGCCTGATACGCGATCGCCCGCTCCCGCAGGGCAATCTTGGCGGGCTTGCGGCGCTTGGGCGCCGGCGCGTCGCCGGAAACGGTTTCCAGGGTGACCAGGTGCTTCACCTTGAACGCCATCCCGCGAACCGCAGGCGTGTCCTTGAGGAGCCGCTCGTCACCGAACTTCTTCAGGCCCAGCCCACGGATGGTGTCCAGCATGTCGCTGGACGCACCCGCAAAGCTCTTCACCAGCTTCACCTTGAGCGCCATGGGCTAGCCCCTCTGCTCCCCGGCGAGCTTCGCCGGCTCGACGTCCTTGCCACGGAGACGCGAAACCTGCTCCGCGCTGCGCAGCAGCTTCAGGCCAGCGACAGTGGCCTTCAGCACGTTGTGCGGGTTCCGCGACCCCTGGCTCTTGGTCAGGATATTCCGGATGCCCGCCGCCTCCAGCACCGCGCGAACCGCGCCGCCGGCGATGACGCCCGTACCCTGGGTGGCCGGCTTCAACAGCACCCAGCCAGCGCCGAAGTGCCCGAGCACCTCATGCGGAATGGTGTGACCCACGAGCGGGACGCGGAACAGGTTCTTCTTCGCGTTCTCACCACCCTTGCGGATGGCCTCGGGGACTTCGTTGGCCTTACCCAGGCCGACGCCCACGTGTCCGGCGCCGTCCCCCACCACCACCAGGGCGGCGAACGAGAAACGGCGGCCGCCCTTCACGACCTTGGCCACGCGGTTGATATTCACCACGCGGTCGGTGAGGTCCAGATCGTTCGGATTGATCGGAGTTGCCACTTGGGGGATTCCTTTCGAATTCTTAGAACTTCAGCCCGGCCTCGCGCGCGGCGTCGGCCACGGCGGCGATGCGCCCGTGATAAGGGAAGCCGTTGCGGTCGAACACCACCGCTTCGACGTTGGCGGCCTTGCACTTCTGCGCAATCAGAGCACCAACACGCTTCGCATCCGCCTTCTTGTCGCCCTCGTCCTGACCCTTCAGGTCCTTGGACAGCGACGAGGCAAACGCGAGCGTCTTGCCCGTGGTGTCGTCCACCACCTGCGCGTAGATGTGCTTGAGGCTCTTGTACACGGTGAGCCGCGGCCGCTCTGTCGTACCCGACAGCTTCTTGCGGATGCGGTTCTTCCTCTTGAGACGGGCTTCAATCTTCGTAGGCATGGCTGCTTCCTTTTCCGTCCGGAGGCGATGCGGCCTTCCGCCTCCGGATGATGCCACCAGGTCCCGAGGACCCGGTGGAGTTTGGAACACTTAGGAAAGACAGGACGACTAGGTCGTACCGGTCTTGCCCTCCTTGCGGCGGATGCGCTCCTCGGCGTACTTGATGCCCTTGCCCTTGTAGGGCTCGGGGGGACGCAGCGAGCGGATGTTCACCGCCGTCGCGCCCAGCGCTTCCTTGTCCGAAGAACGGAGCGTCAGGCCCACGGTAGGCAAGCTGTCCTCGTTGCGCGGCGCCTTGTCGACTTCGGCGGTCACGCCCTCGGGCAGGTTGAACACCACCGGGTGCGAGAAACCCAGCGAGAAGTGAATGGCCTTGCCCTTCACCTCGGCGCGGAAACCAACGCCGCGAATGTCCAGCTTCTTCTCGAAGCCCGTGCTCACACCCTTCGCGGCGTTCGCGAGGATGGTCCGGGTCAGGCCGTGCAGGCTGCGCGCCTCGCGCGAGTCATCCTCACGCTGCACGGTCATCTGGCCGTCCTTGATCTCGACCTTGACCTTGCCAGGCAGCTTCACCGACAGCTTGCCCTTGGGGCCCTCGAAGTTCACCTGCTCGCCGGCGATGACGGCCTTCGTCTTGTCGCCGAGCTTGATCGCCAGTTTTCCAATCCGACTCATGGTTGCCTCGGTCCTGTGTGCCTGGGGCGCGCTCCCTCACGGGGCGCCGCACCCTGGCGGCTGGCTAGTAGACGGTGCAGAGCAGCTCGCCGCCGACCTTCTGCTTGCGGGCCTCGGAATCCACCATGATGCCGCGAGAGGTGGACAGGATGGAGATACCCAGGCCACCCAGCACCTGCGGAATCTCACGCGCGGCGGCATAGCGACGCAGGCCCGGCTTCGACACGCGGCGGATACCGGTGATGGCAGGCGCACGGTCCGGACCATACTTCAGCTGCACGGAGATCTCAGGGAACACCGTGCGCTTGTTCTGCACGGTCTGCTCGTGCACCACGAACTCGCCGATGTAGCCCTCGTCCTTGAGGACCTTGATGATCTCGAGCTTGAGCTTCGAGTGGGGGATGACGACCTTGTCGTGACGCGCGCGCGAAGCGTTGCGCAGGCGGGTCAGCATGTCGCCGACGGGATCATTGACCGGCATGGAGTACCTTCCCAAGCGAGGCCCCGTACCGGGCGCCCCGCGTTCGCAGCCACCACGCCTGCCGGGCCCATCCCGGGGGTTCGCGCTGACCGCCACTACGAACTTCCTACTTCAATGTGCCTGGCCGGCCGATGAGGCCCGCCAGGCACCCTGCCCTTCCGGCTACCAGGACGACTTGGTAACGCCGGTAACCTCGCCGCGGAGGGCGCGATTGCGGAGGCAGATACGGCACATCTTGAACTTGCGCAGGAACGCGCGCGGCCGGCCACACAGCGGGCAGCGGTTGTACTGGCGCACCGAGAACTTCGGCTTGCGCTTTGCCTGGGCGATCTTGGAGAGCTTGGCCATGTTTCGTCGGGTCCTTGACTCGAGGGCTTACTGACGGAACGGCATGCCGAAGTGACGCATCAGCGCCAGCCCCTGCTCGTCGTTGGCGGCAGTGGTGACGAAGCTGATGTTGAGCCCCTTCACCTTCTCGATCTGGTCGTAGTTGATCTCAGGGAAGATGATCTGCTCGCGCACGCCGAGCGTGTAGTTGCCCTTCCCGTCGAACGCCTTGGGGGACACGCCCTTGAAGTCACGCACGCGCGGCAGCGCCACGGTGATAAGGCGGTCCATGAACTCGTACATGCGGTCGCCGCGCAGCGTGACGGCGGCACCGATGGCCTGCCCCTGGCGCAGCTTGAAGTTCGCGATGGACTTGCGGGCGCGCGTGACGATCGGCTTCTGACCGGTGATCGCCGCGAGCTGCTCCACCGCCGACTCCAGGATCTTGTTGTTGGCGAGCGCCTCGCCCAGACCCATGTTGACGACGATCTTCTCCAGCCGGGGAACCTGCATCGGGTTCTTCAGGCTCAGCTCCTTCAGGAGGGACGGAACACCTTCCTTGAAGAAACGCACCTTCAGACGGGCCGGCTTGGACTCCAGGCCTTCCTCGATATTGGCGGCGAAGCCAACCTTCTTGGCCTCTTCCTTCTTGCCCCGCTTCGCCTTCTTTTCCTTCTGCTCGGCCTTCTTCTCGTCAGCCATCGTCCTGTCCTCTGCTTCGGGGCGCCGTCGTGGACCCAGCACGCCCGATCAGTCCTTCGTATGGAACCTGGAAACACCGCGAGGGCCCCTGTTGCTCCACGGGCCCTCCATGCCTGCACGCCCGCCCTTCGCCACCACCAGGGTGGACAAAGGGCGCGCATACATGCACCAACGCGGACACCTAGTCAATCAGGGCGTCGCAGTTCTTGCAGAACCGCTTCTTCTTGCCCTCTTCACCTTCAGTACGGATGCCCACCCGGGTCGGCTTGTCGCACTTGGCGCAAACCACCTGCACGTTCGCCAGCGCGATCGTGCCCGGCTTCTCTACGATGCCGCCTTCTGGGCTCTGGGGCGTCTTCTTCATGTGACGCTTGACCAGGCGCAGGCCCTCGACCGTCACGCGCTCAGCCTCGCGATCGATCTTCAGCACCTTGCCGCGCTTGGTCGCCGGGTTCTTCTCGGAGGCTTCGGCCCCGGCCATGACCTGGATCGTGTCTCCAACCTTCAGCTTCTGCATGGCTTCCTCTCTCTGGCTGCTCGCCGTCCGGCCTGCCGTCCTCTCAGAGGACTTCGGGCGCCAGCGAGATGATCTTCATGAACTTGCGGGCGCGGAGCTCACGGGCCACCGGCCCGAAGATACGCGTACCAATGGGCTCCATGTCCTTGTTGATGAGGACCGCGGAGTTGCCGTCGAACTTGATGTAGCTACCGTCCGGACGACCCACCTCGCGCTTGGTGCGAACGATGACGGCCTTGGCCACGTCACCCTTCTTCACCTTCGAGTTGGGAAGCGCCTCGCGCACCGAGACGACAATCACGTCGCCGATGGACGCATACTTGCGCTTCGAGCCGCCGAGCACCTTGATGCAGAACACCTTCTTCGCGCCCGAGTTGTCCGCCACGTCGAGCACGCTCGTCATCTGAATCATCTGGGAATCTCCTGTCGCCGGTGACCATCCCGCGCCGCCTCACGGCCGCGCGGAAGGGACATGCGTGCTAGACGTTCTTGCTCTTCTCCAGCACCTCGACCACGCGCCAACGCTTGTCCTTCGAAGCGGGCTTGGTCTCGGCGATCCGGACCCGATCACCCTCGTTGATGGTGATCTTCTTGGGGTAGTCGTGATCCTCCACGTGCGCCTTGTACTTCTCGCGCAGGCTCATGATCTTCCCGTACTTCGGGTGCGGAGCCCGGCGCTGGACGGTGACAACCACCGTCTTCTGCATCTTGTTGGAGGTGACAATCCCCACGCGCGTCTTGGGACGGCCACGGGTGGAAGTCTCGGAAGCCTGCGTCTCGGTCGCTTCAGCCATCTTCTCTCTCACTGTCTCTCATGCACCCGGGCATTGGCGCCCGGATGGCCGCACGCGCTCCTCTATCAGCTGAGCGCGCTTGGAGTCGTGGGTGTTCAGCCCTTAAGCCTTCGTCTTCTGGGTCAGCACGGTCAGAACCCGCGCCAGGTCCCGTCGGTGCTGGGTGCGCTCGGCCGGGTTATCCAGCGAACCGGTCCGCCGCTTCAGCTGGTCCTGGAACAGCGTCGCGCGCAGCTCGGCCGCGCGCTGCTTCAGGTCGTCCGCCGACAGTTCCTTCAATTCCTTCGCAGTCGCCATTTCACTCTCCATGCGAGCGGAAGCCGTCCTGTGGACCAGCTCCCGCCGCTCGGTGCCTTAGAGGCTCAGGTCCGCCCGCTTCACGATCTTCGTGAGCACCGGCAGCTTCGCCTGCGCCAACTTCAGCGCCCCGGTGGCCACTTCCGGCGTCATACCCTCCATCTCGTAGAGGATGCGGCCGGGCTTCACCACCGCGACGTAGTACTCCACGCCACCCTTACCGGTACCCATACGGGTCTCAGCGGGCTTCTTGGTGATGGGCTTGTCCGGGAAAATACGGATCCAGATCTTGCCGCCACGCTTCACGTGACGCGTCATCGCGATACGAGCCGCCTCGATCTGCCGAGAGGTGATCCACCCCGGCTGGAGGCTCATCAGGCCGTACTCACCGTAGGTCATGTCGCTACCCCGGTGGGCACTGCCAGGCATGCGGCCCTTGTGCATCTTGCGGTACTTCGTACGAGCAGGCTGAAGCATCGTCGCTGTCCTTCGCCGCCCTGCCCCGGGCGCCCCTTTTGGGAGCGCCCGGCGCGGGTGGGCTGATTACCGGTTGGAGGGCATGGGGGCCTGGCCACCCTTGCCCGGGAGGACCTCGCCCTTGCAGACCCAGACCTTGCAGCCGATCTTGCCGTAGGTCGTCTTCGCCTCGGCGAAACCGTAGTCAATGTCCGCGCGCAGGGTGTGCAGGGGCACGCGACCCTCGCGGTACCACTCGTAGCGCGCCATCTCCGCGCCACCGAGGCGGCCCGAGCAGGCCACGCGGATGCCCTTGGCGCCGAACTTCATCGCCGTCTGCAGGGCCTTCTTCATGGCGCGGCGGAACGCGATGCGGCGCTCGAGCTGCGTGGCGATGTTCTCCGCCACCAGCTGCGCGTCGGTCTCAGCCTTGCGGACCTCGACGATGTTGAGGAAGACCTCGTTCTTCGTGAACTGCTGGAGGTCCTTCTTCACCGTCTCAATGCCCGCGCCGCGCTTGCCGATGACGATGCCCGGCCGCGCAGTGTGAACGTTGACCTTGACCTTGTTGGCCGCGCGCTCGATCTCCACCTTCGACACGCCCGCGTGGTTCAGCGACTTCTTCACGAACTCGCGGATGCGGATGTCCTCGTGGAGCCACTGCGCGTAGTTCTTGTGCTCGAACCACTTGGAGTCCCAGGTCTTGATGACACCAAGCCGGAACCCGATCGGATGAACTTTCTGTCCCAACGTGATTCTCCTTGAAGCGTCCGGGCAGGGCCCGACGGGTCCTACTTCTTCGCCTCGGCGAGCACCACGTGGACGTGGGCCGTCTTCTTCTTGATGGGGGTGGCCCGGCCCATGGCGCGCGGCATGAACCGGCGCTGGGTGGGACCCTGGTCCACGGAGATGGTCTTCACGTAGAGCGTGTCCACGTCGACCTGGCCCTTGGACTTGTCAGTCGCGTTGGCCACGGCGCTCTTGATGAGCTTCTCCACCGGCTTGGCCGCGGCGCGCTTGGTGAACTTCAGGATGTTGAGGGCCGCCTCAACAGGCTTGCCCCGGATGAGCTCCGCAACGGTAGAAATCTTGCGGGGGCTCATGCGCAGGAAACGCAGATGTGCAGTCGACTCCATGGTCTTCTCCTCAGGCTCTCAGGCAATGCGCCAGGCTACTTGCCCGGGGCCTTGGCGACCTTCTTCTCCGCCGAGTGACCGCCGAACGTACGCGTCGGGGCGAACTCGCCGAGCTTGTGGCCAACCATGTTCTCCGTGACGAACACCGGGATGAACTTCTTCCCGTTGTGCACCGCGAAGGTGTGACCCACGAACTCCGGAAGAATCGTGGAGCGGCGGGACCACGTCTTTACGACGGCCTTCTTGTTCGTCTTGATCATGTCCTCGATCTTCTTCACGAGGAAGTCGTCGACGAACGGACCCTTCTTGATCGAACGAGCCATGGAATCCTCTTACTGGCTGCGCGCGCCCTGGCGGCGGCCGGACACGATGAACTTGTCAGTGCGCTTGTTAGTGCGCGTGGTGAGACCCTTGGTCTTCTTGCCCCAGGGGGACACAGGGTGCGGGTTACCCTGACCGGACTTGCCTTCACCACCGCCGTGCGGGTGGTCGACCGGGTTCATCGCCAGACCGCGGACGGTGGGACGAATGCCCAGCCAGCGGCTCTTACCCGCCTTGCCGATACGGATGATTTCGTGCTCGATGTTGCCCACCTGGCCCACGGTGGCACGGCACTCGATGAGGACCTTGCGGACGGTGCCGGAGGGCATACGCACCTGCGCGTAACGGTCCTCCTTCGCCATCAGCTGTCCGGACGTGCCGGCGGAGCGGATGACCTGGGCGCCACGGCCCGGCTTCAGCTCCACGTTGTGGATGACCGTACCCACCGGGATGTTCTGCAGCGGCAGGCTGTTGCCAGGCCGGATGTCAGAGCCCTCGCCAGCGAACACCGTGTCACCCACGCTCAGGCCCACCGGAGCGAGGATGTAACGCTTGTCGCCGTCCGCGTAGTGCAGCAGCGCGATGTTGGCGGTGCGGTTCGGGTCGTACTCGACGGCCACGACCTTCGCGGGGACGCCATCCTTGTCCCGGCGCTTGAAGTCGATGACGCGGTAACGGCGCTTGTGGCCGCCACCCTGGTGCCGGCGGGTGATGTGCCCGTGGACGTTGCGACCACCGGAGCGCTTGAGCGGCTCGGTGAGGCTCTTCTCGGGCGAGTCCTTGGTGATGTCCGCGAAGTCGGACACCGTCATCAGACGGCGGGCGGCGCTAGTCGGCTTGTACTTCTTGATGCCCATGGTGTGTTCCTCAGGCTGGCTCGACGCCGTGGCGTCAGGCCGCCCCTCCCTCGAAGAGTTCGATCGAGTCGCCCTGCTTCAGCGTCACAACCGCCTTCTTGAAGTTGGGCCGCTTGCCGATGCTACGACCCACCCGCTTGATCTTGCCGCGGACGATGTTGGTGTTCACGCCCTCGACGGTGACCTTGAAGAGCGTCTCCACCGCGCGGGCCACGTCGTGCTTCGTCGCCTTGCGGTCGACGATGAACGAGTACTGGCGGAACTTCTCGCGGGCCTTGTCCAGCTTCTCGGTGATGAGCGGGCCCTTGATGACGTCGTTCAGATTCATGACAGCGCCCCCTCGAGGGTCTTCGCGGCCGCGGACGTGAGGACGAGGTGCGAGTGCCGGAGAACGGCCTCGAGGTTCAGGCCCTCGGGCGGCAGCACGTCGAACTTCGCCAAGTTACGCACGCTGCGGTGCAGGTTGGTGTTGCCCTTGTCGTCAATCACCAGGGCGTTCTGGAGCTTCAGACGCTTGGTGAGGACCTCGAAGGCCTGCTTGCTCTTCGGAGCATCCAGGGAGAAACCGTCCAGGATGATGAGCGTCTTCTCCTGGGCCCGCAGGGACAGCGCGGACTTCAGGGCGCCGCGGCGCACCTTGCGGGGCGGGCGGTAGAAGTAGTCGCGCGCCTTGGGAGCCATCGCCTTACCGCCGCCCACCCAGTGGGAAGCGCGGATGGAGCCCTGACGAGCGCGGCCGGTGCCCTTCTGCTTCCAGGGCTTCTTGCCGCCGCCGCTGACCAGCGAGGTGTTCTTCACCCCGACCGTGCCGCGGCGCCGGTTGATCTGTTGCATCTTCGCCACCTCGTAAAACAGGTGGGCGTTCGGCTCGGTGCCGAAGACATCGTCGGAGAGCTCAATCTCCGACACCTTCTTCAAATCCAGGTCGACAACGTCAAACTTCGCCATGGCACTTTCCTCGCGGGGGTCGGAGTGTAACCACTCGAACGCCCACCCGCTTCCTAGGACTTGATCTCGACGTCAACGCCAGCCGACAGATCCAGCTTCATCAGCGCATCCAGCGTCTGCTGCGTGGGCTCGAGAATATCGAGCAGGCGCTTGTGCGTGCGGATCTCGAACTGCTCACGGCTCTTCTTGTCCACGTGCGGAGACCGCAGCACCGTGAACTTGTTGATGCGCGTGGGAAGGGGGATCGGACCGGCCACCTTCGCGCCTGTGCGCTTGGCCGTCTCGACGATCTCACCCGCGCTCTGGTCCAGGAGCTTCGAGTCGTACGCCTTCAGCCGGATGCGGATCTTCTGTGTCGCCATTCGCAAGAACCTCTTTGAACGGACTCTGCCTCTGCCGCGGGAGGGCGTTACGACCGACGTCCCCTGGATTTCACAGAGCCGTTTCTTCAGAACGAAGGGGCGCGGTGTGTACCATCCCGCCCCAGGGTGTGCAACAGGATTCCCAACGGCTCCCTGAAGTTTCCCGGAATTGGGAACGCAGGGAGCCACTGGGGGTTTGCGCTACTCGATGATTTCCGCCACGACGCCGGCACCCACCGTGCGGCCACCCTCGCGAACAGCGAAGCGCAGCTCCTTCTCCATGGCCACGGGGGTGATGAGCTCCACCTCGATGGCGATGTTGTCGCCCGGCATCACCATTTCGACGTTCTCCGGCAGCTTCACCGAGC
>NZ_JAAEAH010000064.1 GCF_010998615.1 Myxococcus sp. CA023 | reverse complement strand
CCCCCAAGCAGCCGCCCCCACCTCCGACATCAACACGCCCGACAGGATGAGCGCGCCGCCCAGCCACTCGCGAGGCCCGAGCGTCTCGTAGCCCAGCATCACTGAGAACAGCGCGGCGAACACCGACTCCAACGAGTAGATGAGCGCCGCGCGCACCGCGGTGGTGCGCGCCTGCCCCCATGTCTGGAGGCTGATGGCCACCGCGCTGGCGAACACACCGCAGACGAGCACCGCCCCCACGAAGGACGGATGCCAGGCCACGCGCCGCTCCACGAAGGGCAGGCACAGCGCGGACAGCAGCGCCACCGTCCAGAGCTGCACCGCCACCAGCCCCATCACCCCCTGCTTCGGCGCATGCCGCTCCGTCATGAGGATGTGGCACGCGTAGGCCACCGCGCCGCCCAGCGACAGCACATCTCCGGACGACAGGCCGCCACTGCCAAGCCCCGCGTCGGGCTGCGTGAAGAGGTAGAGCCCCACCGCCGCCGTGCCCACCCCCAGCAGCGAGGTGAACTTCGGCGCCTTCCGGTAGAGCACCAGCGACAGCAGCGGCACCAGCAGCACGCACAGCCCGGTGATGAACGCCGAGCGCGACGGCGTGGTGGTGGTGAGCCCCACCGTCTGAAGCGAGAACCCCAGGAAGAGGAAGGTGCCCAGCATCGTGCCGCTGCGCAGGTTGCGCGCCGTCAGCACCTGCCGTCCCGCCAGGGCGCTCAACACCACCGCGCCCACGATGAAGCGCAGCGTGAGGAAGCTGAACGGGTCGCCGTGCCCGAGCGCGTCCTTCACCACCACGAAGGTGATGCCCCAGAAGGAAGTGATGAGCGCCAGCGCCCCATCCGCGCGAAGTCGCTGCGACCGCGACGAGGGCTCCGTGGCCCCCCCCAGCATGTCGGACGTCGAGGTGCTCATATCGCGCGGGCCACCGGAGAGATTGACGCCGGGCTCGCCAGGGGACGTCACGGCGGCCACGGCCGCGGGCTTTTTGACGCAGCCAGGGCGGCCGCGCAACCTCCGGCGGCGCACCTACAGGGTGCGCTCGACGACGACCAGCCGCTTGGAGCGGCCCGTGGCATCCCAGGCCTCGTTGGCCTGCTGGGTCAGCGTGGCGTCCGCTCGCCGGAACGCCAGCCGCTCGAACGTGCGCAGCGACGCCGTGTTGTCGTCGTCCACGTCCGCGAAGACGTGCGACTGCCCCTGGCGTCGGGCCTCCTCCATCAGGCACTCCAGCAGCCCCGTGGCCACGCCCATTCGCCGCACGCGGGGCGCCACCACCAGGGAGCGCACCCAGACGCCCTCCAACTGCAAGCCCTCCTGCCGGTAGGAGTCCACCCAGGCGAAGCCGTGCATCCGTCCCTGGGCGTCGAAGGCGCCCGCCGCGGCCCCTCTGCGCTCCGCGTCCAGCAGGCCCCAGCGCTCGCGCAGCTGACGGCGCAGGAAGCCCGGAGACACCACCAGCCGCTCACTGGCGAAGGCCAGGAGCGCGTCCAGGTCGCCGGCCGTCAGGAGCCGCACCTCCAACGGCCCCACCAGGCGGCGACGAAGCGGCAGCGACCATCCGGCGAAGAGGAAGTCCCACACGCCCCGAGACACTAGCCGGGTCCGAGGCCAGGCCCACGCCGTGGACGCGGCCTGCTGCGCCAGCCGCAGCGCCGGACGCAGCGGTCTGGGCAGTGGAATCACCCAGCGGCCCCTGCGGATGGCCACCACCCGGCCCAGCGTCACGCCTCCCGGGGCGTCCTGGGGCCCCAGCAGCGAGGCCGTCCGCCACGGCCGCGTGGACACCACCACGTGCGCCACCAGCTCGCGCCCCTGCCGCATCAGCGCGACGTCCCCGGTCGCCAGCGAGCCCGGGCCACAGCGCATCACCCGCACCGAGTCCCCGGCCCGCAGCAGCGGAAACAGGCTTCGCCCCGCGCCACGCACCCACAGCCGGTGCCCTGGAGGCAGTGCCTCCAGCACGTCCAACAACACCTCTGCGGAGGAGGATCTGCGCGAAGGCATGCGCCCAGCCTCACGTGCTCCCCGGCCCTTGGGAGCACTCGCGAAATCTACCTGTTGCCCGGTACACACACCAACCGCTGGCGGTGCCGGACGGCTTCCACGCGTTCCCCCGAGCCTCGGGAGCGAATAAGAGGAGGCCGCGCGTGAAGTGGGAGGAGGCGGCCATGGACACAGCACAGGAAGGTTCAATGGCGCCTCGGCCTGGCTGGTGGAGCCGCCACTGGCGCTGGGTCCTTCCGCTGGGATGCCTGGGGCTGCTCGCCTCGTGTATCGGCCTGGGAGTGCTCGCCACGTACCTGGGCTTCTCCTCCCTGGGGCAGTCTGACGCGCACCAGGAGGCCGTGGCCATCGCCAGCGGCGACGCACGGGTGCGGCGCGCCCTGGGCACGCCCATCGAAAGCGGCCTGCCCCGACGCAGCTCCGTACAGAGCCGCAACGGTGTCTCTCGCGCGCAGTTCTCCCTCCCGCTCGAGGGGCCCGACGGCAAGGGCACGCTACACGCGCAGGGTGAGAAACGCGGAGACGGCCCCTGGCAGTTCAACAACCTCATCGTCGCCCTGAGCGACGGCACGCTCATCGACCTGCTCCGAGCCGAACCACGCAAGCGCCCCGAGCTGCCACTGCCCGCCGAGCCGCCTTACGCGGACGAGGCCCCGGAGCCCAAAGAAGTGGCGCCGCGCGACGCGGGCCGCGACATCGAGCTGTGAGGTGAAAATGCGAAGGGGCGGCGCGGGGAGGTCCCCACGTCGCCCCTTGCGTCAGGACACGTCCGTGCCCTCCGGTACTACTTCAGCTTCGCCAGCTCCGCACGCAGCTCGGGCAGCACCTTGAAGAGGTCCGCCACCATGCCGTAGTCCGCCACCTGGAAGATGGGGGCCTCGGGGTCCTTGTTGATGGCGACGATGGTCTTCGAGCTCTTCATGCCCGCCAGGTGCTGGATGGCGCCGCTGATGCCCGCCGCGATGTAGAGCGCCGGAGCCACCACCTTGCCCGTCTGGCCGACCTGCAGGTCGTTGGGAACCCAACCCGCGTCGCACACCGCGCGGGACGCGCCCACCGCGGCGCCCAGGTCGTCCGCCAGGCCTTCAATCTCCTTGAAGTCGCCCTTGGTGCCGCGACCACCGGAGATGACGACGCGAGCCTCGGTCAGCTCGGGACGCGCGCTCTTCACTTCCTTGAAGTCGACGAACTTCGTCTTGGAAGCCTCGACCTTCGGGCTGAAGGTCTTCACCTCGGCGGCGCCCTGACCGCCAGCGGCGGCGGGGAACTCGGTGGCGCGCAGGGTGAGCACCTTCACCGGCGTGGTGAGCTTCACGTCGGCGAAGACGTTACCGGCCCACATGGGACGGGTGAAGGTGATGTCCGCGCCGCTGCCGTTGATGGCCATGACGTCGGTGGCCATGGCGGCGCGCAGACGGCCGGCCACGCGGGGCAGCAGGTCCTTGCCCTGCGCGGTGGACGCCATGCCGATGTAGTCCGCCTTCAGCTCCTGGGCCAGGGCGGCGATGGCGGGCGCGTAGGTCTCCGCGAGGTAGTGCTCCAACTCGGCGGCGGCGCCCAGGTGGACGGCCTTCGCGCCGTATCCCTTGAGCTCGTCAGCGACCTTCGAGGGGTCCTTACCCACCAGGGCGATGTGAAGCTCACCACCGGCCTTCTCCGCGAGCTGCTTACCGGCGGAGATGGCGTTGAAGGTGGCCTTGCGGAGGTTCCCGTCCGGCTGCTGCTCGGCGACAATGAGAACGATTGGCATTTGGATGACTCCGTAGAGAGTGTGCGGAAGGGCCGCTCAGACGACCTTCGCCTCGTTGTGCAGCTTCTCGACCAGGGCAGGAACGTCCGCGACCTTGATGCCGGCCTTGCGCGCCGGGGGCGAGGACATCTTCAGGACCTGGATGGCGGGGGTGACATCCACGCTCAGCTTGGCCGGCGTCAGCTCCTCGATGGGCTTGCTCTTCGCCTTCATGATGCCCGGGAGACTGGCGTACCGCGGCTGGTTGAGGCGCAGGTCCGTGGTGACGACGGCGGGCAGCTGGCACTCCACCGTAGCGAGCCCGTTGTCGACCTCGCGAATCACCTGCACGCTCTTCTTGTCGGCGGTGAGGACGATGGCGGGAACCTTGTTCTTCTCCTGCTCGCTCTCCATGGACTCCACCTTGGAAGCGAACGTGGCCTGGCCCCAGCCGAGGAACTCGGCGAGGTACTGGCCTACCTGGTTCTGGTCATCGTCGATGGACTGCTTGCCTAGGATGACGAGGTCCGGCTGCTCCTTCTCCACGACCTTCTGGAGCAGGGCCGCGATGCCGAGCTGGTCCACCGGACCGGTGTGGTTCACCCACACTGCGCGGTGCGCACCCATGGCCAGAGCGTGCCGGAGCTGCTCCTGCACTTCCTTGCCACCGATGGACACCACGACGACCTCGCCCTGGTGCTTCGCGACGAGCCGAAGTCCTTCTTCGACGCCGATTTCATCGAAGGGGTTGATCTTGTACTTCAGCCCCTCCTGAACGATGCCCGAGCCATCCGGCTTGACCTTGATCTTCGACTCGGGGTCTTCCACGCGCTTGGCGGTGACGAGGATCTTCACGGCGGTGCTTCTCCTTACGGGGAGGAGTTTGGAATCTGGAAAAAACGGTCTGGGTTAATAGGCATTGGCGCGTCGCGGCGGCAATGGGAAACGGCCGCCGGACGCGGTGCCGCGGCGCTACTTGAACAGTTCCCGCGCGATGACGAGCCGCTGGACCTGGCTGGTGCCCTCGTAGACCTGGATGAGCTTGGCGTCGCGCATCAGCTTCTCCACGGGGTACTCCTTAATGTAGCCGTAGCCGCCGTACACCTGGACGGCGTCGGTAGCGACCTTCATGGCCATGTCCGCGGCGAAGCACTTGGCGTAGCTGGACTGGAGGGAGTTGCGCTTGCCCTCGTCGAGCAGCCACGCGCTCTCGTAGGTGAGCATGCGCGCCGCGTGGGTGTTCATGGCCATGTCGGCAATCATGAACTGGATGGCCTGGTGCTCGATGATGGGCTTGCCGAAGGTGCGGCGCTGCGTGGAGTACTCCATGGAGTGCTCCAGCGCGGCGCGGGCGATGCCCACGGAGAACATGGCCGTCAGCGGGCGGCTGTTGTCCAGCGTGGCCATGGCGATGGCAAAGCCCTGACCCTCTTCGCCAATGCGGTTGGCCACCGGGACGCGCACGTCCTCGAACGTCAGCGACACCGTCTCGCTGGCGCGCTGGCCCATCTTGTTCTCGTGCTTGCTGACAGAGAGCCCTTCGGGGCGGCCCTCCACCACGAAGCAGGTGATGCCCTTGTGCTTCTTGCCCTTATCCACCGTGGCGAACACCGTGTACTGGCTCGCCTGGCCGCCGTTGGTGATGAAGCACTTGGCGCCGTTGAGGACGTAGTGGTCTCCGTCCAGCCGCGCCGTGGTCTGCATGTTGGCCACGTCGCTGCCGGCCTCGGGCTCCGTGAGACAGAACGAGGAGAACTTCAGCTTCTCCGTGAAGGGCGTGAGCAGCCGCTTCTTCTGCTCCTCCGTCGCGTGGAGGATGATGGGGAGGTTGGCCAGGTCGTTGGCGATGATGGACGTCGCCACGCCCGCACAGCCCCAGCTCAACTCCTCCGCGACGATGGTCTGGTCCAGGTGGGACAGGCCCACGCCGCCGTACTCGGCGGGTATCGCCATGTTGAGCAGCCCCAGCTCCCACGCGGTCGTCAGCAAATCGAGTGGGAAGGTGGCCGTCTCGTCGTAGTGGGCGGCCTTCGGACGCACCACTTCGCGGGCAAACTTGCGTGCCGCGTCCTGCAGCGCGCGCTGGGCGTCGGTGAGCTGGAATTCCATGGGGACCTCGTGACGGGTTCGGCTCGTTGACTCGGGAGTCAACGAATACATGCCGCAGCGCGAAATCGCCAGTGCAACCCACCGGGAACCGGAGGAGGACGGGCTCCATTTTTCTCAAAAAAACAGGCCCCAACCCCGCAGAGGGATTGGAGCCATGAAAACCGATGTTAGTCTGTATTTCCGGAGGGTCTATTTGGACGCGGGCGGCTTGGCGGCCTTGGGGACCTTCTCCCAGTCGGCCAGGAACTTCTTGATGCCGGCGTCGGTGAGCGGGTGGTTCGCCAGCTGGGTGATGACGTTGTAGGGCAGCGTGGCCACGTCCGCGCCCAGGCGGGCGGCCTGGAGCACGTGCACGGGGTTGCGAACGCTGGCCACCAGCACCTGCGTGTTGAATTGCTCGTAGTTCCGGTAGATTTCCAGGATGTGGGAGATGAGCTCCATGCCGTCCTGGGAGATGTCATCCAACCGGCCGACGAAGGGCGACACGTAGGTGGCGCCGGCCTTGGCGCACAGCAGGGCCTGGTTGGCGGAGAAACACAGTGTGACGTTGGTGCGGATGCCCTCGGCGGTCAGCGCCTTGGTGGCCTTCATGCCCTCCACGCCCATGGGAATCTTCACCACGACGTTGTCGTGGATCTTCGCCAGGGAGCGGCCTTCCTTGATGAGCTCGTCCGCTTCCATGGACACACATTCGGCGCTGATGGGGCCATCCACGATGGAGCAGATTTCGCGGATGGTCTCCTCCAGGCCCCGGCCCACCTTGGCGAGCAAGGACGGGTTGGTCGTCACTCCGTCCACGCAGCCCATGGCGTGGGCCTTGCGAATCTCCTCCACGTCGGCGCTGTCGATGAAGAACTTCATCTCGTCCCTCTCTTGAAGGTGGAATGTGCCCCGGCCAAAGGAGGCCGGGCGAGCAGGCGCGTAACCGATGCCCCCCCATGCGTCAAGGGTGGCCACCGCGGGGGGGCGGAGGTAGAAGGCCGGACACTGAACATGGCCCGCCCTTCCCGCTCCGCCGCCAAGAAGCCCCGCCTTCGCGCCCTCCCCGGCCGTCCCGCCCAGGCACCTGCCGTCCTCCCCGACGCGGAGGCCACGCTCGCCTACGCGCGGAGCGTGCTGGAGGCCGAGGCCCGCGCCATTCTCGGCGTGACGGAACGTCTGGGAGACGACTTCCTGCGCGCCGTGCAGTTGGTGCGCGACTGCCGGGGCCAGGTCATCGTCACCGGCATGGGCAAGGCGGGCCACATCGGCCAGAAGCTGTCCGCCACCCTGGCCTCCACGGGCATCCGCTCCGTGTACCTCCACCCCGCCGAGGCCGTGCACGGAGACTTGGGCCGCGTGGGCCGGGGCGACGTCATCCTCGCGCTGTCCAACAGCGGCTCCACGGAAGAGCTGATTCGCCTGCTCCCCTCCTTCAAGCGGATGGAGACGCCCGTCATCGCCCTCACCGGCGACGCAAAGAGCCCGCTGGGCCGCGGCGCGGACGTGGTGCTGGACATCGGCGCCATCGCGGAGGCTTGCCCCATGGGCCTCGTACCCACGGCATCCACCGCCGCGCTGCACGCGATTGGCGACGCGCTGGCGATGACGGTGCTGCGCTCGCGGCCCTTCGGCACGGAGGACTACGCGCTGCTGCACCCGGGCGGCAAGCTGGGGCGCTCCGTGCAGCGCGTCTTCGAGCTGATGCGCACCGGCAACGCCAACCCGCTGGTGCGCGACACCTCGCCCCTGTCCGCGGTGGTGGCGGTGATGACGAAGACGCCCGGCCGTCCGGGCGCCGCGTGCGTGGTGGACAAGGCGGGGAAGTTGGTGGGCATCTTCACCGACGGCGACTTGCGCCGCCGCGTGGAGGCGGGCCTCACCGACTTCACCGTGCCCGTGCGCGAGCTGATGGGGAAGAACCCGCGCTGCGTGACGCCGGAGACGCTGGTGCTGGCCGCGGCCACGCAGATGCGCGAGCTGCGGGTGGACCAGCTCCCCGTGGTGGACGTGGAGGGCCGCGCCGTGGGCCTGCTCGACGTGCAGGACCTGCTGGCCGCGAAGTTCGTCTGAGGCGAGGGCCGCGGAGGGCCGCCGCGCGGTCCTACTGAACGTGCAGGACCCGCTGGCCGCGAAGCACTTCTAGCGCGCGGGCGCTACTTGCCCAGCTTCGCCTGCAGACTCGCCTTGTTGGGGTAATCCGGCGCGTCGGTAGCGAGCTTCTCCCAGAGCGCCTTCGCGCCCTTGTCGTCGCCCTTGGCCTTGAGCGTGTCGCCCAGCTTCTCCACGGAGAGCGGGTCGGTCTGCACGGCCACGCCCCACACGCGCGCCGCCATGGGGCGCTCCAAGCTCACCAGGGACCAGGCCATGCCCGCCTTCGCGCGCCCGTTCTCCGGCTGGAAGGGAACCACGCGCGTGTAGTTCGCGAGCGCTTCCTGGTACTGGCCCTTCGCCAGGAGTTCCTCGCCCTCGTCCACCAGCTTCGCCAGGCCCTGCTCCAGCTCCGGCGTGCGCTCGGTGCCCTTCACCGCGTCCACCATCTCCTGCGACAGCGGCCGCGGCGCATCCGGCGCGGCGGCAGCAGGCGCCTGCGACAGGCGGATGCGGCGGTCCTCCGCGCGCGAGGCGAGCAACTGCTTGCGGCCCCCCGCCTTCACCGTCTCCTCCACGAGCGCCACCATCCGCTTCGCCATGGGCGCGCGGAACGAATCGGGGTACGTGGTAGCGACCGCCTCGAAGCCCTCGCCCGCCTTCTTCAGCGCCGCCACGTCGTCGCCCTTCGTCTCGAAGAGCAGCGCCGCACGCGCGTAGAGGGCCTCCTCGTGCAGGGGCTCCACCTCCAGCACGGCGTCGTAGGCCACCAGCGCCCTGCCACTGTCGTTGGACAGGTAGAGCGCGTTGGCCTGCATCACCGCCACGTCCAACACCGGAGCCAGTGCCGCGCGAGCACAGGACGCCGCGCCCGCGGTGTCCCCCTTCTTCGCGAGCGCCTGCGCGGCGGCGCCCATCTCCTCCACCGGCATCTCCGGGGTGAAGCCGCAGCTCGTCGCCTTCGCGATGGGCACCGTGGCCTTGCCCAGCTTCTTGCGCTGCGCCAGGAACAGCTCCCGCGTGGGCTGGGCGCGCGCCAGGGCCTGCTGAAGGTAGGTGCTGGCCTCCGCGTTGCGGCCGTTCACGTAGTACAGGCGGCCCAGCGACGCGGCGATTTCGAAGGTCTTCTCCCGGTCCGCCAGCCCCTCCGTGGAGTCGAGCTGACGCAGCAACTCCTCCGCGGACGGCGGCGCCCGGCCCGTGCCCGACATGGGCGGGTGGCCTGGGGGCAGTTGCTCCGGGCTGATGCTGGGAGCCACGCCTTCCGTGGGCGGGTGGCCCTCCGGCATGCCAGAGGTGGCGGGGGAGGCCGTGGTCCCCGGAGGGATGACCGGGTGGCCGGGAGGCAGCGTCGAGGGCTGGGCGGTCAGCAGCGCCGCAGTGGCCAGGGCAAGGGACAGGTTCATGTGTCGTTGCTCGAGTAGCTCGCTTCCGGCCACCACGTGGCCTCGCTCCTGCGGACATCCTGCGGGGCGAGTTTCCCGAGGAGCTCCTTCACCGACATCCCCAGTACCGGATGACGCAGGTGGGGCGCCAGTTCAACGAGCGGCTCCAGGGCGAAGCGGCGCTTGTGCAGCTCCAGGTGGGGCACCTGGAGCGTGGGGTCGGCCACCACTTGGCCCTCCCAGAAGAGGATGTCCAGGTCGATGGTGCGCGGGCCCCAGCGCACCTCCCGGCTGCGGCCCAGGTCCTTCTCAATCTGCTGAAGGATGCAGAGCAGCCGCTGCGGCGGCAGGCCACACTCCAGGGCCACCACCGCGTTGAGGAAGCGCGGCTGCGGCGGCCCCACGGGGGCGCTGTCGAAAAGCGAGGAGCAGTGGAGCACCGCCACCGCGTCGATGCGGGACAGCGCGGACAGGGCGGCGACGAGGTGATTCTCGCGCTCCCCCTCGTTGGAACCCAACCCGACGTAGACGGTGTCGCTCACGGCTCCATCTCAACAGGGTTCACCAGGGTTCCGATTCCCTCCAGCTCCACCTCCACCGTGTCCCCGGCCGACAGCTTCCCCACACCCGACGGCGTCCCGGTGCTGACAATGTCCCCGGGCAGCAGTGTCATGATGTGGGAGATGAACGACACCAGGCGCGCGGGACTGAAAACCATGTCGGACGTGCGGCTGTCCTGGCGCACCTGCCCGTTCACCCGGCACACAATGTGGAGGTCGTCGGGAGACAGGCCCGTCACCGCCCACGGCCCCGCGCACGCGAAGGTGTCGTAGCCCTTGGCGCGGGTGTGCTGAATCTCGCGGCGCTGGACGTCGCGCGCCGTCACGTCGTTGAAGCAGGTGAGGCCCCAGATGGCGCGCGCGGCGGTGGACTCGTTGGCGTTCTTCAGCTTCTCGCCGATGACGAGTGCCAGCTCCGCCTCGTAGTGGACTTCCTGGCTCGCCTTGGGGATGCGGATGGGCGAGCCCGTGCCATTGAGCGCCGTGGAGGGCTTGGTGAAGATGAGCGGCTCGGGCGGCACCGGCTTTCCCATCTCCTCCGCGTGCTTGCGGTAGTTCTGACCGATACACACGACCTTGGACGCGTCCGACGGCACCAGCAGCGTCAACGAGGACAGCGAACGGTGGATGCCCGTCTCCTTCGCGCCGGCCCAGGGTGCGGCGGTGAGGACCACCACCTCGGAGCCTTCCACCCGGCCGTGGTGCGCACGGCCCTCATGCAGGAAGCGGCAGTAGCGCGCGGTCGTCATGAAGTCCTCTGGAAGCCGAGCACGTCGGCCATGTCATGGAGACCAGGCGCGCGCCCCGTCACCCAGCGCGCGGCCCTCAGCGCGCCAGCAGCGAACTGGTCCCGGTTGGTGGCGCGGTGCGTGAGCTCGATGCGCTCGCCCTCGCCAAGGAAGTACACGGTGTGCTCGCCCACCACGTCGCCGCCCCGCAGCGTCTGCACACCAATCTCGCGCGCGGGCCGCGCGCCAATCTGCCCATGCCTCGCGAAGGTGAGGTCCTCCTGGGTGCGCCCCAGGGCCTCCGCCAGCACGTCCGCCAGCCGCAGCGCGGTGCCGCTGGGCGCGTCCTTCTTCATGCGGTGGTGCGCCTCCAGCACCTCCACGTCGAAGCCCGGCCCCAGCACCCGCGCCAGCTCCGCCGCCATGCGGATGACCAGGTTGACGCCCACCGACATGTTCGGCGCGGCGACGATGGGCACCGCCTTCGCGCTCTCCGCCAGCGCCGCGGACGCCTCCGGCGTAAAGCCGGTGGAGCCCACCACCAGGGCCACGCCGCGCGCGGCACACACCTTCGCGTGCGCCACGCTCAGCTCCGCGCTGGTGAAGTCGATGACGACGTCCGCCTGAGCGGCGTCCAGCGCTCGCTCCAGGCTGTCCACCACCGTCACGTCCACCGGGCCCAGCCGCGTCGCCACCCCGGCGTCCTGGCCCACCGAGGCGCTGCCCGGCCGCGCCGTGCCTCCCACCACCCGCAGGTCTCCCGAGTCGCGCGCCAGGCGAAGCAACGTGCTGCCCATGCGGCCGGTGATGCCGGTGATGACGGTGCGAATCATGTCTGCCGCGCTCCAGGTAACGGAGGGATGAGAGAAGCTCAGCCCGCGAGCAGGCCCAGCTGGCGCAGGGTGTCGCGAAGCTTCGCGGCGTTGGGCTCGGTCATCTGCACCAGGGGCAACCGCACTTCGGGCCCGAACAATCCCATCACGTGCAATCCCCACTTCACGGGCGTGGGGTTGGACTCGATGAAGAGCAGGCGGTGCAGCTCGTTCATCCGCACTTGGAGGTCGCGCGCCACCGCGATATTCCCCGCGCGCGCCGCCGCCACCAGGTCCGCCATCATCCGCGGCGCCACGTTGGAGGACACGGAGATGACGCCCTTGCCGCCGCAGGCGATGAAGGGCAGCACGGTGAAGTCGTCACCGGACAAGAGCGTCATCCTGTCGCCGCACTTCTCCAGGATGTCGATGGCCCGAGGCATGCTGCCGGTGGCCTCCTTGAGCGCCACCACCTCGGGGATGTCACACAGCCGCAGCACGGTGTCGGGCAGCAGGTCCACGCCCGTCCGGCCCGGCACGTTGTAGGCGATGATGGGGAAGCCCGGGTGCGCCTTGGCCACCGCGCGGTAGTGCTCCAGCAAGCCCGCCTGCGTGGGCTTGTTGTAGTAGGGCGTGACGATGAGCGTGCCGTCCGCGCCCGCGTCGCGCACGCGGCGCACACCATCGATGGTCTCCGCGGTGCTGTTGGAGCCGGCGCCGCCCACCACCGTCACGCGGCCCTTCGCCTCCTCCACCACCACCTTCACCGCGCGGGCCCGCTCGTCGGCCGTCATCGTCACGGCTTCGCCGGTGGTGCCCATGGGGACCAGCACGCTGGTGCCCCCTTCAATCTGCTGGCGGACCAGCGCCCGGTATGCGGGCTCATCGAGCGCTCCGTTGCGAAACGGAGTGGCCAGCGCCGTCATGGAGCCTTCGAAGGTCTTCATGCCGGCGCTTATACGTTCAGGCCCGCTCGCCGCGCCAGAGATCCTCGACGCGCTCCCGCTCCCGGACCACGCGCCACGCCTCACCGTCCACCAGCACCTCGGCCGGGCGTGGCCGGGAGTTATAAGTGGACGACATACTCATGCCGTACGCGCCCGCGCTCATGAAAGCGAACAACTCGCCTGCTTGCGGAAGCACCAGGGGCCGAGCCTTCGCCAGCACGTCGGTGGATTCACACACCGGCCCCACCACGTCTACCTCCACCGCCTTGCCCCGCCGCTTCACCAGGGGCTGAAGGCCGTGGTGCGCCTCGTAGAGCGCGGGGCGCAGCAAGTCATTCATGCCCGCGTCCACCACCACGAAATGCCGCGCTGGCGTCTTCTTCCGGTACAGCACGCGCGTGAGCAACACGCCCGCGTTGCCCACCAGCGCCCGGCCCGGCTCCAGGATGAGCGTGGCGCCGGTGGCACCAGCCGCGGCCAGCACGGTGCGGGCGTACTCCTCCGGAGACGGCGGCGTCTCGTCCGAATAGGTGATGCCCAGCCCGCCGCCCACGTCCAGGTACGCCAGCGGATGGCCCTTCGCCTTGAGCGCGGAGTACAGGCCCGCCACCTTGGACAAGGCCGCGCGAATGGGCGCCGTCTGGGTGAGCTGCGAGCCGATGTGGCAATCCAACCCGGCGGCCAGCAGGCCCTTCATCTTCTTCGCGCGCGCGTAGAGGGCCACCGCCTCCTCGAACGGCACGCCGAACTTCGACGTCTTCAGGCCAGTGGAGATGTAACGGTGCGTGCGCGCATCCACGTCGGGGTTCACGCGCAGGGCGAACGGCGCGCGGCGCCCCAGGCGGCGGCCCACGGCGTCCAGTGCATCCAACTCCTCGGCGCTCTCCACGTTGAAGAGGAGGATGCCCGCGGCCAGCGCCGTCTCCATCTCATCTTGCGTCTTGCCCACGCCAGCGAACACCGTCTTCGCCGTGTCCCCTCCCGCGTGCCGCACCCGGGCCAGCTCGCCGCCGGAGACGATGTCGAACCCGCCGCCCCGCTCGGCGATGAGCCTGAGGATGGCCAGGTTCGAGTTGGCCTTCACCGAGTAGCAGATGAGGTGCGGCCGGTCTCCGAAGGCCTCCGTCACCACCCGAACGTGCCGGGTGAGCGTGGCGGTGGAGTACACGTAGGTGGGCGTGCCCACGGACTCGGCGATGGCCGCCAGCGGCACATCCTCCGCGTGGAGCACGCCCTTGCGGTAGGCGAAGTGATTCACGGGACTCCCGCGTCCTCGGACTCCGGCGGTGACAGCGGCGTCTCCACCCCGGTCTCCGGCGTGGGAGACAGGGTGGGCCCCGACGGCTCCAGGGGCCCTCGCTCCGACTCAGGGGGCGGCGGCTGCGTCTCCGTCGCGGGCGCTGGCGGCGGCCCGGGTGGCCGAGGCGGCCCCTTGATGCCACACGCCGCCAGCGTCAGTGACACGCTGGCGGCCACGCACAGCCGCGCGAGGACCTGGCGCATGGCTAGAACTGCATCCCCAGCCACGCGCGGATGGTCTGTGGCGTGTCCAGGTCGTTGCGCAGCGTCTCGCTGAACTCCTGCAAGCCGCTCATCGGGAACAGGATGCCGTACGCGATGCCGGCGACGAACCCGTCCTCCGTCTTGTAGTCCGCGCCCACGTTGACCTCCAGGCCCAGCGCCTTGTTCGTGAAGGACGGCGTGGACTGCGCGTACATGGCCTGCGAGTAGATGACGCGGCCGTAGATGTCGAAGCCCTCGGTGATGGTGTACTTCGCCGACGGGCGGACATAGAAGGCGTCCGTGATGCCGACCATCAGCTCACGCCACAGGATGAGGTCGATGCGGTAGTCGCGGTTGAAGCGGAAGTTGCGGATGGCGTTGTCCGCGCATCCACCCACGTCGCAGGCGTACTGCGGGCCCTCGAAGTCACCCTCCACCGTCCGACCGTTGGAGCCCGAGCCCGGGCGGCCCGGCTGGTTGCCGAAGCCCGCCGCCTTGTCACCGGAGGCAAAGCCCAGCTCCATGTTCAGCGACAGCTTCTGGTCCAGCAGCCGCAGTTCACCCTGCGCCACGCCGCCGAACTGGGCCACGGTGAGGCTCTGGTTGAGCGTGGGGTCGTTGATGCCGCCCACGTCCAGCGCGCGGTTGCCGATGCGGCCCAGCTGGGCGGCGGCCTCGAATTCCAGCCGCCAGTTCTTCTCCTCGTACCTCAGCCACAGGTCCGGGACGAACAGCGTCGCGTCACGCGGGATGAAGCCCGTGTTCTGGCCGTTCGTGGTGGAGCCGTCGTACTCCCACTTCTGGGTGCGGTAGGTGAAGTGCAGGCCGTACTGGAGCACGCCCTGGTTGTTGTCCAGCTTGGAGCGGATGACCTGGTCGGTGTCCCGGCGCGCGATGGCAATCACCCAGCTGTGCGCGTCATCGGACTGGGTCAGGTCGATGGGCTCGCCCACGGTGCCGCGCGTGTCGGTGACGCCCTCCGAGTTGAAATCCAGCATCGGCGTCACGTACCAGCCCTCGAAGGGGTTGGTGACGAACTGGACGCGGTCCACGGTGTCGCCGAAGTCGCAGTCGAAGCAGGTGCCGTCGTTGCGCAGCATGCCCAGACCCCACTGGCTGCCCATGCGGCCGAAGCGCAGGATGCCCACCGGCGTCTTCACTTCACCGTAGGCGCGGCGCAGCTTGATGGAGTCCTGGAGCGCGTCCGCCAGCGGGTCCTGGCTCTCGGAGAAGATGCCGAAGAGGTTGCGCGTGTTGCCGGGCAGCAGCGTGTCCGGCATGGCGCCCATGATGAAGTTGTCCAGGCCGAGGACCTCCATCTTCAACGCCACCTGCTCGGAGATGTTGAAGGTGGGCGCCAGGCGCACGCGCATGGTGGCGAAGGACTGGGTGTTCTCCTGCGCGCTGCGAGGCGAGCGCGGGAAGAGCTCCCGGCCGGGCGCCTTGCCCAGGTCGAACTTGTAGAAGAGCGTGGGGCGGACGCGGAAGTAGCCGTCGAGCGTGAAGACCTCGAGCTTGCGCTTCTCCTCCGGGAACTCCTCGGCCCACTCGTCCGTGGCGCCAATGGACTGCTTGGCGGCCTCGGCGCGAATCTCCTCGCGCAGCTCCTCCTTCAGCGCTTCCAGGTCGTCACGGCTGACGCCCTCGCGAGTGGAGGACACAGGCGCGGTCGCCGCGGGAACAGACTCCGCGGGGGCGGCGGGAGCAGCGGGTGCGGCTTCCGCGGGCGCGGGCGGGCTACCCTCCGGCACCGGTGTCTGAGCGGTGGCCGTGGACGAAGCGACGAGTAGCGCCGCCAGCAGGGCGTGAGACATGGGCAACGATCTCCAGGGCCACCTGGGGCGGCCGGGTCTGAAAGGCGGGCGATTCAAGCGACGGGACCAAGGGGTGTCAACGCTTACCAGGGCGGGCCTTCGCGCCGTCAACGGCCGGCGCCCCCGCCTCACTTCGGCGCCCGTCCTCCGGCTGGCACCGGGGGCAGAAGTGGGTGGTACGGCCTCCCTGGGTGAAGGACTCGACCCGGGTGCCACACTGGGAGCATGGGCTCCCCGCGCGGCCGTACACCTGGAATGGATTCTCCGAGCGCCCCTCCTCCAGGTACACCGGCTCCTCCCCCTCCTGCTCCTTGAGGCCGAAGTCGATGGAGGCGCGGATGGCCTGGACCAGGCGTTTCCACTCGTCCGGCGTCAGGGAGCCGGGCTGGCGCGAGGGGTGAAGGCCCGCGCGGAAGAGCGCCTCGGCGGTGTGGATGTTGCCCAGGCCGGAGATGCGCTCCTGGTCCATCAGCGCCACCTTCAGCTCCTTCCGGGAGGAGCCCACGGCCTGCTGGAGCTGCCCCGCGGTGAGGCCATCCGCCAGCGGATCCCTCCCCAGGATTCGCACCGCGTCCAGCTCCCGCAGGCGCGCGGCTGGCGCCGGCTCCAGGCGGCCAAACATCCGTGGATCGGAAAAGTGGATGACATGGCCGTCGTCCAGATGGAACCGGGCGCGGCTGTAGGGCGCCACCTGCCCCTCGGTGCGGCGGACGAACTTGCCCGTCATCCCCAGGTGCCCCAGCAGTCCCTTGCCGCCCTCGAAGGCGAAGAGCAGGTACTTGCCCCGGCGGACCAGCGACTCCAACCGGCCCGTCAGTGCGTCGAACTGCTGGCGCTCGGCGCCGCGGAAGATGCGGGTGTTCTCCGACTCGGCGCGCACGAGACGCCGGTCGCTGAACCAGCGCACCAGGTTGCGCCGCGCGATTTCGACTTCGGGTAGCTCTGGCATCCTGCGGGGCACATACACCGGCGGGCGTCCCCACGCACCGCCTACCTGCCGGGCAGCGAACACGGGTGTGGTGGCGGCGCGAAAGCCGAATGCCTGGATGCTTGCACCACGTGGCCCTTGAAGGCAGGTGCCGATGTGGGCCAGCGTCGCGCCTCCCGCGGAGCGACGCGGCGTAGACCTCTGGAAAGAAAGGCAGCACTCGTCATGCAGCGCATCCTCGTGGCGGTACTGGGAGTCACCCTGGCATTGGGCCTGTCGACGGGCTGCACCAAGCAGCGCATCTCCGCCGAGAAGGCCGTGGCCCGCACCCTCATCTCCGACGAGCAGGAGGAGCAGCTCGGCAAGCAGGTCAAAGCGGAGTTGGAGACGAAGGAGAAGATCAAGTACGTGCAGAACGCGGCCGTCGTCGACTACGTGCGCGGCATCTCCGCCAGCATCCTGAACCAGGCCTCCAAGGACCGGCCCGGGGTGAAGTGGAAGATCAACGTCATCGACGACCCGAAGACGGTAAACGCCTTCGCCACGCCCGGCGGCTACCTGTACGTCTACACGGGCCTCATCCTGGCCGCGGACACCGAGGCGGAGCTGGCCGGCGTCATGGCGCACGAGGCGGGCCACGTGGTGGGCCGTCATTCGGCGCGCGCCATGGTGAGCCAGATGGGCCTGCAGGCCATCACCCAGGCGGCGCTGGGACAGAACCCGGGCACCGTGGCGCAGATCGCCGCGTCGCTGGTGAGCGGCGGCACGCTGCTGGCGCACGGCCGCGGCGAGGAGATTGAAGCCGACGAGTACGGCGCCCGCTACGCCTCCGGCGCGGGCTATGACCCGCGGGGGCTCATCACCTTCTTCGAGAAGCTCCAGAAGGAGCAGGGCGACACGCCCGCGCTGATGAAGTGGCTGAGCACGCACCCCACCAACAGGGATCGCATCGCGAACATCCAGAAGATCATCTCGCAGAAGAACCTGCGGGGCAGCAACAACGGCCCGGGTGGGCTTCCCGCCATCAAGCAGGCCCTGGGCGGCAAGTAGTCCCCGGCCGTCAGTGCAACGTGGAGGAGCGGGGGTCCTGCTCCTCCACGGTGGGCTCGGGCTCCTGCCCCCGGGCCACGCGGCGCCGCCATCGGAAGCGTGCCAGCGTCGACCGCATGGCGCTGCTGGCGCTCTTGGCCGCGCCGGGCGTCTTCAGGGGCGGCTCCAGCGGCGCGGGCTCCCCGAAGCCGCGGGCGCCCTTCGACTTCCCATCCACCGAGGCGTGCTCGAGGATGGCGTTGATTTCGCCTCCGACGATGAAGATGAGCCCGGAGAGGTAGAGCCACAGCAGCAGCAGCACCATCACGCCACCGATGGAGCCGTAGGTGACGTTGTACTTGCCGAAGTGCTCCACGTACTGCGTGAAGCCCCAGGTGCTCGTCAACCACAGGCCCGTGCCCAGGACGGAGCCAGGGGTGATGTACTTGAAGCGCTGCTTCACGTCGGGCAGCAGGTAGTAGCAGAGCGCCAGTACCAGCATCACCGTAGGCCAGGTTGAGCGCGGTGCGCAGCGCATTCACGCCGCGCGACGCGGACCACAGCGTGATGGCCAGACCGGCCGTCAGCAGCTTGGGCTGGGGCTGGTTGACCAGGGACTGCAGGTGCCCGGTGATGAGGCCCAGCGCGTCTCCCGGCACCAGCGGGCGGATGCGGTCCAACATCGCGTCCACCGCGCCCGGGGCGAATGGCAGGTACGCCACCAGCGTGACGAGGAAGAAGAGGATGGGGAACAGCGAGAACAGCAGGTAGTACGACAGCTGCGCCGCGATGTCGGTGACGCTGTCCTCCTGGAACTCCCTCACGAAGCGCCAGCTGAACTCGCGCCAGGACAGGTGCTTGAGTCTGGGCAACCGCATGCTCGCCTCCTCGCTCCGAGTCGTACCGGGGCTCAGAAGGTGAAAACGGAAGCGCGCTTTGGCAGCAGGCGGCTAGGCGGGCGCACTGCGTGTGGCCCGGCCGAATGACCTGGTGCGGTGTCGTCAGGCGACGTTGGGCGGGAGGTATCTGCCCAGCAGTGGACGGAGGCGGCCGCGCACCTCGTCGGGGATGCGGCTGCGCTCGGTGCCGATGGCCAGGGCCAGCGCGGTGTCGCAGCGGCAGGTGGCGCGGGCTTCACCGATGCGAGGCAACGCGCGGCGGATGAGCGCGGCGCCGCTGGCGGTGACGGCCTTCCGGTTGTGGGAGACCTGCGCCAGCAGGTCGTCATGCTCCTGCCCCGGCGCGCGCGGCTGCCACGAATCGTAGTCGGTGGGTAGGGCCACCATGGCGTAGTGGAGCTCCGCCTCGCGGGCGAGCCGGGCCTCGGGCATGCCCGTCATGCCCACCAGGTCTCCTCCCCACGTGCGGTAGAGCATGCTCTCCGCGCGGGTGCTGAGGGACGGGCCTTCGATGCAGACGTAGGTGGCCTCGGCGTGCACGGTCGGCCCCAGCGGGTCCCTGGCGTTCTCGAGCACCTGGCGCAGGGTGCCACAGAAGGGGTTGCCCAGGTCCACGTGGACGGCGACGTCGTCGTAGAAGGTGCAGGGACGGCGGTAGGTACGGTCGATGACCTGGTCCGGCAGGGCGAGGTGGAGCGGATGGATGTGCTCACGCAGGCTGCCCACGGTGCCGGTGGCGATGACGTGGGTGACGCCCAGGACCTTCAGCGCGTAGAGGTTGGCGCGGTAGGGCGCGCGGGTGGCGTTGTAGACGTGGCCGGTCCCATGGCGGGCGACGAAGGTGACGGAGACGCCGTCGAGTTCGGTGGTGACGATGGGGCCCGCGTGAGGACCGAAGGGCGTCTCCAAGATGTGGGACTCGCCCTTGCCGGGGATGCCCAGTGCCTGGGCCAACCCGGGGCTCCCGATGATGCCCACCCTGACAGCCATGTGCCTCCTCGTGGCGCGACCATCGCGCCAGGGGACCATAACGCGCCCCCCTGGCGCCGGAACCCCAGAAGACTGGTAGTTTTCGTAATCGCCATGCGAGCCCTTCTGATTCTTGGCCTGACCCTCGCCGCCGGCCCCGCCGCGGCCGCCGTCCCTTCTGGCTGCCAGGAGGACTACGCGACCTGCAAGGAGGACTGCTCCATCCAATACGGAGGCAGCGGGCGCACCATCAAGCAGCTCACCCACTGTCTGGCCGAATGTCAGGAGGGCGTGGGCCTGTGTGCGGACCGGCACTCGTCGCTGAAGGGGCTGCCCGCCGGGGTGGTGGCGGATCCGCCGAAGCGGCGGAAGGGAAAGAAGCTGACCCGCGAGGAGGACCCGTTCGGCGACGGTGATGCGCAGCCCACGCGCAAGCGCAACAGCCGCGAGGAGGACCCGTTCGGGGATGAGAAGCCCTCGGGCCGGCGGGACGGCTACCGCGCGTCAGAGTCCTCCGCCGCGGCGGAGCCTTCGCGCCGCGCGCCGGAGCCTGTTCCTCCGCCGCCTCCGTCCTCCGGTGTCGCGGTGGAGGCCACGCGGACGGGCGTGTACCGGGCGAGTGAATCGGACCCACCTCCGTCCCCTACCCCCGCAGCGGCCCCCGCCGACCCGACGTCCCTGGGCGACCTGGACTCTCCGGATGATGAGCCCACGGTGATGGCGGCGCCAGAGCCCGCGCCTGCGCCTGCGCCGGCCGCGCCCGAGCCGGTGAAGCCCGCTCCGCCTGCTGTCTCCGCGAGCCCGGCGAAGAAGGACCCGCTGCTCGACGAAGACGTGTCCGACGCCCCGCCTCCGGTGGTGAAGAAGCCCGCGCCCAGCAAGTCCAGCAAGCCGCCGCTGCCGCCCGAGCCCAAGTACGACATCTCCGAGTGGGACCCGAACGGGGACTGAGGCGCGCTAGGCAGCTCCGGTTCCGCGCTCGACATCCAGGATGGCCTGCCAGAGCGCGAACGGGGAAATCCCCGCGTAGCCGCTCTCCTGGCCGTCGTTGCACTCGATGACAATCCACCGGCCCGATACCTCCTGGGCCACGTCCACCACGAGGAAGGGCACGTCCAGCCGACGTGCCACCTCACGCCCGAGCCCGAGCGCCTCGTGCTGCTCTTCCGGCGTCAGCGTGTACGGCGTGCCCTGCCACCAGTAGGGCCCCCACCCCACCAGCTCGCCCTTCCACCAGAAGGTGCGGAATTCGAAGGAGCTGGGGATGCGGTCCGGCGCGCCCTCCTCGACCCGGCGCAAGGGCCTCAATTCCCGGCACACCACTCGCTGCCAGTGGAGGATGGGGTCCTTTGCGTAGGCAGCCATCGCCTGACGGAACTGCTCGGGCCCTTCGATGATGGAGAGCGACTTGCGGTGCCGGCTGGTCTGCCGCTCCCCCTTCACGAACACGGGCCACCCCAGCAGACGCTCCACGGTCTCCGCGTCTGGCCGCTCATCGAACCAGACGCTGCGCGGAGTCAGGTCCGTGAGCTTCGGGTACCAATGAGGCAGCTCCGTGGCCTGGAGATGCTGCTCGGGTGTGTGCACCAGGCGGATGCCCGCTTCCGCCAACTCGCGGTAGCGCTCGGCGTAGTCGCTCCAGACGCCGACCCTGGCCACCACCTCCATGGACTCAGGCAGCACGTACGGACGGCGGCATGCGAAGAAGCGGTCGAAGGCGAAGTCGTAGATGCCTTGCCCGGTCGGCGCGGATAAGAGCCACAGCCGCTCTTCCACCTGAAGCAGGTCCTCACCCGAACGAAGCATGGGCCCAGCCTAGGCCGGGTCCGGTGACGCCTGCCATTCCCAGCGCGGTGGCGACTACTCACCGCGCATGGCCACCTGAGGGTCCACGCGCGTGGCCCGCCGCGCGGGCAGCCACGTGGCCAGCAGGGAAACGCCCGCGACCAGCGCGGCCAGCGCGCCGAAGGTCACGGGGTCCGTGGCGCTCACGCCGAACAGCAGGCTGGCCATGATCCGTGTCGTAGCCCATGCGCCCACGAGCCCCACGCACACCCCCACGAGCGCCAGCCGCACGCCGTGCCCCAACACCAGTCGCATCACATCCGACGGGAGCGCCCCGAGCGCCATGCGGATGCCAATCTCCCGCGTGCGCTGGCGCACCATGTACGCAATCACGCCAGACAGGCCGACGCCCGCCAGCAACAACGAGAGCCCCGCGAACACCGCCACCAGCAAGGAGACGAAGCGCGGACGCGCCGTGGACTCCGCCACCCGCTGCGCCATCGTGCGTGGCGTACTCACCGGAAGGTCTTTGTCCAGCGACGCCATCACCGAGCGCACCGCTGGCACCAGCGCCATGGGCTCGCCCTCCGTCCGCGCGACGAACGACATGAAGAAGAAGGTCCGCTGAAGCGCGGGAACGTAGGCCTCCGGCCGAACCTCCTGACCGGGCCCGTTGTAGTGAACGTCTCCCACCACGCCGATGACGGTGAGCCAGACATTGGCGTCATCCCCCAGACGGATGCGTTGCCCTACCGGGTCGCTGCCCGGGAAATGGCGCCGAGCGGCCGTCTCGTTCAGGAGCACCACGGGCTGGGACTCACGCGTGTCCAAGCTCGTCACGTCACGCCCCTGGCGCAGCGGAATGCCCAGTGTCTGGAAGTAGCCCGGGGTGACGACCTGGAAGCCCACGCTGGCGCGCGCACTGGGTTCGACGGGGGCCTGTCCCTCGATACCCAACCCCATCCAGATTTCCGCGCCGCCCAACGGCAGGTCGGACGCAGCCCCCGCGCGCCGAACACCGGGCAACGCCGCCACCTCCTCCACCACGCGCTGGAACAACGCCCCCTGCCGCGCTTCGTCGGGGTACGTGTCACTCGGCAGGGACACGCTCCACGTGAGCACCGAATCATCCTGGAAGCCCTGCTCCACCGTCTGGAGGCTCCACAGGCTGCGCAGTAACAGGCCCGCGCCGATGAGCAACATGACGGCCAGCGCCACCTCGCCCACCACCAGCGCCCCGCGTGAGCGCTGGCCACCCACCGTGAGCTTTCCACCACCGCCCTGCCGGAGCACGGCGTTCAGGTCCGGCCTCGACGCCTGCAACGCGGGCAGCAAGCCGAAGAGGGTGCCCGTGCCCAGCGACACGCAGAACGTGAAGGCCAGCACCCACCCATCCACGCGGACCTCGTCGAGCCGAGGCAGCTCCGGCGGAACCAGCCCCAGCAGGCCGTCCAGGCCACACACCGCCAGCAGCAATCCCAGCGCGCCCGCCACCAACGCCAGCAGCACGCTCTCCGTGAGGAGCTGGCGCACCAGTCGCCCTCGACCGGCGCCCAGGGCCATGCGTGTCGCCATCTCCTGGCGCCGCGCGGTCGCCCGCACCAGGAAGAGGTTCGCCACGTTCGCGCAGGCAATGGCCATCACCAGCCCCACCGCACCCAGCAGCACCCACAGCACAGGCTGCGCGTTCCCGACCAGTTGCTCCCGCAGCGGCACCAGGACGATGCCGGAGTGGCGGTTGCTCACCGGATATGCCGCCTCCAACCGCTGGGCGATGGCTGACATCGCACCGCCCGCGCGCTCCAGCGTCACCCCAGGCTTCAGCCGCCCCATCACCCGCAGGTAGCTGGTATCGCGCGACTGGCTCAGGTCCAGCGCCGCATTCGAACCAAGCTGCGGGATGTCCTGGAGCGCCGCCGGAACCCAGAGTTCCGGCGACTCCGTGGGAACCACCCGGCCAGGAGCGATGGCGGGCAGCCCGAAGCGCTCCGGCATCACGCCCACGACTTCATAGCTCCGGTCATCCAACCGCACGCTGCGGCCGATGACGCGCGCATCTGCCCCGAAGCGGCGCTGCCACAGGCCATGGCTCAACACCACCACGTGACGGGGCCCCATCTCCCCCTCCGTAGCCTGGAAGGTCGTCCCCAGCATCGGCCCCACGCCGAGCACCCTGAAGAAGTTCGAGGACACGCTGGCGCCGCGCAGGCGCTCCGGTGTGCCGTCACCCGACAGGTTGAAAGGGACGTGCGAGAAGGCCGTCAGCGCCTCGAACACCTCGCCCTGCTCGCGCCAGTCCCGGAAGTTGGCCGGAGAGACGGACCACTGCGGCGTGCCGGGAAGCCGGGTCCATGCCATCACCAGCCGTTCCTGCTCCGGGAATGGCAGGGGCGACAGCAGCACCGCGTTGACCACGCTGAAGATGGCCGTGCTGGCGGCGATGCTCAGCGCCAGCGTGAACACCGCCACCAGGGTGAACGCCGGTTGTTTGGCGAGCATCCTCGCCGCGTGGCGCAGTTCCTGGACGAAGTCGGACATGGGCGCTCCTCGCATGGCAGTGGCATGCGCTGTCAAAGCAATCGCCGCGCCAGCAAGATGCCCCTCTCCCGGCGACTGTCCAGGTGCCCGGCCTTGGGAAGTCGCTTCCCAGAACCGGACATCAACGCGCCTTTCGGAACGTCAGGTTGATGCGATGCCCACCCACCTGGGCGTGGTGCCCCGGCTTGAGCGGCATGACGCCGTGATAGCGCAGGCGGGCGGGACCTCCCCAGACGACCACGTCGCCATGGCTCAGGCGCACGCGCGCCGGCCTGTCCGACCGCTCCGCTCCACCGAAGAGGAAGGCTGCCGGAAGCCCCAGTGAAACGGAGACGATGGGCGCGGTGAAATCACGCTCGTCCTTGTCCTGGTGCAGCGACATCTTCGCACCGGGCTCGTAGCGATTCACCAGACACGCATCCGGGATGAATCCTTCGAAGCCGGCCTTCGCGGCGGCCATCTGCGCGAGTTGCAGGAAGACCGCCGGCATCTCCGGCCAGGGCCGCTCCCGCACCGGGTCCTCCGAGACATAGCGATAGCCCGTCCGGTCCGTCACCCAACCCCACGCACCACAGCTCGTCGTTCCCACCGATATCCGGAATCCACCCGGCGTCTCCATGTGGCGGAAGGGCGAAACGAGCGCGATGTCCTGGACCGCGCGCAGCAACTCGGCGTCCTGGGCGAGCGCGAAGCCCCGGAGGACCATGGCACCGGGACCGAGCGTTTCCTCTCGAGGTCCGGTGCCACCAAGGCCGTCGAACAAGTCCAACGTCATCCGCGCTCCTCAAGCCGCATCATGGAAGATGACGCCCACCGTATGACGCTGTCCCGAGCGGATGCGGCTGACGCCGTGCCGGAGGTTGACGCGGTACACGCCTCGCGTGCCCTGCACCGGGCGGTGGTGGACGGCGAACACCACCGCGTCCCCCTGGCGCAGCGGGACGACCTCCGCCCGTGACTGCATGCGCGGACGCTGCTCGGTGAGGATGAACTCGCCTCCCGTGAAGTCCCGCCCGGGCTCCGACAGCAGAATCGCCACCTGGAGCGGGAAGACGTGCTCCCCATAGAGGTCCTGGTGCAGGCAGTTGTAGTCGTCCGCCTCGTACCACAACAGCAGCGGCGTCGGCCGCACCTGCCCCGCCGCGCGGCAGCGTTCGAGGTACGCCGCATGCGACTCCGGGTACCTCACCTCGATGCCCATGGCCGTGTTCCAGCGGTTCGCAATCGGCGCGAGCCGGGGGTACAGCGACTCGCGCAGCCCGGCGACCACGTCCGGCAGCGGGTACTCGAAGTACTTGTACTCACCTCTTCCAAAGCCGTGCCGCGCCATCACCACGCGGCTGCGGAACACGGCGTCTTCCGGATACAGCGCCGCCAGAGTGTCACACTCGGCCGGCGTGACGAGCCGCTCCAACGTCGCGCAGCCTCGCGCGTCCAACTCCTCCGAGACTCGTGCCCAGTCAACGTCGGCCACCCGCTCTGGGACCTGCTTCACGGCTCGGACCGAGCCGGGCGGGCGTGACCTTCCCGCCGTCACCTTCTGCGTGGACACGACGTCTGCTTCCTTCCGGGAAACCCTTGCGGCCATGACGGGAAGCTAAAGGGCGACGACAGGCCCGGCACTCCGAGTCTTGCGGCTATCCGACGCTCGATGAGACGGGAGGCCGCTCTGCCGCGGCCGGCGCCACGGCGGGCGGCCGGACGTGCGCCGCCTGTGTCAGTCGCACGCCCAGGAGCACGAGCACGCCGCCCACCGCAATCTCCCAGTGCAGCGCCTCGTCCAGGATGGCCCAGGCGGCCAGCGCGGTCGCAGCGGGCTGGAGGTTGGAGAACACGGCCACCTTCGACGCCGGCACCCTCGACAGCGCGAAATACCAGAGCAGATACGCCACCACCGACGTGAGCAGGCCCAGGTAGACGATGGAATACCGAGCCGCGGAGCTGGCCGCGAGCACCGCCTCCGGCCTCGCGAAGAACGGCGCCATCAGCATCATCATCAACGTGGAGGCCACCATGCTCCACGACGTCGCGCGAATCGGTCCGTGGATGGCAACGAACGGCTTGCCCTCCGTCGTGTACACCACCCACGACATCACCGCGCCCAGGATGAGCAGGTCTCCCATCAACGAGCCGCTCGCATCCGCCAGCCCGCGCCCCAACAGCAACACCACCACGCCCGCGAACGCGGTGATGATGCCGCCCATCGCCCGGAGCGAGGCGCGCTCATGCCCGCGACTCAGGCTGAGCAGGTACACGCCCAGCGGCGTCAGCGCATAGAGCAGCGCAGCGTGCGCCGCCGTGGACTGGGACAGGCCATAGAAGAAGAACACCTGGTTCACCGGCCCTGCCAGCAGACCCAGCATCAGCACCCGCCCCCACTCGTTGCGCGGCGGCAGCCGGGGCCCGGGCAGGAAACACAGCAACAGCATGAACACCGAGCCACTCAACACGAACCGCCACAACACCACCGTGAGCGGCGCCAGCTCCGACATCGCGCGCTTGCCCGCCAGGTATGTTCCCGCGCTGATGAGGACCTGGAGGATGAGCCCGGCGTAGACAGGGCCCAATGACTGCGGAGAGGTGGACGTCAGGGGTCGAGCTGAAGGAGCGCCCATTGCGCGGCGGTACGTACCAATTCGCTCGAATCGCCGCTGAGCTTTTCCAGCAACGATTTCGCGTCCGCCTGCTTCGCCACACCCAACGCATACACGGCGTTGCGGCGCAGCCCGTCGTAGCGTGCGCGTGCCAGCGCGGTGCCAGGTATCAGGTGCTCATACTGTTCCGGTGTGAGTCCCGCGAGCTCGCGCACGCCCAACTCCGCCACCGCCCGGGGCGCGAAGCGCGGGTGCTCCGCGAACACCGGCCGGCGGTTCAGCGGACACACCTGCTGGCAGATGTCGCAGCCGAAAATCAGGTTGTCGAACTTGAACCGGAACGCCTCCGGCACCTGCTGCTCGCGGTTCTCGATGGTCTGGTAGGACAGGCATGCGCGAGCATCCACGCGGCCGTTGCCCACCAGTGCCCCCGTGGGACAGGACATGAGGCAGCGGCGGCACGCGCCGCACCGGTCCGCCGCCGGGCCTTCGCCATAGTCGTCCACCTCGGCGTCCACCACGAGCGTGGCCAGCAGCACCCACGAGCCATAGGGCTCGGTGATGAAGCAGCCGTTCTTCCCCACATAGCCAAGGCCCGCGCGCGCCGCCCACACCTTCTCCATCAACGGGCCACTGTCCACGCCGCCGTAGGTGCCCAGCCCCGGGTACATCACGTTGAGCGCCTTGCGGAACGCCTTCATCCGGTCGCGCAGCGTGGAGTGGTAGTCGCGTCCCCGGGCATAGCGCGCGATGGGGGAATCCACCGTCTCCGCGTCGTCGCGCCAGTAGTTGTTCGCGAAGGAGATGACCGTCTTCGCGCCCGGCAGCAGGAGCGAGACGTCCAGCCGCTCGGCGGCCCGCTCGCCCATCCAGTCCATGTCCGCCGCGTAGCCCGCGGCCACCCAGGACATCAGGAAGTCGGGCGGGATGGGCTCGGCGCGCGCGAACCCCACCAGGTCGAAGCCAACCGAGCTGGCGAGGTCACGCAGATGGGTGGTGGGCAGCACGTTCACGGGGCGGGTCCGACTACTTGGAGGGCTTCGCCGGAATCCACTTCACGTCTTCCACGCTCGCACGGTGGTTGACCACGCGCGCCAGGACGAAGAGCAGGTCGGAGAGCCTGTTGAGATAGACGACCACCGCCTGCGGAATCTTCCCTTCGCGCAACAGCGGCACCGTGCGGCGCTCGGCGCGGCGGCAGACGGTGCGCGCCAGGTGCAGCGCGCTCGCGGCCTGCGTGCCTCCGGGCAGGATGAAGTGGGTCATCGGCGGCAGCTCCGCTTCGAAGCCGTCGATGGCGCGCTCCATGTCCTCGGCCCACTCAGGCTTCAGCTCGGGAATGTGCGCCGAGGCCTTCGTGCCCTCGGGCGTGGCTAGCACCGCGCCCACCGTGAAGAGCTGGTCCTGGAGCCGGTGGAGCAGCGCGTCCACATCCGTGGGCCCATCGAAGCTCCGCACGAGGCCGAGGGTCGCGTTCAGCTCGTCCACTTCCCCATACGCGTCTACACGAACGTCGTCCTTCGAGACGCGTCCGCCACCGAACAGACCGGTCTCTCCCGCATCACCCGTCTTCGTATAGAGTTTCATGCCCCGGCTTCTAACGGTGCGTGACGACTGGCGTCCATGAGAAGCCGCACCACGACGTACAGCCCTGTACGGAGTTCACCGGTGGCACGAGCCCCTTGTATCCAGGCGGGGCGCGATCGTACATGGCCGCATGCAGCCCTATCTGTCCCTGCTCGACCACGTCCTGCACCACGGGGTGAAGAAGGGCGACCGTACCGGCACGGGGACGCTCAGCGTCTTCGGACCCCAGCTCCGGTTCGACCTCGCGCAAGGCTTCCCGCTCCTCACCACGAAGAAGGTGCACACGAAGTCCATCCTCCATGAGCTGCTGTGGATGCTCGCGGGGGACACCAACGTGCGTACGCTCCAGGCCCAGGGCGTCACCATCTGGGACGAGTGGGCCAACGCCGACGGCAGCCTCGGCCCCGTGTACGGGCACCAGTGGCGCTCGTGGACGGCGCCCGATGGTGGACACATCGACCAGATGAAGGCGCTGGTGGAGGGGCTGAAGAAGAACCCCGACTCGCGCCGCCACATCATCAGCGCGTGGAACGTGGCGGACCTGCCGTCCATGAAGCTGCCGCCCTGCCACGTCCTCTTCCAGTTCTATGTGGCCAACGGGCGGCTGTCCTGCCAGCTCTATCAGCGCAGCGCGGACCTCTTCCTGGGGCTGCCCTTCAACATCGCCTCGTACTCGTTGCTGACGATGATGGTGGCGCAGGTGACGGGCCTGCAGGCGCACGAGTTCATCCACACCGTGGGTGACGCGCACCTGTACCTGAACCACGTCGAGCAGGCGAAGACGCAGCTGTCGCGCGAACCGCGCCCCCTGCCTCGCATGCGCATCAACCCCGAGGTGAGGGACCTCTTCGCCTTCAAGTACGAAGACTTCACGCTCGAAGGCTACGACCCGCACCCCGCCATCAAGGCGCCCGTGGCCGTATGAAACTGTCCGCCATCGTCGCCATGGCGGCGAACCGGGTCATCGGCGCGGGCAACCAGCTCCCGTGGCGGCTGCCCGCGGACCTCGCGCGCTTCAAGCGCATCACCATGGGCCACACCCTGGTGATGGGGCGCAAGACGTACGAGTCCATCGGCCGCCCGCTGCCGGGCCGCACCTTCGTCGTCGTCACCCGCCAGCGTGACTTCGCGCCCCCGGGTGTCCAGGTGGCGCACTCCGTGGACGAAGCGCTCTCCGTGGCGGAAGCCAGCGGTGACTCGGAGGTCTTCATCGCCGGGGGCGCGGACCTCTACGCCCAGACGATGGACCGCGTGCAGCGCCTCTACCTCACGCGCATCGCCCAGGACTTTCCTGGTGACACCTGGTTCCCCGACGTGGATCTGTCGGGTTGGACATGCGTCGAAGAGGAAGCACATCCCGACGCCGAGCCACCCCATACCTTCCTCACCTACGAACGCTGACGCACCCCTTCGCCCGGCGGCGTCTACATGCATGCCCGGGCGAGGGTGCGCGCCCACATTCCTTCCTTCAAACGTTAAGCGCACAATCCAGACCTCACCCGTCAGTCCCACGGAGCTCCGGATGCACAAGGCGTGGATGCGAGGACTTGGATTGGTTGCGGCGGCGGTGATGCTGGCCTGTGGTGGCCCCGTGGAGGAGGCCCCCGTGGACGAAACGGGCAGCGCCGAGCAGGAGCTGCGCCGGTGTGACCTGCAGGGGCGCTGTGCCGCCAACGAGGTCTGCGTGGGCGGCCCCGATGGCACCTGCTACCCGTGCAACCGCTACCCGCAGTACTGCGAAATCATCATCGAGCAGTAGCGCAGTAGCGCGAAGGTGAACTACGAGGCGCCCGGCCATCCATCCGGCCGGGGGCCTCCCATCCCGCCGCGTGGCACGTCCTGACGCCATGCACACTTCCACGGGATGCAGACCACCCTCCTCTCTCGTCCCATTGAAGTGCCGTGGCGAACCGCGGCCCTGTCCAGCGCCGCCGTGCTCACGGCGTCCAACGTGGCCGCGCTCGTGGCCAGCCTCCGGCTTGCTCCCTTGCTGCGCCACCGGCTGAGGCCGCGGCCTCGTGCCCTGCCCGCACTGGCCGTGGGAGCCACCGCGCTGGGAGCGCTCGCCATCGGCGCGCTCAGCATCGGCACCCTGGCCATCCGAGCCCTGACCATTGGCAAGCTGCGGGGTGATGACTGGCAGGTGGACTCACTCCGCGTGGGCTCGCTCCAGGTCGTCGAGACGATTGGACCCACGGGCAGTTCCGGTGTGGGCGCGACCTGAGTCCGGTAGATTTTGAAGTTGCTTCGCAAGATTGAAAGGCCACCACCCCGCTGGTAGAGGGGGTGGCATGACTCGCGCCGCCTCGCTGCTGCTGTTCCTCCTGCTTGCCCTGCCTGTTGCATCCCGCGCGGACGACGGCGCCTCCGAGGAACGCACGTGGCACCGGCTCATCGGCATCCTCCAATACCTGGAGGCGGACTATCCGCTCGCCATCGAGTCGCAGTCCGCGTTCGAGCTGGCGGAGCAGAAGAGCTTCGCGGCGGAGGCGGTGGACGCGGCGCGCGGCCTGGGCCCCGCGGCAGCGGCCTTCCTGCCGCGCGTGCAGGACATCCAGGCCCGCGTGGACAAGGGCGAGGACCCTGACGGCGTCAGCCGCGACTGCGGTGAGCTGGTGGAGAACCTCGTCACGGCCGGCGGGTTGGCCCGCAGCCCACGCCGCCCGCCGGACCTGGCGCTGGGCCAGTCGCTGTTCGCCACCAACTGCGCCGCGTGCCATGGCGCCGACGGCAGCGCGAACGTGGCCATCGCCGCCAACATGGAGCCGGCGCCCGCCAACTTCCAGGACGCGGAGCTGATGGAAGGCCTCACGCCGTACAAGGCCTTCAACACCACCAGCTTCGGCGTGCCCGGCACCGCGATGCCGGCCTACCCCACCCTGTCCGAGGAGGAGCGCTGGTCGCTGGCCTTCTACGTCTTCACCATGCGCCTGCCCGAGTGCGAGGGCACGCCGCCGCGCGTCTCCCTGGAGCGGCTGGCCAACGCCACCGACGCGGACCTGGTGAAGGAGTTCGGCCAGGAGAACCTCGCCTGTCTGCGCCGGAAGATGCTGGACGCGGACGAGGAGCGCTCGCTGCTCGCCGCCCGGGAGAACGTGCAGCAGGCCATGCGGCTGGGCGCCGCGGGTGACATCGCGGGCGCGAAGGCGGCCCTGCTGGACGGCTACCTCAACGGCGTGGAGCCGGTGGAGCCCAAGCTCAGCGCGCGCGACTCGGCGCTGACGCTGAAAATCGAGCAGGGCTTCCTCAAGGCCCGCATGGCGGCGGAGCGCGGCAGCCCGCACCTCCAGGACGAGGGACGGGAGCTGCTGGCCCTGCTGGACCAGGCGCGGCGTGACTCGGGCACCACCGCGAGCCTGCTGTCCACGATGTGGCTGACGCTGCTCATCCTGCTGCGCGAGGGCTTCGAGGCGACCATCATCGTCGCGGCGCTGCTGGCCGCGCTGCGGAAGATGAAGGCCACCGAGCACGCCCGCGTGGTGCACTTCGGATGGATTTCCGCGCTCATCGTGGGCGCGCTGTCCTACGTGCTCGGCCGCCACCTGCTGGCCGGCGCCCAGCGCGAGTGGATGGAAGGCATCGCCGCGCTCGTGGCGGTGGCCATGCTGCTGTACGCGGCGATGTGGCTCAACGCCCGCTCCAACATCAGCCAGTTCATGGGCGAGTTGCGCGAGAAGATGCAGGGCGCGCTGGGCCGAGGCAGCATGGTGGGCCTGTTCCTCATCGCCTTCACCGCCGTGCTGCGTGAGAGCTTCGAGACGGCCATCTTCCTCCAGGGGCTCGCGCTGGACTCGCCACAGGGCGTGGCCTGGGGCGCGCTCGCGGGCGCGGTGGCCATGGTGGTGATGGTCCTCTTCATCAACCGGCTGGGTTACCGCCTGCCGATGAAGACGCTCTTCAACGCGTCCACCGTCATCCTGGTCCTCACCGCCGTGATGCTGCTGGGCAAGGGCCTCCACTCGCTGCAGGAAGTCGGTGCGCTGCCGCTCGCGCCCGTGCCCTTCATCACCGTGGACATGCTGGGCATCTATCCGGACGCGCTCTCGCTCGTTCCCCAGCTCCTGCTGGGCGGCATCCCGCTGGCCATCGTGCTGCTGCGCCGCAAGGGCCGTGCCCAGCCTGTTTCCGAGGCCTCCGCTGGTTAGGGCGACGCGCGCCCGTCGTTGCGGTAGCGTGTCCCAGGTGAAGGTTTCACGAGCCCACTCCATCGGGTTGGCCATGCTGGTCCTCTCGGGCCAGAACGCCGCTTGGGCGCAGGAGGCCCCCGCGAGCGAGCCCGCCCGGGCCCCATCCTCCGAGCTGACGCCGCCGCCCCTGGTTCCAGCCCCGGGCGGCTGGGACGCGCCGACGCGCCACGACGAAGACGCCGGGGACGACTCCCGCACGAGCCAGGAGACGGAGGGCACAACCTCCGTCAATGAACACGCCCTTCCTGGCAAGGCCCGCGCCCGCGCCACGGACCCCGTGCCACGGGTGGCGGTGGAGTTCCTGGGTGGCGCCGGTGGCGGCATCATCGCGGGCTCCCTGGGCCTCATCACGGGCTTCTTCGTGGGTGCGTCCACGGTGGGCTGCGACGAGTGCGGCATCGTCGCGAGCGTCGGTGGATTGACGGGTGTCGTGGTGGGAATCCCGGCCGGGACATGGCTGGGTGGCAAGCTCATGGGCGGCCGGGGCACCTTCCTCGCCACCGCGGGCGGCAGCCTCATCGGCTGGGGCGGCGCGCTGGTCGGCTCCGCCCTGATGGGCATCGGAGACACCGAACCCGGCGGCGCGGTGCTCCTGCTGCTGCTCCCCGTGGTGGGCGCCGTGGCGGGCTATGAGCTGTCATCGCCGGGGGAGGAGCGCCCCGCGCTCACGCGCAAGGCCCCGAGCACGTTCCAGGTGGTCCCCGTCGCCGGGATGGGCGAACGCGGGCCTCGACTGGGCCTCGCCGGAAGCTTCTGAGGCGAAGCACCCCGGGCCGGGGCAGCTGCGCACCTCGGGAGCTCGCTGTTCGGAAATGTCGGGACATTTCGCGCTCCAAAGTCCCGACATTTCCGAACAGCGCCCCACGGAACTCGCCCCCGACCCGCGGTGCAGTCCTCCTGAGGCGTGCCGGCAGCGCGGCGCCACGAGACGCCGCGCGCCGTCCGTTCAGCGCGAAACCCAGCAGGGAGGCGATGGCATCCGTGCCCGAGCCGTGTTCTCACTACGAGCATCAGCGCCCATGCTCTCCCCTCCGAACCGCCCCATCCTGCTGACGCTCCTGCTGCCCGCCCTCGCGCTCGCCCAGCCAGCGGATGACGCGCCGCGGATGCCAGAGCCCGTGACGGCCACGCAGCAGCGGCACGCGGTGGGCCGTCCGTCACCGGCCTCTCCCCGGATGCATCCGTCCCAGGATGCGCCGTTCCCGCTGGGCGCGCGCCTGGTGGGCGAAACGGTGGGCGGCGCGCTGATGGGCGCCTCTGGCCTCGCGGTGACCTTCCTCGGAGGTGTCCTCGTGTCGGACCGGGTGTCCTGCGGCTACAGCGAGTGCCGCTCCGGGAGGAACCTCAGCCTCATCAGCGCTTCGATTGGGATGGGGCTCGGCGCGGCGTCAGGCGTGTATCTGGGAGGCTCGCTGATGGATGCACGAGGCGGATTCCTGCCCACGCTGCTGGGCGGACTGGTGGGAACGGCCGCGCCATTGGCCGTCGTGGCGCTGTCGGACGAAGCGTCCTGGGCGGTCCTCACCACCACCTTCGCCGTGCCCGTGGCGACGTCCATCCTCGCGTTCGAGCTGTCCCATGGCGCCTACGAGCGGCGACGCCAGCAGGAGCGCCCCATAGTGATGGTGCCCACGGTGAGCCTGGCCCCAGGAGGCGGGGCGCTGGGGCTCGCCGGCCGATTCTAGGCGCGGAAGTACTGGAGCGACTCCTCACGCACGAGGCCTTCCTCCACCAGCTTCTCCAGGGTGGCCAGCGCGCTGCGCTCCGCGATGGGATGCAGCAGCGGCGGCGTGTCCGCATAGGCCAGGGACACCACCTGCGCCAGCGTGGCGCCGTTGGGTGGCACGGACTGAAGGATGAGTGCCTCCCGCGCCGCCCGGTGGTCCAGGTACTCCTGGAGCTTCGCGGGCCCGTCCGGAATCGGTGAGCCGTGCGCCGGGTACAGCGTGCTCACGGGCCAGTCCCGCAGCCGCGCGAGCTGCGTCAGGTAGTCCCGCATGTGCCCCTCCGGCGGGTCGATGACGATGGTCCCCACACCAGCCACCATGTCCCCCACCACCGCCGAGCGGCTGCGCTCGTCCACGAGACACACGTGCCCCTGTGCATGCCCCGGCGTGTGCAGCACGCGCCAGCGCTGCGGCACCTCGCCCGCCAGCTCCAGCACGTCACCGTCCTCCAGCAACCGCTCCACGGGAAAGTCCAGGCGGTCCGCCGTACGCGCGTGGCACCACAGCGGGATGCCCAAGCGTTCCTTCACCGCGCGCGCGCCGCCCACGTGGTCACCGTGATGGTGGGTGAGCACCACCGCCACGGGCCGCAGCCCCTCCGCCTTCAGGCCCGACACCAGCGACAGCAGCTTCGCGTACTGCTTCACGTCCGCGGCGCCCGGGTCCACGATGAGCAGCTCGCCGTTGCCCAGCACATACGCGTTGGTATGCGCGGCCGGCGGCAGCGTGGGAGTCTCCAGCGCCACCACGCGCACGCCCTGCTGGAATTCGATGCGCTGCGAGACGTAACCCGGGCAGAACGGAGGCGTCGCCAGGCGCGCCAGGACGTCGGACGCATCCGTGAAGGTGCCCAGCACCTGGAAGGCATGCACCGCGGGCGGGTGCAGCAGCGCCGTTCCATCTCCCCACCGAGCCAGGGCATCAGCGGGCTTCACCCAGGCGCCCTCCGCGAGCTCGCCGGGCCACCACTCCGCGCGCGCGTGGGCGGGCATCTCCACCAGGTAGAAGCGCGTATCGAAGCGCACGGGCAGCGACGGCGGCGTCACCCACCTGCCCGCGGCCCGGAAGTCATCCGCGTTCAGCGACAACCCCTCCGCCTTCAACAGAGCGCCCCACCCCAGCGTCCCGTCCAGGAGCGCCTTGCGCAGCGACGCCACCTTCGCGGCGGACAGCGCCTCGGCGCCGTGGGCCACCAGCACGCCCGTCTCCTCGAAGAGCTCGCGCGCCGCGGCCGAGCGCAGCGCCGCCTCCTCTCCGCTGGCGCCCGCCACCGGCACGTCCGCGTCGGCCGCGTCCAGCTTGCCGCCGGGAAAGGCATAGAAACCGCCCGCGAAGCGAAGCGCCTTGCCGCGCTTCACCCAGAAGACCTCCACGCCCTCCCCCGCGCGCCGGTACAGCAGCGCCACGGAAGAAGGGCGGGCCTCCACCGGACTGTGGGTCAGCAGGTCCAGGCCCAGGCTGGGAAGACGCTCGCTCATGACTCCACCGCCTGGCCAAGTACCCGGCCCATCATCGCATGTGCCTTGTCCGCCTGGTCTGGGCGGACGTACAGCCGGACGAGCCGCACCGCTCCACTGTAGCGTTGATACAGCGGCGTGTAGCGCGCCACCTCGGTCAGCCGGCCGGTGGAGGCGTCGATGATGTACAGGCTCGGCCCCCGGCCAGACGGCCCGGAGGTGTACTTGCTGAGCACGTTCTGGGACTCGACGACGTAGTGGTCGAACTTGTGGGACACCAGCGCGCTGCGCAGCACGTCCAGGTCGTAGCCCGTGTCCCGCTCCGTGAACTGCGCCAGCAGCTTGTAGCCCTGCCGCTGGCTGATGCGCTGGGCCCACTGATTCTTGGAGCGGCGCAGCGTGTACCAGAGCGCCGAATCGTCACAGAGCAGGAACTCTTCCGGATCCGAAGGAATCTCGAACTCGCCGGGCGACTCCTCGTAGTAGCGCCGCAGCATGTAGTCGAAGTTCACGGAGGTGTGGTGCAGGTACACCGACACGAACATGTGGTAGCGGCTGAGGAGGAAGTCCTCGAAGGCGAAGGCCGCCGCCCGGCTGAGGGCGAGGTAGGCCCGCCCGTCCTTCATCGCGGGATTGAGGTTGCTGACAATCCAATCCATGTCGTACCGGCCATAGTTGACTCCCGTGTAGAAGGAGTCGCGCAGCAGGTAGTCCATGCGGTCCGCGTCCAGCTCGCCGGAGACGATGGCGCGCAGCAGCGGCGTCCAGTCCACGCCCTGGTGCGTGAAGCCCGGGTCCTTCGGCGGCTTCGCTCCCGACACCAACGCCACCGCCGCCATGGGCGTAATCCCCATGCCGCCGAAGTGCTTCTCGATGATGGGCGTCAGCGAGCTGTCGAGGAGAATTTTCGCCGTGTAATCCTCATGCGTGGCCAGCTCGCCCTCCGCGGTGCCGTCCAGCCAGGATGGCAGGCGCAGGAGCGAGCGCTTCGGGGCGATGCGCTCCGAGGCATGCGACAGCGGCATGTGCCCCAGGTCATGGCAGAGGACCGCTAGACGCACCGCCGCACAGAAGCGCTCCCGCACGTCCTCCGGCAGCGACGAGCGAGCAGCCACCGCGCCGAACACGCGCGAGGCGACATGCATGGCGCCCAAAGAATGGATGTGGCGCGTGTGCGTGGCCCCGGGAAAGGCCAAGTCCCCGAAGCCAAGCTGTCGGACATACCGCAGCCGCTGGTAGTGCCGACTGTCGATGACGGCCTTCTCGGGGTCGCTGACCGGGATGGTGCCGTGGATGGGGTCACGAATGCGCATGATTCCCTTTCCATACTCCTGGATACCCCCTCGGGAGGTCATCAAACGTACCGCGAACCTTTCCGGGGAGCAGCCGGCCTCACGTGCAGACTGTGACGAAGGCAGGGGACGTGGTAACCCTCCCGCACCACCGAATGCACATCATCCTGCTGCACAACCGCGACCACGACCTCCTTGAGGACGACCCTGGGCGGGAGGCCCGGGAGGATGTGGTCCGTGTCGTCTCCTCCATGGCGGACGCCCTCAACCAGGGCGACACCCTGGCCGAACCGCTCGCCATCGAAGGTGACCGGCTCGACTTCATGGACACCCTGCGCCGGCGCCAGCCGGACCTGGTCGTCAACCTCTGCGAGTCGTTGGCGGCCGACAGCCGGGGCGAGATGGCCATCCCCTGCCTGCTGGACGCGCTGGGGCTGGCCTACACGGGCTCGAACGCGTTGGCCCTGGGCCTGGCGCTGCACAAGCCCAAGGCAAAGGAAGTCCTCACCGCGCGCGGCGTGTCCACGCCGTCCTTCCGCGTGGTGGAGCGCCTGGAGGATGCACTGGCGGTGGACCTGCCCTGGCCGCTCATCGTCAAGCCCGCGCGGGAAGACGCCAGCATGGGCGTGACGTCGGAGTCCGTGGTGCACGAGCGCGCCGCGCTGGTCCGCGCCTGTGACGCGGTGCTCCGTGAGTTTCATCAGCCGGCCCTGGTGGAGCAGTTCATCCCCGGGCGGGAAATCTATGTGCCGCTGCTCGGCAACCGGCCGCGCCAGGCGCTGCCCCTGACGGAAATCGTCTTCGGTCGTACGTTCGAGGACAGACCCAACATCGTCTCCTACAACGCCAAGTGGGAGGCGGCGTCGGCGGAGTACCGGGACACCACCAGCGGATTGTGCCGGCTGGACGCGAACCTGGAGTCCCGTTGCGTGCAGGTCGCACTGGAAGCCTTTGCAGCACTGGACTGTCAGGACTATGGACGGGTCGACCTCCGGGTATCCCCGGAGGGCGTGCCCTACGTCATCGACATCAACCCCAACTGTGACCTTCATCCGAGCGCGGGGTTCGCCAAGGCCGCCCTGGCCGCCGGAATGGACTATCCGGCCCTGGCGTCCCGGCTCGTGGAGGTCGCGCTCGAGAGAGCACATGGACATCCGTCCCATCGAAGAAAAGGATCGGGCGCCAATCGCCGCCCTGATTCGAAAGATCGAAACCTTCTCGCCGCAGGAGGTTGAGGTCGCCATCGAGCTGGCGAACACCACGCTCACGCCGGGCAACACGGACTACGCCATCATCGTCGCGGACCGCGACGGCGAGCTCGTGGGCTACGTCTGCTACGGCCCCACGCCGATGACGGAGGACACCTACGACTTGTACTGGATTGCGTCCGCACCGGCAGTTCGCGGTCAGGGCGTAGGCGCGGCGCTGGTGTCCGCCATGGAGGGCGACCTGCGCCGCCGCAACGGCCGCCTCATCCGCGTGGAGACGAGCGCCACCGAGGCCTACGGCCCCACGCGCGGCTTCTACGCCTCCATGAAGTACGGCGAGGAGGCGCGCATCCGGGATTTCTACAAGGTGGGGGACGACCTCATCATCCTCACCAAGCGGCTGTAGTCCCCACGCCGCCAGGCCGGGCGGGTGAAGACAACGGCCCCTTCCCTCGTTAGAAGGGGCACGATGACTCGCACGCACCGACCGACCTTGCTGGCCCTCGTGCCCCTGTGCGCCCTGCTGGTGGGCGCACCGTCCGCGCTCGCGAGGGCGCCCGCCCCGGCGGCCAAGGCCACTGCCACACAGGCCCCCGTCTCCGACGTGGTGAAGGCCGCCCGCCCCAAGGGCGGCGAGTACTTCGGCCTGTACCTCATGGACAAGAAGGTCGGCTGGCTCTTCACCGACCTGGAAGTCCTGCCGGGCCAGCCCGCGCGGGTGAAGACGACCAACCAGCTCGTCTTCAAGGCCATGGTGGGCTCGCGCGTGTCGGAGCGCATGCATGACGAGGAGCGCATCTACGAGGCAAAGCCCGGTGGGCGCCTGCTGTCCTTCGTCGTGAAGCAGACGGGTGACGGCGGCACGCAGACGCTGGTGGGCACGGCCACCGCGGATGGCTTCCAGGTGGTGCGCAAGCGCCCGGGCCGCCCCGACGAGACCCTGCCCAAGCGGCCTCCGACGAAGGAGCGGGTGGAGGACGCCGACCCACCGCGCGTGGCGCTGCTGCGCAAGGCGAAGGTGACGGGCTTCTCGCTGGATGGAATGGACCTGGAGTCCTACGGCCTCTCCACCACCGTGGAGCCCGAGGAGCAGCGGACCATCAACGGCGTGCAGGTGAAGCTGGGCAAGGCCGTCACCGTGTCGGAGAAGGAGAAGGTCCCCGTCGTTTCGTACATCACCCAGCGCGGAGAGATGGTGCTGGTGGACTACGGCACGACGATGCAGGCCCGGAAGGAGACGGAGGCCGTCGCGAAGCGGCTGGACCTGGTGGAAGTCTTCGGCCTCACCCGCGTGGTGCTGCCCAAGCCGCTGCCCGAGTCCGCGCGCACCGTGCCCGGCCACGTCACGCTGGTGGTGCAGGGCCTGCCCGCGAAGTTCCAGGAGCAGACGTACCGGCAGCAGTTCAAGCCGCAGGCGGACGGCAGCGTGGAGGTGACGCTGTCCGCCGCCGCCCCCAAGGCGCGCAAGCCCCTACCGCTGAAGGACCCGGAGGGCGGAGAGAATCTCAAGTCCACCCTCGTCGTGGAGAGCGACGCGCCGGCCATCCGCGAGCTGGCGAAGCAGATTGTGGGGACAGAAAAGGATGCGTACCGCATCGCCCAGAAGGTGAACACCTGGGTGTACTCCAACCTGGAGAAGGACTACGGCGCCAGCGCGGACCGGGCCACAGACGTGCTGAGCCAGAAGAAGGGCGACTGCACGGAGCACTCGCTCCTGTCGGTGGCACTGCTGCGCGCGGCGGGAGTGCCCGCCCGGCGCGTGGACGGCGTCATCTACATGGTGAACCAGGACGGCGTGCCCGCCCTCTACTGGCACGAATGGGTGGAGGCCTTCGTGGGCGAGTGGACCCAGTTGGACCCCACCTTCAACCAGGTGGTGGCGGACGCCACGCACTTCGCCTTCGGCAAGGAAGGCAACGCCGAAATCACACCGCTCATCGGCGCGCTGAAGGTGACGGCCGTCAAGTGACGCAGGCCGCGCCGGCCCCTGCTCAGGGGCCGGTGAGTGCCGCCAACCGCTGGGCCAACTCGTCCGGCTCAGTAACGGGCAGCTCGCAGACAAAGCCCCGGCACAGGTAGGCGGCGGCCCGTCCCTTCACGGGCTCACGTCCTTCGAAAGTCCCTTGTAGCAACGCAGGCACGGGCTGCCCTGGTGCCTTCCAGGCCAGCGCCACCGTGGGCGCGAAGGCACGGTCCATGGCGGCCCGCAGCGGCGCCACGTCGTCGGACGCGCCCGCGACGGTGACGGACGCCGCGCCCTCCAGCAGCGCATCCGCCGCCAGGCCCAGGTAGCCGTAGCCCATGGCGTTTCGCACGAGCCCGTCGTGCATCCGCGCCACGTAGCGCTCCGGCAACGCCAGGTGCTGCTTGTCACCCGTGAGCGCCGCCAGCTCCACCTGCGCCTCCGTCAGCGTGGAGGCGCCGGACGGGAAGGCGTTGTCGAAGAGGCCATACGTCGCCACCACCAGATCCTTCTGTCCCCGGGGCGCGGTGAGGTACGCCTCCTTCTCCGCGTCCCAGAAGAGGTCCACGGCCCGGCGCACCAGCGCGTCCGCCGCCTCCAGGTACTTCACGTCGAAGGTGGCCTGGTAGAGCGCGGTGAGGCCCGAGGCCAGGTCGCCGTAGTCCTCCAGGAAGCCGTCGATGCGCGCCTGTCCCTCCTGGTACGAGCGCGCCAGCCGCGTCCCGTCCCACGCCTTCTCCAGCACGAAGTCCGCGGCGTCCGCCGCCCACTTCGCCCACTCCGGCCGGCCGAAGACACGCGAGGCCAACGCGAGCCCGCGAATCATGAGCCCGTTCCATCCCGACAAAAGCTTGTCGTCCCGGCCCGGCTTCACCCGCCGCTCCCGCGCGTCGAAGAGCGTCTGCTTCGCCGCGGCCAGCTCGCGCTCCACGGCGTCTTCGGAGAGGCCGCGCTCCCGCGCCAACTCCAACACGGGCACCACCACCTCCAGCACCGTCGCGCCATGCTCGAAGTTGCCGCCGGGTTTGATGCCGAAGTGACGCAGCACCAGTTCCGCCTGCGCTTCCGGCAATGCCGCGCGGACCTCCTCCGGGCGCCAGACGAAGAACTTCCCCTCCTCGCCCTCGCTGTCCGCGTCCTGCGCCGCGTAGAAGCCGCCGCCCGCGTCGGTCATCTCGCGGCGTACGTAGGCCACCGTCTCCTCCACCACCTTGCGCCACAGCGGGCGCGGCTCCACCTGCTGCGCCTGCGCGTAGAGGTGCAGGAGCTGCGCGTTGTCGTAGAGCATCTTCTCGAAGTGGGGCACCAGCCAGCGCTCGTCCACCGAGTACCGGTGGAAGCCGCCTCCCAACTGGTCATAGATGCCGCCCAGGGCCATGCGCTCCAACGTCAGGAACACCGCGTCCTTCAACGGCGCGCCGCCGCCTCTTCGCCACGCGCGCAGCATCAGCGCGAAGTTCATCGGGTTGGGGAACTTGGGCGCGCCGCCGAAGCCCCCGTGGACCGCGTCCACCTGCTTCGCCATGCGCTGGCCCATGCCCACCACGTCCGCTGCCGTCAGCACGGCGGGCGCGGCCTCCAGGCCGTAGGTGGCCAGCTCCCCGAGCCCTTCCTCGAACTGGGCCGACTGCCGCTGCACCTCGTCCTGCTTGTTCTCCCACGCGTCCCGCAGCGCCATCAGCAACCGGGGGAAGCCCGGGCGGCCGTAGCGGTCCTGCGGCGGGAAGTAGGTGCCCCCGTAGAAGGGCTTCAGGTCTGGCGTGAGGAACACCGTGAGCGGCCAGCCGCCGCCCTGCCCCATGAGCTGCACCACGCCTTGATAAATCTGGTCCAGGTCTGGCCGCTCCTCGCGGTCCACCTTGATGTTGATGAAGCCCTCGTTCATCAGCCGGGCCGTCTCGGGTGACTCGAACGACTCGTGCGCCATGACGTGGCACCAGTGACAGGCGGAGTAGCCCACGGACAGCAGGATGGGCTTGTTCTCCGCCTTCGCCTTCGCGAGCGCCTCCTCCCCCCAGGGGAACCAGTCCACGGGGTTGTGTGCGTGTTGGCGCAGATACGGAGAGGGTTCCCGGGCCAGACGATTGGAAGTGTCAGCTGACGGAGGGGGCGTGGCCATCGGGACTCCTGGAAGAGGAATTGCTGTCGAGATACGTACCCGCGTGAGGGCGGGCAAGCCGAAAGCACTGGAGGGATGCTGGTCAACAGAGGGGTGGGCCGGGTAGGTCGCCGTCGTGTCTCCGCCGTCTCCCGCGTCGACGGGCCTCAGTCTGAAGACCTGCGTGGCGCTGCTCGGCGTGGCGATGGGGGTGCGGCTCGCCCTGGTGCTGGGCACGGACGTCTACTTCGACACCGCCTATTACTGGCAATGGGCCCGCAAGCTCGACTGGGGCTACTTCGACCACCCCCCCTTGGTAGCCTGGCACATCGCCCTGCTGGGCATCGAGGGCACGGCGATGCTGTGCGGCGTGGGGACGGTGGCCGCGGTGTGGCGACTGGCGCGCGACGTCCATGGTGACGCGGCGACAGCCTGGCGAGCGGCGGCGCTGTGGAGCGTCGTCCCCGCGGGCGCGCTGGCCGGCGTGTGGCCCACGCCCGACTCGCCCCTGCTCCTGTTCTGGACGCTGACCCTGTGGGCCCTGTGGCGAGAGCGGTGGGTCCTGGCGGGACTGGTTGGAGGGTGCGCCCTGCTGTCGAAGTACCCGGCCGTGCTGCTGGGCGTGGCGTTCCTCATCACCACGGTGCGAGCGCGGCGCATGCCCTGGGGAGCATGGGCCACGGCGACGCTGGCGGGCGCCTTCTTCGCGCCGGTGGTGTTCTGGAACGCAGGCCATGACTGGGTGGGCTTCGCCTTCCAACTCAGCCATGGCCTGGGACGCGACTGGCGCAGCAGTTGGAGCACCTTCGGCGAGTTCCTCGCGGGCCAGCTCGCCCTCGGAGGCCCCGTGCTCTTTCCCCTCGCGCTGGTGTACGGCGTGCGCGGTCCGCGCGAGCACTTCCTGCTGCGCATGGCGGCCTGCGTCCCCCTGCTCTTCTTCGGCTACGCGGCGCTGCGCACAAGGGGCGAGGCCAACTGGCCGTGCGCGGCGTACATCGCGGCCTGCGTGGGCGTGGCGGGCATGCGGCCGCTTTGGCAGCGCGCGGCGGCGTTCAGCGGGCTGGCGGTGGTGCTGGTGGTGGGCTCGCACCTGCTCTTCCCCGTGCTCCACTTCCGCCGGGATACGGCGCTATGGCGGACGCACGGATGGAGCGTGCTGCGCGAGCTGGCGACGCCGCAGCGGCTGTTCCCGGACCTGTCGCCCGACAACGTGGCCGCCGTATACGCGCCCAACTACCAACTGGCGTCCCAGGTGGCCTACTACGCGCGGCGGCTCACGAACACCGGGGCGCCGGCCCGCTTCAGTCAGTACGACCTGTGGTCCGCCCCAGAAGTGACACCCGGGCACGACGTGCTGTGGGTGAGCGAGGGCGGGCCTCAGCCTCCCGAGGACCTGGCCTCTCGCTTCACCGCGCTGGAAGGCCCCGTGGAGCTCTTCGGCGACTTCCGTGGACGCCGGTTGCACACCTTCCAGGTGTGGCGGCTGCGAGCGCGCAAGCCCTGAGCGTCGACTTCGGGGACCTCCGCGTCCCAGCCAACGGGCCTTGTTCACCGACGGGCAGTCTGGTCCCCTGCCTTTGACGGTGCCACGGGTGAGCCATAGGTTGCCGGCTCCAGGTGCGGCGGTGGAGCCGGTCTCTCCCAGGGGCCCGCGGACCTGCTTCCAGGAGGGGCTTGCCGTGACGCACGCATTCCAATCCCCTGCCGCGCCGGATGACGTGGCCCGGATGAACCGCTCCCGGCGGCTCGTGGTGGAGGCGCTGGGGTGTGGCCTGCTCGTGGTGGCCCTGGAGGGTGCCCACCACGGCGCCGAGCACCTGGGCGTGAGCGCCACGGATGGACGCCTATTCATGTCCCTGGCGGCGGGCGCGGTGCTGGCATGCCTGGCCTTCGTGCTTCAGCCGCTCACGGGCGCGCACTTCAATCCCGCGCTCACCTTCGCGGATGCGCTCGAAGACGGCACCCCGTGGCGTGACGTTCCCCTGTACGTGCTGGCCCAGGTGGGAGGCGCCGTCGCGGGCCGGTTGGTGGCCCACGTCATGTGCCATGAGCCGATGCTCGTCGCCGCGCGTGAGCCCGCGGCCAGCGCGGCGCAGTTCGTCACGGAGCTGGTGTCCACCTTCGGGTTGCTCGTCATGGTGCGCGGCTGCGTGCGGAATCGCCCCGCTGCGATTCCGCTGGTGGTCGCCGGTTATCTGGCCGCCACCGTCTGGTTCACCGACTCCCGTGCCCTGGCGAATCCGGCGCTCATCCTCGCCCGGGCGTTCAGCACCCGCCCCAGCGCCATGCACCCCATGGATGTGGAGTCCATCATCGCCGCGCAACTGTTGGGCGCCGCGCTCGCGGTGCTGCTCTTCCGCTGGCTGCAGCGGACGCCGAGCATGAAGCAGGCCCGCGTATGGACCATCGTCTTCGAATGCTCACAGCCGGAGGTCGCGCAGCAGGCCGTGGGCATCTTCAACCACCTGGCCTCGCCCCAGCGCGCACGGGCCACGGCGCAATGGCGCGCCAGCGAGAACACGGACCTGCCACCGCTCATCATCCGGCTGGTGCTCGCGGGAGAATCCCCCACGCCGTCGCACCTCGGCGGTGTCCCCTGGCAACTGCAGGTCTCAGCCGACGCGGTGACCACCGAGGAACCCCGGCTCCGCGCGGAGCTCCGAGCCCCCATCCACCAACTCCTCCGAAACCGGGGATGGCTGCGGCTCTACGCTGTCGGCGACGCGGCGCGGGAAGGTCCGGGCGGGCCGCGGCCCTAAGCCAGCCGGCGGTGACGCGCCCGGAACAGGCCGTCGTACAGGCCCAGGAAGAGGTGCCCGCCCAGCGCCAGGCCCTGCTCAATCTCGGCCGCCCCCGCCTCCGTCTCGTAGGGCACATCGAGCTGCCGGTAGAAGCCTTCCGCGTGCTCCTCGTCGAGGTCCGCGTGCGTGGGGTAGTGCACCACCTCGCCATGCTGGAGCCAGCCCCGCGCGACGATGCCGCGTCCCAGCTCCAGGGAGATGCCACTGAACAGGTCCTCGATGATGCCGAACACGGCCAGCCCGGTGAGCGGCCCCTCGAACGCGGCGATGCCCGTGAGTGCGACGTTGAAGGCACGCACCTCCGGCCATGTCCCATGTCGCTCCGCGCGAGCCGTCTCAACTCCCAGGCGAGCGAGGAGCAAGTGGAACGTGCGCTCGTGGCCGTGAGCCAACGTGCCGCGGCCGTGCTCGTCGAAGATGTTCTCCACCAGCGGCAACCGCTGGTTGGGATGTGGCAGACGACTGACGAGCATCGCCATGGGCCTGGAGAAGTGCGCCACCGCGGAGAAGAACTGGAGCTGCGTCTCGACGAAGTCCTCCCGCGCGAAGGTGCCGTCTCTCAGTGCGCACAGGTAGGGCGCGTCCAACGCGCTCCATGCCGCCTTGAGTCCGGCGATGTGCTGACGCAGCTTCAGATTTCGGACGAGGGAAGGTGCACCCATGCTGGCGCTCTGACGGGAAAGGAGAGGTCGAGAGAATAGACGGTGCACACCGAATCCTGGGCGATGCCCACCTCACGCAACCAGCGGACATGGTCCTCCAGCCGCTCGTCGATGCTGAAACAGGTGAGCGCCTCGCCCCCGAGCGCCGCCAGTTCCACACCACAAGTGCGAAGGTACTCGCCCCAGCCGTGCGTCCAGGCTTCGGGCGGCGCCGACAGGTGGACCAGCGGCCACGGGCGTCCCGTGGACAGCCGCTGAAGGTCCTTGGCCCCCGCCGTGGTGCACCACCCCGCCCCTTCCAGCGTCCTGGCGGGCGCGGGTCCCAGGCGAAGCCCCGCTCCCGTGGGACGCGGGGGCGCACGCCGGGTATCCAACGCCTCGAGTCGCGAGGGAGGTACGAAGTAGAGCGCGAGCCGGCTCGCCGGACGTCCCATGCGCAGCGGGTTCCAGCCTCGGGCGATGCGCATCACGTCGCCCCGGGCGCCGCGCATGGCCGCGCCGTAGAGGAAACGAATCCGGCGCAGCGGGGGAATGAGGAAGAGGTGCTTGAGGCCCTGAAGCAGGAGCTTCGTGGAGAGCCCGGAGCCCCGCGCGTGCTTCGCCAGCTTGAGGTCGCAGATGTAGAGCGCGTCCACCTTCCGCGTCCCGTGCCACACCGGACGCAAGACCCCCGTCACGGAACCGAGCAAGTCGTCGCCACGGAGCGCCAGCAGGAAGTACGCCTCTCCCATGGAGGAGAAGAACGGGTGGTACCCGGGCCCATGGTCGATGAAGAAGTGGTCGGCCCCATCCGCGAGTGGATAGAGGATTTCACGCTCCAGCAGGCGCAGCCGCTCGACATAGGGCCCGAGCGAGTCAGGCCGGGCAACGATGAAGCGCACGTCACTCATGGGCTGTCTGGCACGCGGAAGCCGACCTCGATGCGCTCGTAGAACAGGCTCCTGTCCCTGGCAAGCAGCTCCGCGCCGAGCGCGTCATCGAACTCGAAGGCAGGCTGGAAGAAGCGGCGAAGGTCCCGGCGGTTGTTGAGCTGACGGATGAGGACGGCGCAACCGGGCCGCGCCTCACGCACGAGCAAACCTGCCCACTCCGCCACCAGCGCGTCTTCCGACCAGTCGAAGATGTTGGAGAGCGAGATGACGTCGAAGCGGTCCAGGCGCGGCACATCCGGCAACGAGCCCTGGACAAGCGTCAGCGCCAGCGGGCCTTCGGCCCGGAGATACTCGGGGGCATCCTCACGCAGGTACCTGCCGAGCAGCACGTGCTGGAGGAAGGGATTTCGAGGCGCATCCTCGCGCTGGAGCCCGCGTTCGAAGACCGCCTGGAAATAGCCAGGATACGAGCCGGGCTCGGCATGTTGTGTCGCCGCGGGACCAAACATGGTGTTCAGCAGCGGCGCCGCCAGGGCCAGCTCGAAGCCCACGGGCCAGTAGGGCGAAGCGAACCAGCGGGCACAGGCCTCCCGGCGTTGTGAGGCCGTGGTGGCCGGCGCGAAGAAGGCGGCGAGTTCATGCGAGGGCGCGACGAACTCCTCGATGAACCGGCGGAGCGTGCGGAAGAGCCCCTCGAATTCGCCGCGCTGATTCAGAGCCGCGGTGTCCTCCTCTTCCACGCTGAACCGCGCCAGCGGAAGGCGACCGAGTCCCTCCGCCTTCTCCCGGACATGCGCGAGCTGACGCAGGTTGAAATCGAAGCCCACCAGTTCGAGCGCGGGATGGCGCCGCGCCAGGGTGAGGAGTGTGCAACCTCCCGACGCCACCGTGAGCACGGCCCGTGCCCGCGTGCGCTCGACGAGCGCCAGCTCCAGCGCGGCATCCTCCCGGACAACGGCGAACTTCAAGCGAAGGGGCGGCGTCGAAACCAAGCCAGGTTCCATGGCATGGTTCTACCTCGGAACCCCCATGCCGCTCGCGACAGAATCCCTCACCCCTTCGCAGTTGCGTGAATTGGAGCAGGTCGATGCGCGGCACGTTCCGCGGCTCGCCGTGTTCCTCATGCTCTATCTGGGCGCGGCGGCGCTGTCCGTGATGCTCGCGGCACGGGACGCGGCCTGGACAGACTGGCTCGCTCGCGCCCCGCTGTACCTCATCGCCGCGGCGTCGTTGCATGGCATCAGCCTGTTCACCCACGAGGCCGTCCACGGAGGCCTTGCGCGGCGGCCCTGGTTGAACCGGCTGGGTGGCATCGCCTGCGCGCTCCCGGTGTTGCAGAACTACGCGGCCTACAAGGTGCTGCACCTGAAGCACCATGCCGACCTGGGCGGCGGGAAGGACCCGGACCACTACGCCAACTACACGGGGCGGCGGTGGCTGGAGTTGTTGATGCATGTGGGCCGGCTGCTGCTCGGTTATCCCGCCTACATCACGATGATTCCCATCCTGGGTTGGCGACAGGGAACGACCGCCGAGCGCCGATGGGTGATGTTCGAAGTGGCGCTGGTCGTCGCGGGCCTGACGGCCGCGGTCATCTTCATCCCCGGACAGGTGCTGCTCCATGCCTGGGCGATTCCGATGCTCCTCCTCAACACCCTGGTCAACGTCCGGGGCATGAGCCAGCACACCTTCCTGCCAGAGAGCACGCACCCGGTCCGAGGCTCCCGGACCATCCTGTCGAACCCGGTGACGCGCTTCTTCATGTGCAACGAGAACTACCACCTGGAGCACCACCTGTACCCCCGCGTGCCCTGGTACAACCTGCCCGCGCTGCACCGGACGCTGCGCGCGGACCTCGTCGCGCAGGGGGCCCCCTTCATCCCGTCCTACTTCTCGTTCGTGCGCGGCGTCCTCTCCGGTTCGCTCATCCGAGGGGCGAAACCCGCCACGCCCGATGCCTGAGCGGCTGTACCCGCACGAAGTCCTGCTGGCGGCGTTCGGCATCGCCCTCTCGACGGCGCTGGTGTTCGTCGCGGGAGTCTCCGCGGCTGTCACCGTGCAAGCAGTGGGCGGCACGGTGATGTTCATGGGCAGCGTGGCGCTGCTGGCGCGACTGGACGCAGTGGCCCATGTCTTCCGGGCACGGCTGCTGCTCGCCTACCTCGCGACGTTCTTCTTCTATGCCTCCGTGAAGCAGGCCGTCCCCGCGCTGGGGCTCGTGACTCGTGACGCCTGGCTCCTGTCCGCTGACGTGTTCCTGTTCGGCATCACCCCGGCCGCCTGGCTCCAGCGGTGGAGCACGCCCTGGGTCAACGAGTTCTTCAGTGCCAGCTATCTGGCGTTTCACGGCTACCTGCACCTCGCCATGGCCTGGGCGCTGGTGGGCCCCCGTGCGCGGGCGGAGCGCTTCTTCATCGACGTCTTCTCCGCGTATGTCCCGGGCATCGCCGGCTACTACCTGATGCCCGCCGTCGGGCCCGTGGCCGCCTGGCCGGAGTTGTTCACCCTCCCCATCGAAGGCGGCTGGTTCACACAACTGAATGCCGCCGTCGTGACGAGCGGCTCCTCCACCTACGACCTCTTCCCCAGCCTGCACACGTACATCACGCTGGTGCTGCTCGAACACGACCGGCGCCAGCACCCGTGGCGATTCCGTCTGATGGTGCCCGTCGCCGTGGCCATCCTCATGTCCACGCTGGTGCTGCGTTATCACTATGCCGTGGACCTGCTGGCGGGCGCCGTGTGGTTCATTGGGGTTCGCGCCTGCTTCCCCTGGCTCCGGGCGAGCAGGGAGGCGCTGACGGCTCCACGCCCTGGAAGCGGATGAACTGGGCGGGCTACACGTACCGCAACCGGCTACTCCACGGCCCTGGCCGTGGTGAATGGCTGGATGACCAGCACCGGGCACTGCAACAACATCATGAACCCGGCGCTGCTGGAGATTGGCGTCGGCTCCTTCAACGCGCCGAGCAGCACGTACCGGCACTACTGGACGCAGGCCTTCGGCCGGCAGTAACACCGGGATAGAATGCGTGGCCGGGCGCTCATCCAGGGCGCCCGGCTCGCCTCGCTCGTCATGGACCTCGTCCTGCTATTCGTCGGTCTCATCAAGGTGGTGTTCGGCGGCCTCGTCGCCGCGCTGGGCATCTGGCTCGCGCTGCGTGGACTGAGCCGCATCCTCGGCGCCAACCCCGTGGAGGAGCTGCGCCAGGGCAACGTTGCCGCCTGCCTCGTCCACGCCGCCAGCCTGGTGTCGCTGGGCCTGCTGGTGCAGCACGCGGTGCAGGCCACGTCGGACGCGCTGGACCTCGCCGTGCAGAATCCGCCCCTGCATCTGCTGGTCGTGGGCCGGCTGGTCGCAGTGGCCGTCCTGCACGTGGGGCTGTCACTGGGCGTGGGCGTCACGGTGCTCGGCACGGGCGTGCTGCTGTTCGACCGGATGACGCCGGGCATCGACGAGCTGGCGGAAGTGCGCAAGGGCAACGTCGCGGCGGCGCTCATCCTCTCCGCCATCCTGCTGGTGCTGGCGCTGCTGACCGCCCCGGGCCTCCAGGCGGCGCTCAACGGGCTCATCCCCTTCCCCCAGCTCCCTGAAGGGACGCTGCGCGCGCCCGCGTGAAGACGTTCTTCAAGTGGATGCTCGGCGTGGTGGGCCTCGCCAGCTGCTTCTGCTGCTGCGGCCTGGGCACGCTGGGCCATCTGGCGGGCATGGACATCGCGCCACCGGAGCCCGGCCATCCCAGCGGCGCCCGCGCGGTGGATTTGGGACTGGTGCTGCTCCCGCCGGGCACCTCACCGCAGCGGGCTCGTGACTATGACTGGCGAGCGGACAGCATCCAGCCCCCCGAGCACCACGTCTCATACGGCCTGGGGACGGCGCTGGCCCAGACGCTGGCGGATGAACACGCGGCGCTGGGCCGCCGGCTGCACTACCGCTCACTGGGCAGGGAGCGCTTCTCGTTCAACGCACCGCCCGGCTGTAGCGCCGACATGCGCTGCATCTACGAGGAGTTGATGCGCACCAACGCCGAGCCCGTGCGGAGGCTGGGTGACACCTTCGTCGCCTCCATCCGTGAGCGGAGGCTGGATGCCGCGCAGGCCACGCAGCTCATCCTCGGCTTCGTGCAGAGCATCGACTACGAACTGCCGGAGCACGACGCCTTCGGCATCGTCCCGCCGGCGCTGGTCCCCGCCGAGAATCGCGGAGACTGCGACTCCAAGGCGGTGCTCGCGGTGATGCTGCTGCGGCAGGCGGGAGTCGACGCGGTGGTGCTGTACTCCGACCCGCTGTCCCACGCGGCGGTGGGGGTGGGGCTGCCCGGCAAGGGCACGGCGCTGCGCTACGCCGGGCGCAGCTACCAGTACGCGGAGGTCACCGCCCAGGGCTGGCCGCTGGGCATGATTCCGCCCCAATACGACAAGCCCCGGCTGTGGAAGGTGCTGCCCCTGAACGGGGGCCCGGACACCGCGGGCTGACGCCCCTGGGCCTCAGTCCGCCTCGGCGCCTGGCGCCGCGAGCAGGCCCCGCACCAGGTGCTCGTAGGCCTCCTTCATCGGAAGCTCGGAGTCGACCTTGAGCCGCCGCCGGAGTGTCTGGGTCCGCCTGCCATCCCGTGGGTCCACGCCCTCCTTCTGGTACGCCTCCCACCACACCCCGCTTCCACGCCGTTGCCACAGGGGCACGTCGTTGAAGTTGATGCCTCGCTGGAAGAGCAGCTCGTTCTTGTAGCTCACGGGCTTGCCGTCCAGCTCACGGGTGGCCTGCGCCGCGCTCCGGCCCTCCTTGCGCAGCGTCCAGTAGCACCAGCCATGCAGCGAACACCGGCTGCCGTCCGCCTGCCGCCAGAGGAAGTAGTCCAGCACCGCCCGCTCCGATGCGCCCAGCCATGCGCGGCCATCGAACACCGCCGGGACACCCGCGGCGTGCGTGAAGGTGGCGCTGGCCAGGCCCGCCGCCAGCGACACCACCTTCTCGACGGAACGGTCGAAGAGCGCCCAGTCCGGCCGGAAGAGCACGGAGATTTCGTCGCTCTGCGTGTAGGCGTAGACGCCTTGGAGCTCCTCCAGCATCACGCTGGCGGTGCGCACCATGAACTGGTGGAACACCGGGTCGAAGGGCTTCTCGTAGCGGTCCTCGGTGAAGCGCGAGAAGCCCCGCCCATCCACGCGCAGCACCACCCAGGCGCCCGGCAGCATGCGCTGGCCGTGGAACACCTCGCCCTGCCTTGCTCGCGCCGCCAGTTCCTCAGGGTCCATCGGGTTCCTCCATCCAGGATTGGACGCGAATGCCACCGTCGGCGGCCAGCGTCACGTAGAACAGTGCGTCGAAGCCCTCCTCGATCCGGGGCCGCTCGAGTTGCTTCACGGTGGCACGCAACGCCACCTCCGGCACCCGGGCACGCCCTTCACGCAAGGCATTGCGCGCCAAGCAGTCCTCCAGCTTCGACGCGAAGTAGTAGCCAATGATTCTGGCCTGGTACTCGCGCCCCAGGGCGATGAGGGGCGCGCGCACGTCCGCGGAGGGATTGGTGTTGTCCACCACCACCGGCCGGCCCGCCGCCAGCGCCTCGGCGATGTAGCGGCGCTGGCGAGCCTCCTTGCGAACGGCGTGAGGCCACAGGTCCTTGCTGACGTGCACGTGCGTGGCCGCGAAACGCTGCCGGTAGAGGCTGCTCTTGCCCGAGCCCTGCAAGCCAACGAAGAGAACCAGGTCCATGACGTGCGGCTCCGGACGCCTCCGCTTGAGAGGGCCTGACAGTGACGGTCCCCAGCCATAACGCTGCCACGCGAAAAAGACAGTCAACCCGACAAATCTGTCGCGTCCACAGTGTCATCCCAACGCCACAAATGCCTGTCATTCCAATGAATTCCCAGACTTGGGCATGCGTTGACACATTCCGCTTAAGCAGACTAACAAGCACGTCTCGCTTTTCGAGGATTCAAGCGTCGTGCAGCACGGAAGTCCCTCTCAAGGAGACACCGCCATGCGTATGCCGTCCTCGTTGTCCCCGCTGTCCCTCCTGGCCCTCGGTTGGGGCTTGTCCGCGCCAGTCACGGCGCTCGCCGCGAACACGCCGGACCTGCGCCCCGGCGTCATCCGGAGCACCGCGGCGCTGGGCCCCGCCCGGGTCCTCACTGGTGCCGAGGTCGAGAAGGCGCGCCTCGCCACGGGCATCGACCGCGCGGCGAGCGGCACGTATGCCCTTGCCACGGGCGCCGGGCATGTCTTCCACCGGACGGCCCAGCCCATCCATGCGTTGAAGACGCTCGACGTGCCACGTGCGTCGGTCCAGCTCCACACCTGGCAGGAAGAGACGGCGGACGGCAGGCGCCAGGACTTCTTCGCCTACAGTCAGGGCGGCGTGGCGTTGCTGGGCCGCGTGCAGCCGACCGAGTACCTGGTCCGGCTGGAGCACGCGCGCTTCGACCCGCTGAAGGGCGCGCAACCCCTGGTCGCGGGCGTGCTCACCGCGGACGCAAGCAACACCCTGCACCTGGTGCAGTTCCAAGCCACGCCCCTGCCGGAGTACCGCGACGCCATCATGGCCGCGGGGGGCAAGGTGCTGCGCTTCCTCACGGACCACACCTTCCTCGTGGAGATGAACGCCAGCACGCACAAGCGCGTCGCCGGGCTGCCCTATGTCCGCTGGGTGGGCGCGTACCATCCGGAGTACCGGGTGGAAGGCGTGCTGCGCGAGTCCCTCCAGGGCCGCGCGTTGAAGCTGGAGCCGCAGCGTTACTCCATCATGGTGGGCGAGCGCGGCGCGGCGCGACAGGGCGAGGTCGCCTCGCTGGTCCGCACGCTGGGCGGCACGGTGGAGCTCATCGAGGCGGGCGGCCTGCGCGTGGAGGCCACCCTCACCCAGTCCCAGTTGGAGCGGCTGGTGCGCTCCAATGCCGTGCAGTACGTCGACCGCTGGGGCGGGCCGGGTGAGCTCGACAACAACAACGTCCGCCAGGTGGGCGGCGCGACCTTCCTCGAGGGCGTGGAGGGCTTCACGGGTCAGGGCGTCCGCGGCGAAATCTTCGACACGGAGCTGCGCACCACCCACCAGGAGTGGGCGACGCCGCCCCTCATCCACAGCACGTCCACCACGGGCAGCTTCCACGGCACCGCCTGCTACAGCATCAACTTCGCCCGGGGCGTGGACGGAAACGCGCGCGGACTGGTCCCCTCCGGACAGGGCATCTTCTATCGCTACAACGAGTCCTCCCAGTTCGGCGGCACCAAGTCCCGCTACGACATCAACCGGGAGCTCATCGACCCAGCCGGGCCGTACCGCGCCGTGTTCCAGACATCCAGCGTGGGCAGTGCGCAGGTGACGGGCTACACCACCATCTCCGCGGAGGTGGATGACTACCTGTTCCAGTACCCCATCCTCAGCACGCAGTCGCAGAGCAACACGGGCAACCAGAACTCACGTCCGCAGGCATGGGCGAAGAACATCGTGTCCGTGGGTGGCATGTACCACTACGACAACGCCAACCGCGGGGATGACCGGTGGAATGGCGGCGCCAGCGTGGGCCCGGCGGCGGACGGCCGGCTCAAGCCGGACCTGTCGTACTACTACGACCTCATCCGCTCCGCGTCGAACACCAGCAACACGTCCTACACCAACTTCGGCGGCACCAGCGCGGCCACGCCGCAGACGGCGGGACACTTCGGCCTGCTGTTCCAGATGTGGCACGAGGGCGTCTGGGCGGGCTTCGGTGGTGGCGCGGATGTCTTCGCCAGCCGTCCGAAGATGGCCACGGCGAAGGCGCTGATGATCAACATGGCGCATCGCTACAACTGGCTCGCGGGTGGCTCCAACGGCGACCTGACGCGCGCGCGGCAGGGCTGGGGCACCGCGGACGTGAAGCGCCTGTATGACCGCGCCGCCGTGACGAGCATCATCAACGAGACGGACACCCTGCTCCCGCTCGGCACGAACACGTACAACGTCACCGTGGCTCCCGGAGAGACGGAGCTCAACGTCACCATGGTCTACACCGACCCCGCCGGCACGGTGGGCGCGGCGCACGCCCGCATCAACGACCTGTCGCTGCGCGTGACGTCCCCCACCGGCGTCGTCTACTGGGGCAACAACGGCCTGACCGCGAGCAACGTCTCCACGCCGGGCGGTGTGTCAAACACGGTGGATACGGTGGAGAACGTGTTCCTCGCCAACCCCGCCGCCGGCACGTGGACCGTGGAGGTGATTGGTGACGAAATCATCGAGGACACGAATCTGGCGACGCGCGTGCTGGACGCGACCTACGCGCTGATCGTGAGCGGCGGCAAGATTTAGCAGGCCAGGGTTGAGCTGACGCAGGCGCCGGGCCGGTGTTCCCTTCGTGGGAGTGCCGGCCCGGACTGTTTCTGGAGGGCTACCGCGAGCCGCTCGTACGCCGTGCCAGGAGTGCCGGCGTCACCGGGTGCTCGCGAAGGAGCTCGATGAACAGGGGCTGGAGCTGCTTGCGGATAGCCTCCTCCAGGCCAGGGATGGCCAGCAACTCCTTGGTGGGGCCCGCGAACGCCATCTGCCTCCGGGGTCCACTCACGGCGACGATAGCCGTCAATCCCAGGGCAACCCTCTCCCAGGGGAACGCCGCCCGGGTCGCCCCCGACAGCTTCGCCAATGCGCCCCGAAGCGCCTGGGTGACACCCTTCACGTGTGCGCCATGCCGAACGGTCCGCACGGCGTTGGCAAATGACAGCAACGTGCTGCCCTCATCTTCGCACCACTGCAATGCACACTGGACACGCAGTCCGTCCCACGTGAAATCGAAGGCGATCGGCTCGGGGTGGAGACGCGTCCTCGCCTCCGTGAGGACGTGAGCCCACTGCGCCACACCGCCAGGCAAGTGCCACAGCGTGCGCTCCTCCCGCTGGAGGTCCACGAAAGCAACGCGCAGCCCAGGAGCGAGCGCCGCCAGCTCATTACAGCGACGGGAAAGGCGAGCCCTGTCGAAGGCGAGCACCTCGAAGATGGTGGCGTCTGGAACGAAGTAGAGACGTATTCCTCTTTCCGCGGAGACGGGCATCGGCGCGATCGGCGTCACCTCAGACACGTCTCCCTGAGGACGACCATGCTCGCCCATCAAGCGCCACTGACGCCCCTCTGCCCAGATGTCCACCTGGTAGCGTGACGACAGGGCGAGAGAAACGACGAGCATGCTGTCCCAGAACAGCCCCACTTCCAGTGGCTGCCCCAAGAATCGCTTCCCTTCCACCACGGGGACCACATCACCGATAGGTACCGTGCGGCTGGTAGAGAAGAGGGCAATGGAGTTGTCCCCGCCCAGCTCCAACACCACGTCTCCGCACTGCCCAAGGAGCGCCTCTTCGAGAACCGACTCCAGGAGGAAATAGACGAGGTGATGCAGCCCGAGTTCGCCCGTGTCACCGCAGTACATGCCAGGACGCTTGCGCATCGCATCGAGGATGTCGGTGGGTGGCACCATCCCGACACTCTACTCCGGCCTCGATTGCCCATCCCGTAGACACGAGAGTCCTCGTCCCACTGGCTCCGGCCCCGCCCCAATGGCATGACTGGCCCATGGCCCGTGACGTCTCCTTCTTCGACCAGCTCGGCTCGCTCCTCGCCCAGGAACGCGAGGCCGAGAAAGCCCGCCTGGCCGCGCTCGCCCAGAGCCTCACGCTGCATGAGCGCGAGGAGCACGGCCTGTCCGTCCTGGACCTGGAGTCCATCGAGGAAGAGGTCGGCCTGGGAGGCCGGTTCCTCGTCACCCTGGGCCGCGCGGACCGCCGCCCACTGCCCACCCGGCTGCACAACGGCGACCTGGTGGCCGTGCTGCCCCGCCGCGCGGAGGTGAAGGAGCCCGCCCGCGCGCTCATCTCTCGCGCAACCGCCACGCGCATCCAACTCGCCTTCGACCGCTCCCCGCCGCCCTACGTCCATGAGGGCCTCTTGCGCCTGGACGTCGTCCCCAACGACGTCACCTATGACCGGCTGCGCGCCGGGCTCCAGCGCATCAAGGCCCTGGACAAGGGCGCCGAGCGGCACAAGCGCGAGGTCGTCCTGGGCAACGAGCCACCCCGCTTCGACAAGCCCCGCGAGGTCTAGCG
>NZ_JAAEAH010000063.1 GCF_010998615.1 Myxococcus sp. CA023 | reverse complement strand
CTCGCTGGACAAGGCCATCACGCAAGGCCCCCCACGTCCACCCCCGGCGCGCGCCCCGACTCCGTCCCAGTGAGGTGCTCGCGCAGGGGGCCTTGCGTGATGGCCTTGTCCAGCGAGTCCACCTCGAAGCCACTGGTGAGGCTCTCCCGGCCCACCTGCGGACGGAACAGCCCCACGCTCAGCCAGGCGCGCTGGGGCAGCACTGTGAAGGTGACGCTGGCCTCGTGGAGGGCCAGCGGCGGCCCCTTGAGCGGACCGGGCAGGAGGACGAGCCGATCGAACGACACCTCCAGTCCGCCCCGCACCCACGGCGACCCGGCCAGGTGGAGCCCCACCCGCCCACGTCGCAGGCTCACGGCGGCGGCGCCCGGGGCGCTCAGCCCCTGGTCGATTCGGACCTGGAGCGACTCCCTGATTTCCAGCCGCGGCCCCTCCTCCACCACCTCCTCGGCCCGGCCCGGCCGAGCCATGCCGGCCAGGGCCAGCAAGCAGAGGGACAGCACGGTCCGCGTCCTGCGCGTCGCGCGCTCCATGGGGCCACGACTCGCTAGTAGCGGATGACCTGGTAGCCCTCGGCCACCAGGCGCGACAGCTCCGCCACACCGTCTTCCACCACGTCGGCCTGGGGCTGGAGCTTCTTCGGATCGATGTCAAACTTCCGCAGCGCGGTGCCGCACGCCACCAGCCGCACGCCAGCGGCCTTCGCCGCCTGGGCCGCCTCGCGGACCTCCGCCGGCACGGCCTTCACCGTCGGGTCCAGCGCCACCACCGCGCGGCCGTAGGTGAGCCACACCACGTCCGAGAGGTAGCCCGACTCCTTGGCGTTCTTCACGTGTCGGAGGGAGCTGGAGAGGGTGCCGATGTCCTCCAGGCCCGTGTTAGCCACGAAGACGAGCTTGCCCTGGCGAGCGGGCACCTCCTTCTTCGCGGGCTGGGACGGCGACGCGGCGAGCGTGGCCAGGGGAGCGGTGACGAGCGCGATGACGAGCAACGGCAGGAAGCGATTCATCTGGACGGACTCCGAAGCGGTTCGAGGACGACTGATTCGAGGACTACTGGATGGACAGCACATGGATGAGCCCCCAGGCGGACAGCGTCAGGGCGGCGAAGCCAACGAGGCCCGCGTAGACGACCCGCATGCCCGCGCGGCGGACCATGCTCAGGTGGGTGCCAAGCCCCATGGCCGCCATGGCCATCACCATGAGGAAGACGCTGGCGGTGGAGAGCCACGCCTTGGCGGCGGCGGGCACCACGCCCACCGTGCCCAGCACGCCCACCGCGAGGAAGCCGATGACGAACCACGGGATGGGCGGCTCCTTCAGCGAGTAGCGCACCTGCCCGCCCGCGCCGGAGACCAGCCCCAGCACCACGAGCGCGGGGGCCAGCAGCACGACGCGCGTGAGCTTGACCAGCGTGCCCAGATCCCCGGCGGAGGTGCCCCAGGTGAAGGCCGCGGCCATGACCTGCGCCACCTCATGCAACGTGGCGCCCGACAGGATGGCGAGCTGCGCGGTGCTCAGCCCCAGCAGCGGCCCCACGAAGACGAAGAAGAGGACGCCCACCGTGCCCAGGATTCCACACAGCCCCACCGCCAGCGTGGTGTCCTCTTCCTCCGCGCGGGTGACGGAGCTGGCGGCCACCACCGCGCTGGCGCCACAAATGGAAGTCCCCACCGCCAGCAGCGTGCCCAGCTTCTCCGGCACGCCGAAGCGCTTCGTCACCCAGCGGATGCCCAGAATGCCGCCGACGATGACGGCCAGGGCCAGCAGCAGCACGCGTGGGCCCACCTTCGCCACCAGCCCGAAGTCGAGCCGCGCGCCCATCAGCACGATGCCCAACCGCAGCACCGTGCGCGCCGAGTAGCGCGTGCCCTCCATCAGGCCGGGGGCCAGCCCCAGGGCCGTGCGCAGTGAGATGCCAATCAGCAGGGCCACCGTGAGGGGCCCCACCACCTTGAGGCCGGGGAGCGTGGCCAGCCCGTAGCTGACCACCGCCAGTCCAGCGGCGAGCCCGAGCCCCGGCAGCCGCCGGCGCCAGGGGCCTCCAGGCGGAGGCGGGGCGGAAGTCGAGTCGGAAGCGGCGAGAGGTGCGGTCATTTCGGGGGGGCGGTGGGAGGAAGTCGCGCTCACGGTTGGACCTGCTGGGTGCGGAGCACGGCCGGCAGGTCCTCGCCCACCGCGCGGCCCTCCAGCGACTCGCGCAGTCGCGGCTTGCCGGCGAGGAAGCGGCGCACCGCCTCGTGCGCGTCCACGTCGAGCACTTGCGGATCCTGGACGCCGGGGATGCGGCAGAGCATGTCCGGCGAGTCCCCTTCCCGCTCGCAGGCCGTCACGGTGTAGAGGCGCTCATCCACCACCGGCTCGCCAGCGACCTCCAGGGCGAGGAGGCGCTGCCCCTTGGGGGCATCCGAGCGGAAGCGCACCGTCATCCCCGAGGGGCGCGGCAGCCACCCGCCGAAGCGCTTCTCCGGGTCCTTCGCGAAAACGTTCTCCAGCTCCTGCTCCCAGAAGGCGCGAAGCTGACGGCCACTCACCTTGCCCGTCTTCAGCTTGTTGGTGATGGGAAAGAAGTTCCACAGGTCGGCCTCACGCACGGGCCCGGGCAGCAGCGGCGTGCCGAAACGAAACCCATTGGAGAGGCCAATCTCCGTCCCGCCGACGGCGCGGATGGCGTCAGCCAGCACGTTGTCCAGCGGGTTCTCCACCACCGCGTAGCGTGCGAGCGTCACGTCGGTGTGCCCCACCGGCGAGGACAGCTTCTCATCATAAGGCGCGAGCGCGGCGTCCACGAGCCGCGCAACCTTCGGGTCCTCGGGGAAGCGCGACGCGGTCAGCTCGATGAGTTCCCAGCGGCGGTCCACCACCTTCCCGTCCTCCAGCCACAAGTCCATCCGGCCGAGGAAGGAGCCAAAGGCGCCGGGCTCCACCACCCAGCTCCCCGCCTGCTCGATGGGCTCATAGGTGCGCTCGTGCGTGTCACTGGAGAGGTGGGCGTCCACACCGGGCACCCTGGCGGCCAGCCCCACGGCCTTGGCGAGCCCCACGTGCGTCATCAGGAGCACCACCTGTGCGCCCTGGCGCTCACGCACCTCGCGCACCAGCTCCGGCAGCGCCTCCGGGCCGTCATAGCGCAGCCCCTGGCTGTACCCCGGGGGCTGACGGCGCGGGACGTCCGGGTCCGTGAAGCCCACCACGGCCACCTTCACCCCGCCCACCTCCTTCACCAGGTACGGCGGGAAGAGCCGCTCGCCGCTGGCCGCATCGCGCAGGTTGGCAGCGAAGAGCGGATGCTTCAGCTCACGGGCGCGCTGGCGCAGCACCGCGGGGCCGTACACCACTTCCCAGTTGCCGGGCACCGCGCCGTCCAGCCCGAGCGCGTTGAGCGGTTCGATGAGGGCCCCGCCCTCGCTGAGTGCCGCCGCGCCCGAGCCTTGAATCGTGTCACCGGCGTCGAGCACCAGCACGTTCCCACCGCGCTCGGCCCGAATCTGTTGGATGGCGGTGGCGACGCGAGCGAAGCCGCCCGCCATCTCGATGCGCTCCTTCCCGTCGCGCCAGAAGAGCTCCGGGTGGGCGCGCATTTGCGCATGCAGGTCCGCCACGTAGAGGACGGTGAGCTGCTGGCGCTGGGACGTGGGAGCGCTGGCGGTGACCGGGGGCCGGGATGAAGCACAGCCGGAGGCCAGGACGACCAGCGCGCCGAGCGCGGACAGGAGACGGGACATCGTGGAGCACCTTGCGAGGGGTGAAAGGAGACAGCGGAGGAGACACGAGGTGCGCCGCGTGGAGTTCCCGGACGGCGGCGCGCCTTGAGCGCCTCGCGCGTCACGGCCACGTCGACATGGGGCCGAGATTGAAGACGTCCTGGAACCCCTGCTCCTTCAACAGGCGCTCGGCACGGCCGCTGCGCGCGCCACTGCGGCAGTAGACGACCAGGGGCGTCTGTGGCGCGCCAAGCTCTCCGAACCGCCGTGCCAGTTCATCCACCGGGATGTTCACCGCGCCTGGCAGGTGACCGGAGGCGAACTCCTCGGGCGTGCGGACATCCACCAGCGTGGCGCCCGCCTCCACCCTGCGGCGGGCCTCGGCCCCCGCCGCGGCGTCACCTGGACGCGGGCGCGAACAGGCGGCGAAGAAGAGACCCATGAACACGGCGGCGACGACGAAAATAACCTTCATGGCGCGGCTCCAAGCGACACCGGCGGCTGCTGGCCGCCGGGAAGTGCGTACAGCCTGGTGAGAGCCGTGGCGACGACTAAAGGATTCAGCGTCCTCCCCGCCCGGCAGCCCGGCCGCGACAGGGACACACAGACGCGCGGACTCCCGCCTCCCCCAACGGCCCGCGGGGACGGTCCGGCCGCCGCTTCCGGCATGGCCCCGCCCCAGCCGCCTCAGGGAGAGAGGCGGGCCAGCGCGGCCAGGAGCACCGCGGGCTCCAGTTCGGAGACGGCCAGCGCGGCCCGCTCGCCCCCACTGGGCAGCACGCAGATGCGCTCTCCCACGGGCCCTTGCGTGCACCGAGGCCCGTCACCAGCGAAGCGGGCCGCCTCCTGCGCCGCCGCCGAGCCCGGCAGGGGAAGGAAGAGCGTCATCGCCTTGCCCTCCTCGTGCCGGTACAGCAACGAGGCGGAGAGCTTTCCATGCAACCGGCAGCGACGGGCACCCAGCAGCGTCGCGCCTGGCACCACCGGCACATCCACCGGATAGCCCACCTCCCGCTCCACCCACGCCTTCACCTCGGCCGGGTCCGAGGACTCGAACTCACAGGGGTCGACCCGGGAGAAGGCCTTGAGGTGGTGCCGCTCGAGGTCCATCGCCAGCGCCTCGTTCATGCCACTGGGCCATGACGTCCAGAGGACCCCCACCGACGCGAGCACCGCGGCCAGGCCCGCCGCCAACCTCCGCCTGGGGAAGAACGGCCGGGGACGCGGCGCCAGCCGCGTGACACGCTCCGCCAGTTCGGGCGGCACTCGCGGCTCCGCGGCGCCCTCCGCCCTCAGCGCCTGCCGCAGCGACGCATAGCGGGCAGCCTCCCGGGCACAGCCCGCGCATCGGGACAGGTGGTGCGCCACCGCCTGCTGCTCATGCGCCTGGACCTCACCGTCAAACCACGCGGAGAGACGCTCCTGCCACTGGGGGCTACAGGCTTCCATGGACCTTCTCCTTCTCGAGGAAGTCGAGCATCGCAAGCCGCGCCCTCGCCAGCCGCGAGCGCACGGTGCCCACCGGGCAGCCCTGCACCTGAGCAATCTCCTCGTAGCTCAGCTCCTCGACTTCCCGCAGCCACAACGTGTCGCGCCACTCCGGCGCCAGGGAATCGAGCGCCGCCTTCATCTCCGCACTCAAGGTGCGGGCGTGCAGCTCCGCCTCCAGGTCCGCGGATGGCTCCGGAGGAAGCGCCCGGCCCAGCCCGCCCTCCAGCACCTCCAGGTGAGGCCGCAGCCCCCGGCGAGAGTTGAGGTACACGGTGCGCTGTACGGCGAGCAGCCAGGCCTTGAGGCGCTCTGTCTCTCTCAGCGCGCCGCGCTGCTCCAGGGCGCGCGCCAGCGTCTCCTGTACCAGGTCATCCGCCTCCGCGGCGCTGCCCGTCAGCCGACGCCCCACCCGTCTCAAGACGGGCAGGTGCTCCAGGGCACGTTCGATGAAGGCGCGGGCGCTCACGGGCATGAGGACACGGTGGGGCGGGTGAAAGGTTCCCGGAAAAGGACGAGGGCGATCGAGAAGGAGGAGCGCCCTCGCCTTCCGCGTGGCGGACGCGGGGCTATGGAGCGGGCGTGGCACCCACGTGCGGAGCCCCTGGACGCGATGCATCCGCGCCCACGCCGCTCCGCGCCTGCAGCACCTGCGCGAGGTAGAAGCCCGCGAACATGGCGGGCACGAAGATGAGCAACGGGAAGGCCCCGGTCGCCAGCGAGGTGAGCGCGGGACCGGGGCAGTAGCCGCCCAGCCCCCAGCCCACGCCGAAGAGGGCCGAGCCCACGAGGAGCTTCGCGTCCGGCTTGCTGGCGGCGAACGAGGGGAACCTGGCGGCGAACAGGGGCTGCGCGCGCTGGTGGATGAGGGGCCGCAACGCCGCGTGAACGGCGATGGCGCCACCCATCACGAACGCGAGCCGGTAGTCCCAGTCTCCCGCGATGTCGAGGAAGCCGAGGACGTTGGCCGGGTCCGTCATGCCGGCGAGGCCCAAGCCAATGGCGAAGATGAGGCCGCTGAGGAACGCACTGAGGGAGGGACGCATGGGGGCTTTCTCTAGAGGACGTGACGGACCAGGAAGACGGTGAGGACACCGGTGGCCATGAAGGTGAGCGTGGCGGAGATGGAGCGGACCGAGCCCCGGCTGATGCCGCAGACGCCGTGTCCGCTGGTGCAGCCGTTGCCCAGCCGCGATCCGAACCCCACCAGCAGTCCGGCCCCCGCCAGCAGCCAGAGGCCGCCCGCGCTCGGGGTCGAGGGCGCCGGGAAGGAGCCGGGGCGCAACCAGGCGAGCAGCAGCCCCCCGGCGAGCAGCCCGGCGAAGAAGAGCACGCGCCAGGCCACGTCACCGCGCACGGGAGCCAGCAGCGAGCCCACCACGCCGCTGATGCCGGCGACCCGGCCGTTGGCCAGCAGCAACAGGGAGGCGCTCAGCCCGATGAGGGCCCCGCCCAGGAGAGGAAGGAGGATGGAGGAAGTCATGTCGGGTGAGAGCCAGGCTCCAAAGAAAGGATTCAGCAGGTCCTGAATCCTTCTTCCACGCCCCGGGCTCTCATGGACAGGAGGCTTCGACATGATTTTCCGGCAGCTTTTCGATTCCGAGTCCTCGACGTACACGTACCTCATCGGCGACGAGGCCACGCGCCAGGCCGTCCTCATCGACCCCGTGCTGGAGCAGGTCGACCGCGACCTGCAGTTGGTGGCCGAGCTGGACCTCACCCTCACCCACGTCTTCGACACCCACGTCCACGCCGACCACATCACCGCGTCGGGCGCGCTGCGGGAGCGCACGCAGGCCACGGTGGTGGGGAGCGTGAACGGCGCCAGTTGCGCCAACGTCCAGGTCCGCCACGGGGACGAGGTACGCGTCGGACAGCTCGTCTTCCAGGTGCTCGCCACCCCGGGGCACACGGACGACAGCACCAGCTACCTGCTCGGCGACCGCGTCTTCACCGGGGATGCGCTGCTCGTGCGCGGCAACGGCCGCACCGACTTCCAGAACGGGAACGCGAGCCAGCTCTACGACAGCCTCACGCGCGTCCTCTTCGCCCTCCCCGATGAGACGCTCGTCTACCCCGGCCACGACTACAAGGGCCGCACGGTGACGAGCATCGCCGAGGAGAAGCGGCACAACCCTCGCGTGGCCGGCAAGAGCCGGGAGGAGTTCATCCACATCATGGAGAACCTCAACCTGCCCAGGCCCAAGCTGATTGACGCCGCCGTCCCGGCCAACCGCGCCTGTGGACACACGGCGCCCTCACCCCAGGGGGCCTGAGCTCCCTGACCTCTTCGCAGGAGTCCCGACCATGACACCCCACCCCTATCAGGACATCACGCCCTCACAGCTCGACACGCTCGGCCCCGAGGTGCGGCGCATCGACGTGCGCGAGCCGGACGAGTACACCGGCCCCCTGGGCCACCTGCCCGGAGCCGAGCTCGTCCCCCTGGACACGCTCGAGGCCGCCGCCAACGCGTGGCCGCGCGAGGCGCCGCTGCTGCTCATCTGTCGCTCGGGCGGGCGCTCCGCACAGGCGGCGCGGTTGCTCGCCCACGGCGGCTTCAAGCACCTCTTCAACCTGGCGGGCGGGATGCTCGCTGTGCGCGAGCCGCTCGCGCCGCGGCCCCAAGGCTGAGCGCGCGTCGCGACAGGACGGACACCATGCCCCTTCTCGGCTTCTCCCTCGCGGCGCTCATGGGCCTGTCGCTCGGCCTGCTCGGCGGCGGTGGCTCCATCATCACCATCCCCATCCTCGTGTACGTCCTGGGCTTCGGGGCCAAGGAGTCCATCGCCATGGGACTGGCCGTGGTGGGCGTCACCAGCCTCTTCGGCGCGGCGAGCCACTGGCGCAGGGGCAACGTCCAGTGGAAGGCGGCCCTCGTCTTCGGGGCGGTGGCCATGGCGGGTACCTACGCCGGGGCGCGCCTGTCCGCGCTCATCTCCGGGACGACGCAACTCCTGCTCTTCGCCACGGTGATGCTCGTCTCCGCCGTCTTCATGTTCCGCAATGGCCGGAAGGACTCCGCACAGGCGCCCGAGCCCCGGAAGGCGTCCTTCCCCCTCATGGCCCTGGCCGCCCTCGGGGTGGGAGGCCTCACCGGTCTGGTCGGCGTGGGCGGCGGCTTCCTCATCGTCCCGGCACTGGTGCTGCTGGTGGGCCTGCCCATGAAGCAGGCGGTGGGCACCAGCCTGCTCGTCATCGCCCTCAACTCCCTCGTGGGCTTCGCCGGCTACCTCGGCCACGTCGAGGTGCCCTGGGTCTCCCTTGGCATCTTCACGGCCATCGCCGTGGTGGGCATCCTGCTGGGCACCTGGGCGTCCCACTTCGTCTCCCAGGCGACGCTCAAGACAGCCTTCTCCGGCTTCCTCGTCGTGATGGGCGTCTTCATCTTCTTCAAGAACCGGGAAGCGTTGGGGCTGGGGGGCGGCGCCGCCACGACACAGAATGCCCACTGACGTCACTCAGAACTCCAGGAGGAGCACCATGGCCGAGCAGCCCCCCGACGCAGCCGCTCAATGGGACGCACGCTTCAGTCACCCGGCGTATGTTTATGGCACGCAGCCCAACGACTTCCTCGTGGAGATGGCCTCGCGCCTGCCTCCCGGCGGGCGCGTGCTGAGCCTCGGTGAGGGCGAGGGCCGCAACGCCGTCTACCTCGCCTCCCTGGGCCACGCCGTCACCGCGGTGGACGCGTCGAGCGTGGGACTCCAGAAGGCGAAGCAGTTGGCAGACGAGCGCGGCGTCAACATCGAGACGCGCGTCAGCGACCTGGCGCACTTCACCTTTGCGCCGGAGGCGTGGGACGCGGCCATCGTCATCTTCTGCCACCTGCCCCCCGCACTGCGGCGGCGGGTGCATGGCGCGCTGGTGAAGAGCCTCCGCCCCGGTGGCCTGGTCCTCCTCGAAGCGTACACTCCCGCTCAGCTGGGCTTCCGCACGGGTGGACCGCCTGTCGAGGAGCTCCTCTACACGGCGGAAGCCCTGCGCGAGGACTTCGCGGGCCTGGAGCTGCCCGTGCTCCGCGAGCTGACGCGCGAGGTCCGCGAGGGGACCCTGCACACCGGAAGGGCCGCCGTGGTGCAGCTCGTCGGGCGCAAGGCGACGTGAGCCCGGACCGCGCCAGCGCCCCGCGCCTCATCTGCATGATGCCGCCAAGGAGCTCTCCTCCTCCGAGCCCACTCCGAACCAACCACACATGATTCGGGACTTGACCTCCGGGAGTGGCTCAGGTGTGCGAGGCAGGGCTCGGGCGATGCCGCGCATTCTCCTGAGGGACATTGAGCATGCGCAGGGATGCGTCGGCGGTTTCCTACGGGTTTGGCGTCCAGCAGAGGAATGGCTCCTCAATGAAATTTGAAACGTAGTTATTGGCGTCAAGCACGCGGAATCGGATGTACTTGGTGTAGTAGCGTCCGCCTGTAAACAAACCATACCTGCACGGCTCACTGAAAGCAGTGGAACCATTGCGCCAGTAGAAGTTACCTGGGTCTGGATTGGCATCGAGATTATGTGCCATTTGCCACTGATAGATGTACGGCGCTACGCCGCCGCTTGCACTTCCAGAGCACTCAATTCTTGTGAATGATTCATTCTGGAAACAGCTCCCAGTCACTGTCGGAGGCGGTATGTCGAAGGCGACTACAGTGTCGCCCGTATCGACTTCCCTTCCTTCGGCGGAAAGAGGCTCCCCGCAGGCACTGAGCAAGGCCACCGCTGAAGCAGTCACTGCGATTAACGGAAGGTACTTCCCGATGGTGCGAACCGACATGGGCGCTCCTGTGGCAAGGCCGAAAAGGCAGTCGAACTTTAACTGACTTCCACGAAATTCCGCTTGAGCGGTTCGGAAGTGTTCTGAACTGCTCAAATGCTGCGAGCGTCCGTGGGGCTGCCATCCCCGTTGGCTCGGCCCGCAACTGAGTAGCCGTTCAGCGGGTCAAGTCCCGAATCTTGTGTAGTTGTTTCGGAGGGGGGAATCGGGGGAGGAAGGCTCCTCGGAGGCATCAAGCAGCGTGGTAATGGCTTCGTGAGCGCTGTCGTGTGGCTCTCCGGGTCGGGGCCACACGCGACACCGGAGGCAAGTCATCGACTTTGAAGATCGGAATCGTCGCCAGCTCGGCTCTCAGCTCCGACCGTCAATGAAGGACGGGAGCCTCTGTCACGCGCTCGAACGACACGCCCAGATTCCCGACCCGTTCGAGTTCGTTCTTGATGTCCTCCGACACGATGAAGGCAGTCTTGAACTTCTTCAGCCGAAAGACATGCGCGCCTTCAGTTTTCGAGGGGTCGATTCGCAGCCCGTAGATCCAGTTGTACTCGCCTGGGTAGTCAGGGGACGGTTCGTCATAGTGATGCACCTCCTGGCACCGTGCCTCATCAATGGCATCAACTACCTTGATTACATTGACGACAAAGTACCGCTCGGACTCTCTCTCTATCGACACCGGAAAGAGCTGAACATCGTCGGGAGCCAGTGTCCTGAAGACGTTCGCAATGGCTTCGCTGACGATGGGGGCAGCCTCAATCACAGAGAAGTCAAACGCTCGCTTAGTGCCAGGATGTGCGATTCGTGCTGCGAGGGGCCCCAGGTCAGGAAGGATGCGACCATCCGCGAACATCCAAGGCTCGTCAAACGCCTCACCAGAATCCCGTGTCGGCGTCTCAATCAGCCACCGTGGCACATCACCAAGCTCCACTGAGTAATAATGACGCTCCAACTTATTTCTCCACCTTCACAATGAAGCTCCGCAGCGGATTTCCCGGCGTCATAAGCTCGTTCGCTATCCTCGCAAGTTCCTTCATCAGACTGGCCCGGCAGGTCTCCGTCGTTCGGCAGCGCGCAACAGAGCGCTCAAGACGCCGAATCACCGCTCGGTGATACAGTTCAGGGTGGGGCCCTTCGTGTCCCTTGAGCCGCACCTTGTTGGCAGCGTCTTCGAGCGTCATCCCGGCCTTCTCGAATAGCTTCTGGCACTGAGGAGTCCAAGGACCGCCGGTAGCGTCGGAGATGGGGTTCTTGTTCGTGCAGATGTGATGAACGGGCCCCACCGCGTCACCAGGAAATCGCCCGTCCGAGTACATCGCCAGGGCCGCCGCAGCTCCCGGAGCCAACGCCACATTCAGCACTCCAGCGGCAGGCATCGCGATTGAAGTCACGCCACCATTCAACGCCGCCCCGAGCTGAAATCCCGACTCAGCCTGCGCCCGAAGCGCGGCCTGGGGGAAGCCCGGGAGCTTCGGCCCCTGGGCCGCCATCGCGTTCTTTCCGCCGAGAGCCGCCATGACGACGAGCACCAGGACGCGCGTGCCACTCGTCCCCAGCACCCGCCCGAACCGATGCCCGATGTCTTGTAGCTCGATGACGCTCATCGCCGTCCCCGCATCATCCCACAAGCGGGCGAATCCGCGCCCGATCTCCCAGACGGGCACCACACCCAGGTACGCCACCATCGCCGCCGTCAGTGCTACCGCGATGACCTTGGTGATGGGCTCGGGAAGCGCCACAGTGAGGAGCAGGGTCAACGCGGCCGACGTCACCAAGGCCTTGAGCGCCGCTGGGTTCAGCACCTTGCCGACCTCGGCCTCGACGCTCTCCCAAACGGTGTCGAGTGCGAAGGACAGCGCCATCAGCGTCCGGTCCTTCCGGGAGAACGTCAGCCCCGTTCCACCCACCAGGGTCAAGCAGTCGTCCGCGTCGGGACAGATGCGCGCGTACAAGGACTCAGGCGAACTCCCCGAGCCGGAGTCCACAAGGCCCTTCGAGGACGCCAGCAGGGTCCTGGAGCGCACCCATTCTCGCTCATCCGCCGCTTCAGCCGCTCGGAACGCAACGTCCATGCGCATGTCGAGGATGAGCCGCGTGAGGGCAGACTTGAATTCGTCCTCGCCCACTTCGACTGGGTCAACATCTACCGACTCGTGGACGACTCGCTGACCATTTCCAGCATCGATATTGACAATGCGAGTGGTCGTACACCCCGCTAAAAGAAGCAGCAAAGACACCACTGCAACCCATCTCATAGCATCCCCCGAAGACACCCCTGGAAATCAGGAGGCGCTGCAGCCTGACTCTGGGGTCTGACAACTTCAGCAGATTTCGCGCGACAACCAACCTACTACACGCATCCCAACTTAACTTCCACACCCTCCAGGTTGCACTGTCCTTCAGGCGCCACCGAGCAAAGAGTGGATTGCCCCACCACGCTCCTGGAAGGTTGTTCGCTCTATGAGACCTACCCAATTCACAAGGTCTATCCTGACTTTCGCAGCACTAGCGTCGTTGGGTGCGCATGCCGCTGAGCACTATCGGCGGTCCATCCTGCTCTCCGAGCATCCGGAGAACGGGACCCACTCCGTCTACGTGAAGGGGCAAGTCATCACGACGTTGCACTTCGAGCAGCCCGCCAACCCGAGCAAGACGAAGGTGTTCGGCTGGGAAGGTCGACTCGAACCACTCACGGTGGCCCACAACAAGGTCATCCTGGAGCCCATCCGGGCTCTCCACCGCGATGAGTGTCGCCGTGCGTCACAATGACAGTCCAAGACCGCAAGAGAGCCCAGAAGACACACAAAAGGCGATGAGCTACCTGCATCTGTTCGTCGGAGAATCCGCCTGGGTGCAGCTCGACGCGAACCAGACCCGGGCGCGTCCCATCACCTTGTACGACGGGAACATCGAGAGCGTGCTGAATGAGAACCTCGGGCTTCTTGAAGCACCAGCTCGGCTCTACGGCAGGGTCTGGACAGGCGGTCCCCAAGTCGTCATCCGCTACCATGCGGCCCAGCCGATGAATGGCCGAGATCAGGTACCCATCTGCGCAGTGGCTCGCCTCGGGTTCGGGCAGCTCCGAAAGCACCCGGAGTCCAAGCCAGGGACAGCCATCCTCGATTCGCCCCGCGCAGGGGTCTACATCGTGGACGAGTTCCGGTGAGGAAGCAGGGCCGCTGATAATTGTCGCGGAACCCCCGGCCTGGTTGGAGCAACGCCCGAGCGTTGAGCACGGCGAAAAAGAAAAAGGGCTGGTTGCCTGAAGCAACCAGCCCTTCTCTCTTCTTGGAGCCGACACCCAGGATTGAACTGGGGACCTACTGATTACGAATCAGTTGCTCTGCCGCTGAGCTATGTCGGCGCGACAGGTGCGCGGGGAGTACCATGGCGGCTCATGTCCGGCAAGCAGAAATGAAGGCGGGCGCTCACCCGCCCCGCCACCACGCCCGTTTTCGCGCGCCCGCATCGTTGGCTTTCCAATCATCCCCACGGTTAACCACCCTGACACGGATGACACACCGCGTCTGTCGTAGGTGACACATCGCGTTGACATAAGTGCCCGTTATCGCTCCAGATTCTTGGGAGAGGACGGGTGCTTGGCGCGGTTGAAGTCTCGGAGCGCCTATGTACATAAGGGCCCCGCTACCCCCACGTGCCTCGCCCACGAGCGGCGACGCGACAAGGAGCATCTCCCGTCATGGCCAGCGAAGAGAATTTCATGCGTGCCCCGGCCCCTACGCCCAAGCGCACCGTCTACACCGAGGCGATGGAGATCTTCCATCGTGCCGCGGACCTCATCGCGCTGGACAAGCGCGTCCGCCTCGAGTTGGAGGAGCCGGACTACGAGCACATCTTCTACGTCACGGCGAAGCTGAAGGACCGCCTCGTCCCGCTCTCCGAGGAGAAGGCGCGCACCTTCTCCAACCTTCCCGAGACGCAGGTGCGCAACAAGGAAGGCCTGGAGCTGCTGGCCAACGGCAACATCATCCTCAACGGCCGCGCCCTGCTGGGCTCGGACGTGGACATCCGCCAGGGCCACCTGCGCCTGCCCGACGGCAAGGTGTACCAGCTGGTCCCCGGTGAGTCGCAGCGCTTCAAGGCCTACCGCGTGCAGCACAACCAGGCGCGCGGCCCCTACAAGGGCGGCCTGCGCTACCACCGCGAGGTGTCCCTGGACCTCTTCAAGGCCCTGGCCGCGGAGATGACCTGGAAGACGGCCATCGCCGAGGTTCCGTTCGGCGGCGGCAAGGGCGGCATCCAGATCGACCCGCGCGAGTACGGCCGCGAGGAGATCGAAGCCATCACCCTGCGCTTCATGTACCGGCTCAAGAGCATGATTGGCCCGGACATCGACATCCCGGCGCCGGACGTGGGCACCAACCCCGGCATCATGGCCCTGCTCTACCGCCAGTACTCGGACGGTGAGCGTGAGCGCCACAACCTGCGCGGCATCGTCACCGGCAAGGACGTGCGCATCGGCGGCTCCGAGGGCCGCCACAAGGCCACCGGCCAGGGCGTCGCCTTCTGCATCGAGGACTACTACGCCGACCGCGGCGAGTCCGTGAAGGGCAAGACGTTCATCATCCAGGGCTTCGGCAACGTGGGCAGCCACGCCGCCAACATCCTGTCGCAGATGGGCGCCCGCCTGCTCGCGGTGAACGACGCCGACGGCACCATCTTCAATGGTGACGGGATCGACGTGACCGCGCTCTCCGCCTACGTGCAGGACCCCAAGAACCTCAAGCGCAGCGTGCTCGGCTTCCCGGGCGCCCAGCGCATCGAGAAGAAGGACCTCTGGGACGTCCCGGCGGACATCCTGGTCCCCGCGGCCCTGGGCGGCGAAATCACCGCCGAGGTGGCCGAGCGCCTGCGCGTCAAGCTGGTGGCCGAGGGCGCCAACGGCCCCACCACCCCGGAGGCCGACCGCATCCTGGAGAAGCGCGGCATCGAGCTCATCCCGGACATCATCGCCAATGCCGGTGGTGTGACGGTGAGCTACTACGAGTGGATCCAGAACAAGCGCATGGAGCGCTGGAGCGAGGCCGAGGTCGACCAGCGGCTCGAGCGCGCCATGAAGCGCAACTACCGCATCATCCGCGACATCTCGCGCAACCAGCCGCGCAAGACGGAGATGCACGACAGCCGCCAGTACTGCATCGGTGAGGCGGTGGACACCCGCTGCGCCGCCATGATTCTGGCGCTCAAGCGCATCGAGGCCCACTACCTCCTCGAGGGCTTCTCGCAGTAGTCGAAGCCACGGGCACCCGCCCACCGCTGGAAACACGAAGGGCACGGTCCTCCATCTGGAAGGCCGTGCCCTTTCGTTTTCACCGGGTCCGGAGGTTGGCTTGGGCGGCCCCCGCTGCTGTTCCGGGAAGCGCCAGGCCGCGAAGCCCCTCACGGGCCCCAGGCGAACGTCAGTGCATCACCCGCTCGCGGTCCACCAGCAGGAGGGGAGCGTCGTCCTGCGTCTCATAGGCCACGATGCGCAGCCCCACGCCGCGGCTGCTGCCCTCGCGCCCGTCCTTGCGCCCGAAGGCCAGGGCCACCTGGTAGCGGACCTCGCACAGGCACGTCATCTCCGTCCCGTCCTCGCCAGCGAACGTCACCTTCAGCTTCTCGCCCAGGCCCACCTGGTCCCGGACCTCCACGAACATGCCCCGCGTGCTGATGTTGCGGCCCACACCCCGAAGCATCCCATCCTGGGTGGTGAGGTAGACGGTGAAGACCTTGTCGAAACGGAGGTGGGAACGGCGCTCGTGAGGACGCTCAAACATGGGGGTAGTAGCTCCCGGAACAGGTGGTGACAGGCGCAACCTACACGGTAGCCACATGTAGGCAAGTTCTTCACCTACATCCACCCCTGCACACCCATGTAACGAGTGCCGGACGCTTTCCGAAATGGCACGATTCCGGGCTGAACCCCTGTTCCCCGGAGACCTCGCCCGTGAATCGCATCCTCCTCGCCGCCGCCCTCTTCCTCGCGCCCGCGCTTGCCCTGGCGGACGCGGACCCTCGCTTCGCCAAGCTGCGTGACGAAGCCGAGCCGCTGGGCGGGCTGGGGACCTTCTTGGATAAGTTCGTGGGCGCGTGCGACGGCCCCTTCGTGGACTCGCAGTGCAAGGCCAACGCGGAGGCGTTCCGGAAGAAGTACCAGGGCAAGCGGCTGTACATGATCGTCACCGAGGACGACGCCACCATGCTCGCCCCGGGCCCCTATTCGCTGGGCACGGGCGAGTACAGCATCAACATCACCCCGTTCTTCCCCGCCGGCAGCTCGGCGCTCACCCACGGGGCGCCCAAGAAGACGGACGGCAACGGCAACCCCATCCTCCCCTACCTCACCGTCACCGGTGACATGCCGGCGGGGTGGAACCTGCAGATGTTCAACCGCCTCTTCTCCTCGCGCTCGGTGCGGGCACAGATTGTCTTCACCCCGCAGAGCGTGTGGACCCTGCCCAAGAAGGGCGGCGGGAAGAGCCACGGCGTGACGGCACGCATCGAAGCCATCTTCATCACCGAGGCCCGCAGCGGCCAGACCATGGGCTTGTGGCTCAACGGCAAGGACGCCAAGAAGCGCTAGCCGGGCGTCACCTCACCGGGCGATGGCGATGTACTGGAGCGCCTCGCCCCGCTTCACCCGAAGGAGGATGCTGACCCCGGCGCTCCCCTTCCCCAGCGCCGCGCGCACCCCGGCCACGTCCTTCACCCGGCGGCGGTTCACTTCCGTCACGACGTCTCCCGCCCGCAGGCCGGCCGAGTCCGCCGGGCTGCGCGGCGTGACACCTGACACCAGCACGCCAGACCAGGCCGTCTCCCCCAGGGGCGCGGCCACCTCCGGCGTGAGGTCGCGGATCACCAGCCCCATCTCCTCCTCGCTGGCCGTCCGCTGGATGAGCCCCTCGGTGGCCTCCTGCGCGGGGCGCGCCACCAGCCGCACCGTCACTTCCTGCGTCTCGGTGCCCCGCGTCAGCGACAGGCGCGCCTCGGTGCCCGGCGCCAGCAGCGCCACCTTGCGCAACAGCTGCAGGTAGGAGCCGATGGGCCGCCCGTTCACCGCCACCAACCGGTCTCCGGGGCGGATGCCCACGGCCGCGGCGGGGCTGCCCTTGTAGACGTCCTTCACCAGCGGGGCCTGGCGCTCACTGCCCCCATTGCTCCCGTCGTCATTGATGACGACGCCCAGCCACCCACGCGCCAGCTTGCCGTTCTCCCGGAGGTTGGGCAGCAGCTCCTTCACCAGGTTGCTGGGGACCGCGAAACCAATGCCCTGCCCCTGACTGATGATGGCGGTGTTCACCCCCACCACCTCCCCCTTCATGTTGAAGAGCGGCCCACCGGAGTTGCCGGGGTTGATGAGCGCGTCCGTCTGGATGAAGTCGTCGAACTGGCCCACGCCCAGTACGCGCTCCTTGGCGGAGATCATCCCGTGGGACACGGAGTGGTCCAGGCCAAAGGGGTTGCCTATGGCCACCACCCAGTCGCCCACCGCCATCCGGTCCGAGTCCCCCAGGTAGACGGCGGGCAGCTTGCCCAGGTCCACGCCGCTGAGCCGCAACAGCGCCACGTCCGTGGAGGCGTCACGGCCCACCACGGAGGCGGCGAACTCGCGGCCATCCGCCAGACGCACGGCAATCTGCTGCGCGCTGGCCACCACGTGGTTGTTGGTGACGACGAGCCCGTCGGGCGTCAGCACGAAGCCGGAGCCTGTGGACTTCTTCATCCCCTCCAGGCCACCGGCCCGGGGCCCCACGGTGGTGATGTTGACGACGCCCGCCTCCACCGCGCGGATCAGCGGCGCCAGCGAGGACGGGGGCACGAAGTGGGGGATGCCCGGGTCTCCCTCGGCGCGCTCGCGCCACAGGCCCAGGCTGCCCGTCTGCCCCTCGACACCCGCGGCCTGCGCGGCGAACCACGCGGCATGCTCCCGGGCCCGCGCGGGAAGCCACGCGTCGAGAGGACCCTCGGCGGCCGCCGCGACCGGGGCGAGCGCCAGCACCAAACACAGGGAGAAGAATCGGGAGAGCACGGAGCGGCAGTCTACACGGCGGACCATGGTCGAGCGGACGCAACAACCGGGCCCGGCGCCCCCTTCCCGTGACGGGGGCGCCCTGGACGGCGGCGTCAGGCCTGGACGGGGGCGACGTACTTCGCCACCTTCACCCGGGCCGGACGGATGATGCGGTCCTTCAGCCGGTAGCCCGCACGCAGCTCGGCGACGATGCGGTGGTCCTCGTCCGGAGTGGCGGTCACCTCCATGTCGACCGCATCGGCCGTGTTCGGGTCGAAGGTCTGCCCGACGACATGAAGGCGCTCGATGCCCGTGGACTGCGCCTTGCGCAAGAGCTCGTCACGAATCATCCGGACGCCCTCGGCCAGCGGCGTGGTGTCCTGGGCGCTGACGGACAGGCACCGGTCCAACTCGTCGATGGCCTCCAGCAGCGTGACGGCCACGTTGCCGCGCTCCACGTCCAGCATGCGCTCACGCTCCCGCGTCACGCGCTGCTTGAACTCCTCGCGGTCCTTCTCCGCGGCCTGCACCGCGCGGACGGCGATGTCGAACTTCTTGCGAAGCGTCTCCAGCTCCGCGACCAGCCGCTCCCGCTCCGCGTCCTGACCGGCAGCCGCGTGCTCCTCCGGAGCCTGCTGCTGAGAGGAAGACTCCTCGGCGGCGGAAACAGGTCCCTCGCCGTTGGCGGAGGGGGGCTGCTGGGGGGCTTCGGGGGCTGCGTCGGTGCGGGTGTTACCGGCCATGTCGAACCTGAGGCGATGGTGGGTGCGCAGTCTCGCGCGAAAGGTAGGGAGCCACTGCTGCCCGGAACCTAACCGCGAGAAGGCCCCTGTCAACGCGGGAGCGAGCTAGTGCTCCTGCGGCGCGGCAGGAGACTCGGCCATGAAGCCGTGGTCCACCTGCCCTGTCACCTCGTCAATGATTTCCACCTGGGCGGCCCGCAGCGAGTAGTAGAGGAGCCACCGCTCCGCCGCCGTCAGGGATCCCGCCGGCAGGGCCTCCTCAATCTCCTGAACCGTGAGCCGTCCCTCCTTGAGCCCCTTCGCGAAGAGGGCCTTGCGGGCGATGTAGCTCTTACCGATCCTGTTCTCCACGGCGACGCCTCCTTTCCTCTGAAGATAATTTCGCCCACCGCTCGCCGCAGGGCGTCGTGGTGGCGGTGGGCTTCGGGACGGCAGGAGGGCAGGCGCCCAGCCAGCCGACGTCTCAGGAGTCGAGCGCGTCCGAGTGCTGCGTGGGCGGCGTCTGGTCGTCACTGCTTCCGACGTCCACCGGGTGCGCGGAGATGACCTGACGCGCCTCCGGGTGCAGCAGGCCGCGCTGCGCCAACACCTTGGGACCCAGAATCGTCACCATGGTCTCCTCCTCCACCACCTCCACGGCCAGGAGCCGGGCCGCCAACGCCTGGGCCCTGTCCTTGTGAGTGGTCAGCACCTGACGGGCCCTGTCGAGCGCTTCACTGACGAGCTTGCGCACCTCCTCGTCAATCATCCGCGCCGTCTGCTCGGAGTAGCTGCGCGTCTCCGGTACGCCCGCCGAGCGGAGGAAGCCCGGGCCATGTTCCGCGCTCAGGGCCACCGGCCCCAGCGTGCTCATGCCGTAGTCCCGCACCATCATCCGGGCCATTTCCGTGGCCTGGCGGATGTCGTTGGACGCGCCGGTGGAGATTTCCCCGATGAAGATCTCCTCCGCGGCCCGGCCGCCCATCATCCCCGCCATCTTGTCGCGCAGCTCGTCCAGCGACATGAGATAGCGGTCCTCCAGCGGCAGCGACATCGTGTAGCCCAGCGCCGCCAGGCCGCGCGGGATGATGGACACCTTCGTCACCCGCTCCGCGTGAGGCAGCATCCACCCCACCACCGCGTGGCCCGCCTCGTGGTGCGCGACAATCTCCTTTTCACGCTCGTTCATCCGGCGGTTCTTCTTCTCCAGGCCGGCGACGACACGCTCGATGGCTTCCTCGAAGTCCGCCCGCATCACCGCGTCGCGGTTGCGGCGCGCGGCCAGGAGCGCGGCCTCGTTCACCACGTTGGCCAGGTCCGCGCCCGCGAAGCCCGGGGTGCGCGAGGCAATGGCATTGAGGTCCACGTCCGGTCCCAACTTCACGCCCTTGGCGTGAATCTCCAGCACGCGCTCGCGGCCCCGCTTGTCCGGCCGGTCCACCAGCACCTGCCGGTCGAAGCGGCCCGGACGCATCAGCGCGCTGTCCAGGATCTCCGGACGGTTGGTGGCCGCCAGGATGATGAGACCCGCGCGGCTGTCGAAGCCGTCCATCTCCGCAAGCAGCTGGTTGAGCGTCTGCTCACGCTCGTCATGTCCACCGGCCACGCCCGAGTTGCGGCTCTTGCCAATGGCATCCAGCTCGTCGATGAAGATGATGCACGGCGCCTTCGCCGTGGCCTGGGCGAACAAGTCGCGGACTCGCGCGGCGCCCACGCCGACGAACATTTCCACGAACTCGGAGCCCGACAGGCTGAAGAAGGGAACGCCCGCTTCACCGGCCACGGCCCGCGCCAGCAGCGTCTTGCCCGTACCCGGAGGGCCCACCAGCAGCACACCCTTGGGGATGCGCCCGCCCAGGCGGCGGAACTTCTCGGGCGTCTTGAGGAACTCGACGATTTCGCGCAACTCGTCGACCGCCTCATCCACGCCGGCCACGTCATTGAAGCCCACGCCGGTGTCGGCCTCGGCCTGCACCTTGGCGCGTGTCTTCCCGAAGCTCATGACGCTCTGCGGGCCCTGCCCCATGCCGCCGGCCACCCGGCGCATCATGAAGCTCCAGAAGAGGAAGAAGAGGCCCAGGGGCAACAGCCATATCCACAGCGCCTCGCCCAGCCCTGACTGCGGCACGGCCTCGAACTGGATGCCCTTCTGCTCCAGCAACGGCACCAGCCCCTCGTCACCGGCGACGCGGTAGGCCATCCACGGCAGGGCGCTCGGCTCGCCGCGCAGCGTGCGCTCCCCGTCTGCCGGAGGAGGCGGCTGCGCCGTGTCCTTGAGGAAGCCCTTCACCCACTCGTTCGAAATCTGGACCCGGCTGAAGTTCCCGGATTCCACCCCGTCGCGGAACTGGCTGTAGCTCACGCGCCGCACGCCCGCGTCCTGGAAGACGTTGCGGAACAGCAGGAAGCCCAGGACGAGCAACAGGATGTAGCCCAACGGAGAGCCGAACTTGAACCCCTTCCCCGTTGGCGTTGGCTTGTCTGTCTTCTTTCCGCGTGGGCCCATCCCAGGCGGCAAATCCTGTGGCTTCATCGTCGGCACGCTCGACCCTCCCCCTCCCCCGCCCACGCGGACACCGTGACCGCAAGGCGTCTTCCCCGGCGGGCCAAAGATGTTCACCGTTGCCATACCGTCAACCCGCCAGGTGGGCTTCACGGCATGTGCGGGCCCTTGCGGCGAATCAGTGACACCCGATCAACCACAAGGGTTGACCAGTGAACTCCGTCCCCAACAAATAGCCGTTGCCGTCTTGCACGAAGGTGATGGCTTCTGCCTGTGCCTGGCTCCCGCTCGGAACCTCGACGAGCTGTCCTTGCAACAGGTCCTCCAGCCGCGCGGCGTCGGGGCGGCGCAGCTCGTACGCGCGCGAGTAGGTGCGCAGCAACAGCCGCTCACCGGACGGATGCAAGGAGGCCGCGGTGGTGGCCCGGTCCATCCCAAGTGGCGCCGTCAGCGTCCCCAGCTTCCGGGCCTGGATGGAGGTGTCCGCGCTCAGGCCATCCAGCGCGAAGACATCTCCCAGGGAGTCCAGCGTCTTGGTGATGACGGCCAACCGGCCAGAGCGTGCATCGATGATGACCGACTCCGCGTCGCGGGGCCCGTCCGGATACATGAAGGGCAGCACCTCCACCGGCACCGTGGCGTCTTCGAGCGCCTCCGGTTCGGGCAGCCGGTAGAGCCGCACCTGCTCGCGGCGCGCGAAGTTGTCGCCAATGTCCGCCAGGTAGACGCAGCTGCGCGACGTACCCGGGGCGCAGGGCCCCACCGTGACGTCCTCGATATCGCGCGGGGTGGCCCCGGTGAGCGCCAACCGGGCGAGGATGGCGCCCTTCGCGTCCATCGCGAACAGCTCGAAGCCGTTGCCGGAGTCGTTGTGCGCCCAGAAGGCGCCCGGGTGGCGCTGGCTGGCGGCCAGGCCGGAGAGCTCGGGCAGCACGTCGGGCACGGTGCCGGACCGCTGAGGCTCGCCGTAGAGCGTACACCCCGGCACGCCCTGGGCCGGGACCTGGTTCGTCACCTCGGGTGGAGGCGGCGCGGGCGGCGGCTTGGAGCGGGAGCACGCGCCCAGCACTCCGGCCAGCAACGCCAGGAGGAGACGGCGCGGCACGTCAGCTGTCCAGGTCGAGCAGCTTCGCCAGCGTCTTGGCATCCGCGTCCGGGAAGCGGTACGCGGACATCTCCTCCAGCGTCACCCAGCGGTGGTCATGCACGCGCAGGTGTTGAATCTCCTCCGTCGGCCGCGAGAGCCGGCAGTGGAAGACGCGGAAGTCGATGTCGTAGTTGGGGTACTCGTGGTGGGTGTGCATGGCCTGACCCAGCACGTCCACCTCCACGCCCGTCTCTTCCTGGATTTCCCGGGCAAGGGCCTCGGCGTCCTCTTCGCCCTCCTCCACGCGCCCGCCGGGGAACTCCCACAGCAGGGGCAGTGACGCGGTGGGGGGGCGCTGGGTGATGAGGTAGCGCCCCTGCTCATTCTGGAGCATCGCACCGACGACACGGACCTGACGGCGGGCCATTCGCTTCTCCTCTTTCTGGCGGGACACCGGGGGGAGGGGCGAACTAACACAGCCCCCGCCCGGCGCCAATGCCGCAACCCCAGTCGCCCAGCCTGCGCACGTCCGGACAACCCGGCCACCCTCCCCCTGGGCCGCACAGTCGCCGCGGACGCCCGGGGGGCTTGCCCCGGCCGCCCGCCCCCCGGGCAATGTTCGGGTCCGTGCGCCAGCGCACCGGCATGTGGTGAATTGGATGACGGGAACGCGAGAAGGCGTCATGCTCGCCCCATGACGACGAGTCGTAGGGAAAGGGCCGAGGTGCTCGGAGCGGCACTGAAAGCCGCCCGCCAGCAGGCGGGGCTCGGCATGGAGGAGGTCGCCGAGCAACTGGAAATCCCCGTGGAAGTGCTCGCTCGGGTGGAACGAGGGGTGATGGTGCCGACCATTCCCACCCTGACGCGCCTGTGTGTGATTCTGAAGCTGGACCCGGATGTGCTGCCCGAGCTGCCGGAGATGAGTGACTGACGTCCGGGCGTGGCCGTCCAAGCTCCCGGCCCCGAGCTCCCACGCCCATGCGCTGCCCCACCTGCCATCGCCGCGTGGCCGAGCGCTGTCCTCGCCACGGCCCGGTCGAAGCGCGTGCCCCAGGCTCCTTGCCGGAGCCTCCGGAAGTGGCGGGCTATGTCCTGGGAGCGCCCTTGGGGCGCGGTGGGTTTGGACGGGTGTTTGCCGCGCGGCGCGAGGTGGATGGGCAGGACGTCGCGCTGAAGGTGCTGGAGCCGCTCGCGGGCGAACGACTGGGGCGGGAGTTGGAGGCCCTGCGCCGCATCGGTCCCCCCGCCGTGCCGCGGCTGCTGGGCGAGGCCACGACCCGCGCCGGTGAGCGGGTGGTCATCATGGAGCGCATCGAGGGCCCGACGCTGGCTCGGCGGTTAGCGAAGCTTCCGGGCGCCGGTGCCCTGCCCTGGGCCGATGCGGCCCCGCTGACGCGAGCCCTGGCGGAGGCGCTGGCCCAGGTCCATGCGGCGGGCGTGGTGCACCGGGACCTGAAGCCGGAAAACGTCGTGCTGTCCGAAGGGCGGCTCGTTCTGCTGGACTTCGGGCTCGCGCGGCTGACGGCCCAGGATGATGCGGAGGGGCTCTCGCCAGGGCTCACCCGCACGGGTCAGCGGCTGGGGACCCATGAGTACATGTCACCCGAGCAGTGCCGGGACGCGCGATTCATCGACGCGCGCGCGGACCTGTATGGGCTTGGGGTCATGTTCTTTGAGTTGCTGTGTGGTCGGCCTCCCTTTGTCGGAGAGGCGGCAGCGGTGCTCCAGGCGCATGTCTCGCGGCGGCCTCCGACAATGCGGACGCTCGCGCCTTGGCCGGTGCCCGCGGCGGTGGAGACATTGGTGCAGCGGCTGCTGGCCAAGGTGCCCGAGGACCGGGGACACAGTGCGCGGTCGCTGGCGGAGGAGTTGCGCGAGCTTCAGGGCGCTGGCGATGCGCTGGGCCCACATGCGGTGTCCGCGGCCTTGGCGGAGAGCCCGCGCCACGCCACGGAGGCGTCATGGACGAACACGGGCCCTTCAACCACCCCCACCCCGGACACCAGCCGAACCACGAACGAAGTGGCGGTCCTCGGTGTGAAGTCCTCACTGGACGCACCGGCCTTGCAGGCGTGCCTCGCCGGAAGCGGCGTCATCCTCGCGCGCGTGGAGCCGGGCCTTTGCCTCTTCGCGTTCCCCCACGAAGCGGCGGTGGAAGCCGGGCTGCGCGCAGCGCTCCGGGCCGCAGAGGTGCTGAAAGCCGCTCTCCCCCCAAACGCAACGCTCGCGCTTCATTGCGCACCGCTGCGCATTCGTGAGCGTGCAGGTCGCTTGACGGTGGGTGGAGCGGCGGTGGAGCGGCCCGAGCGGTGGTGGCCATCGTTTGAATCCGTCTCCCCCCCTGAGACTGTCGCACTGACGGCCAGCGCCCGAGCCCACCTGGGCGACCTGCCCTACAGCACGCCGCATGGGGACGCGCTGATAGCTCCTGACGTCCTCCTGGGCCGGGACACGGAACGGCAGTGGCTGCGCGAAGCCCTGTCGCGCGTGCAGGCACACGGCGCGCCCGTGCTGCGCACCCTGCTGGCGGAAGAGGGACAGGGCAAGACACGCCTGCTCACGACGTGGCGGAGCGAACTGGAGGGCACGCCCGGCGTCTCCGTGCGCTTCGTCGAGGCGCTCCCGGATGAAGGCAGCGCGAGCGAAAGCGGTCTGCGAAGTCTCATCAACACCGTCCTCGGCCTTCCAGCTCAGACGCCCTCGGATGAAGCGCTGCGCCGGCTGCTCGCGGACGCGCATCCCCCGTTGGATGTGGCCACCGTGCACCCGGCGGCGCGCAGGCAACTGGTGGCGAGGGCCATCGCAGCGCACCTGTGGCGGCTCGCGGCCGCGCAGCCCCTGGTTCTGCTGGTCGATGACGCGCACACGCTGGACCCCACGGCCCTGGATGCACTGGAACTGGCGACGCTCTCTGGAGAGGGGGCCCCCCTGTGCGTGGTGCTCGCCGGCCGGCACCGGCTGCTAGGCCTGCGCCCCTACTTGGGAGAACGCGCACGAGACGCCGAACAGCGAGAGCTTCCTCCCCTTCCGGAACTCGATGCGCGTGAGTTGCTCCGCCAGTGGCTGCGCCCCGTAGACCTGATTGCCGAAGGCGTGTTGAGAGAGCTGGTGGACCGCTGCGGTGGCTCACCGCTGCGCATGCTGGAGACGGTGCGTGCCCTCCGAGGCGCGGGCGCCATCCGTACCCGTCCGGATGGGGGTGGCTACCTCGCTGCGGACGCCCTCAACGGGCTGGCCCCGGACCGCCCGGGCGCGGATGAACGGCTCGCCGAACGAAGCCTCTCGGGCCTGCCCACTGGCATGCGCGCCCCGCTCCATGTCGCGGCACTCCTGGGAGACGACGTCAGGCTGGAGGAACTCACCGCCACGCTCGCCCACCTGGAGGCAGACGCGTCCCTGGACCTGTCGCTGGACCCGGGCGTCGCGATGGAGCGGCTGGCACGAGCGGGCATGCTGGAACCCCGAGGGCCGCGACGCTGGCGCTTCGAACACACCACCCTGCGCGAAGCCTTCACCGCCCTGCTCCCTCCGGCCCTGAAGCGGCGCATCTGCACGGCCGCCTTGCGCGCCCTGCCCGCTACGCCCACCGCCCGAAGGGCGCGTCTGGCCGAGTCCGCCGGAGATTCCCTCCAAGCCACGGCCCTCCACTGGAACCTGGCCGAATCCGCTCGCCACGCGCACCGGCTCCTGGAGGCGGAACGGCACTACTCGGCCGCCCTGTCGCTGGTGCCGCGCACCGAAGAGGCCGTCCGGTTGGAGCTGCTGTCGGGACGAGGACGCGTGCGCTACCGCCTCCAGCGCATCGACGACGCGGTGGAAGACCTGCGCGCCGCCCGCCTGCTGGCCGAGGCCCACCGCGATGTGGTGCGCGAGGCGGACCTGCTGCTGGAAGAAGCCACCGCCCTCGACTGGCAGGACGACGCAGTGGGCTCCACCGCACTGCTGGAGCAGGCCCTGCACTGCCTGAAGGACGCGGTCCCCTCGGAGCTGGCCGCGCGCCATGCCCTGGCCCAGGCGCGCGTCTTCGTGCGGCGGGAGGACATCACTGGGGCTGTGCCCGCCCTGGAGCGAGCCGTGGAGGCCGCGCGGTCCGGAGAGGATTCGGAGACGGAGGCCATCGCCCTGGCCATGCTGGGCGCGATGCTGGCGTGGACCGACCGGCTGGACGAAGCCTCGCGCCGCTTCGACGAAGCCATCGCCCTGTGCGAGGCGACCGGCGACACCCTGCACCTGGGCGTGGCCCTCAACAACCGGATGGTGCTGCATGTCCAGCGCCGGGACGCGGCGGGCGCTCACGCGGACCTGGAGCGCGCGGTAACCCTGGGACGCGAGCTGGGCAACGTGCAGATTGAACGGACCTCCGCCTTCAACCTGGCGCTGCTGCTCGGCTACCAGGGCCGGGCCGTGGAGGCATTGCCCCTGGCGCGGCGGGCCGGCGTGCTCAGCCAGCGCTTCTTCCCCCGGTCCATGGCCCAGGATGCCCTGCTGGTGGCGCGCCTGTGCTGCGAACTCGGAGACCTGTCCGAAGTCGCACGTCAGCTCGCCTGGCTCGAGGAGCCGGACACGCGGGAGCGTCTGTCACCTTCGGACGCGCTGATGCTGTCCGTGGTCCGGCGCGTCGTGAACGAGGCTCAAGATGCCCTTCCCTACGGCGCCGATGCCTGGGCCCACCTGGTAGAAGCGTCACGCCGGTTGGCCACGCCTGATGAGCGGCTGGAGATTCTCGTCTGGGCGGCACGCGCGGCTCGCAAGGCCGGAGACACGGTGACGCTGCGCGCTCGGGTCGCGGAGGTCGAGGAGACCGCACGCGAAGCGCCGCTGTGGACGGACCGCGTCCGCGCGCTGGTGGCGCCGGCCGAAAGCCCCTAGCGGGACGGCCACGCCCAGTGCCGGGGCCGAGAACCGTGTTAGCACGGGGTGTCGCCGCACAGGCACGGAGGGACGTCCCATGGCCGATGGGCCCCCACGCGAACACGCCATATCGCTCTACGGAGACGAACTGGAACCCGGAGCGCTGGTGGGCGACTGGGTCATCGAGTCCCGCGTCCACGCGGGCGTGACCGCGTGGCTCTATCGCGCGTCGCACCTGTCCACCCGGGCTCCCGCCGCGGTGAAGGTGGTGCGTGCCGAGTTCAACCACGTCACCAACGTGCTCCGCCGCTTCCAGCAGGAAGCGGACACGCTCCGGGCGCTGCGCCATCCCCACATCGTGGAGGTGCTCGAGCACGGCGACCTTCGCGACGGACGCCCCTGGCTGGCCATGGAATGGTTGGAGGGCGAAAGCGTGGACCAGTGGCTCACGCACCGAGGCCCCTACTCCCTCGCGGAGGCGCTGACGGTGATGGAGGAACTGGGCGCCGCGCTGCACTTCGCCCATGGCCGCGGCATCCTGCACCGGGACCTCAAGGCCCAGAACGTGATGGTCATCCCCCTGACGGAGGGCTTCACGGTGAAGCTGGTGGACTTCGGCATCGCCCGCGTGGAGCCACCGGAGGGGCTCTCCGGCCTGACGTCCGGCGGCGCCGTGCTCGGCACTCCCGTGTCCATGGCCCCCGAGCAGATTCGCGGGCAAGCCCTGGACGCACGCACCGACCTGTACGCGATGGGCGTGCTTCTCTACCAACTCCTCACCGGGAGCCTGCCTTTCGAGGGCACCAGCGTGGTGGAGGTCGAGGAGCAGCACCTCCATGCGCCGCCACCGCACCTGGATGAACGGGTGCACGCACTGCCAGCACTGGACGCCGTGGTCCAACGGGGTCTCGCGAAGGCCCCTGGGGACCGCTGGCCGGACGTGCCCGCCTTCCTCGATGCCTTGCGCGCGGCGCTGGCGCCCACCCCGGAGGAGACATGGGCCGTGGCTGTCTATGTGGACCTCCGCTTCCCGGTGGCCCTGGACGAGCCCACCGACGCGGACCTGGATGCCAGGGACGCCACGCTGGACGCGACGCTCACCGAACTGGAGACCCGCGGCTGGCTGCTCGCCATGGAGAGTGGCAACGCCGTGCTCGCGTGGAGACCACTGCCTCCCACCTCCGAGGCCCGTGTCCCTGCCCTGGTGGAAGCGCGCCAGGTGGCGGACGCGCTGTTGCGGCAAGCGTGTGAAGCCGCGGCTGACAGCGTGGAAGTCCGCGTCTATGCGCACGCGGCCCTGTGTGAGCTGAACACGGACGCCCAGGGCCTTCCGCGGTTGGCGGGTGGTGAGTTGCTCCGCCTGGAGTCCTGGACTTCGGGAGGCACGGCGGGCGAGGTCCTGCTGTCGGATGCACTCGCCAGCCGCTGAGCGAGCTACGTCCGCAGCCGGTGCCGGCGCAGCAGGCGGTACAGGTACACGCGGTCCATGTCCGCGGCGGTGGCGGCCTGCGACACCTTGCCTCCGTGGAGCTTGAGGAGCGCATCCAGGTACTCGCGCTCGAAGACCTCCAGCGCGCGGCGACGGGCCTCCGCGTAGGGCTGCTTCGGGTCCACCAGGCTGCGCAGCACCGCTTGCGCGCTCACCTCCTCGGCGTCCGGCGGCATGGCGTCCTGGAAGACGAGGCAACGCTCCAGGTGGTTGCGCAGCTCGCGCACATTCCCCGGCCACGCGGCGTGCTGGAGCTGCGCGATGAACTCCGGAGTGCTCAGCGCCGCGAGCTGCTCGGAGCCGGCCCCGAAGGCCGTGAGGATTCGCTCCGCGATGAGGGGGATGTCCTCGGGCCGCTCCCGCAGCGCGGGGATGATGATGCGCACCACCGCGAGGCGGAAGAACAGGTCGGAGCGGAAGCGCGCCGCGTTCACCTCGGCGCGCAGGTCCCGGTGCGTGGCGGCGATGACACGCACGTTGACGGGCTGGTACCCGTTGGCGCCCAGCCGGCGAATCTCCTTGTTCTCCAGGACGCGCAGCAGCTTCGGCTGCAGCTCCGCGGGCAGCTCGCCAATCTCGTCCAGGAAGATGGTGCCGCCGTCCGCCTCCTCGAAGGCACCAATGCGGCGCTGGATGGCGCCGGTGAAGGAGCCCTTCTCGTGGCCGAACAGCTCGCTCTCCAGCAGGTTGCCGGGAATGGCGCCGCAGTCCACGGTGAGGAAAGGCCCTGAGACCCGGGCGCTGGCCTGATGGATGGCGAAGGCCGCGCGGCTCTTGCCCGTGCCCGTCTCCCCCTCCAGCAACACCGTCGCGTCGCTCGCGGCGGCTCGCTCCATGAGGGCGAAGCTGGCGCGCGTCACGGGCGACGCGCCCACCAGCTCACCGAACGTCGTGCGGTCGGAGATGAGCAGCCGGTTCGTCTCCGGGCTGAAGTCGAACCGGACGCTCACCCGGCCCAGGCGCAGGATGCTGCCGCCACGAAGGTACGCGTCGCGCACGTGGACGCCGTCGAGCACGGTGCCGTTTCGGCTGTCCAAATCCCGCAGGCGGGCGCCGTCGTGGTCGACCTTCACCTCGCAGTGGAAGCGCGAGACGGTGGGCTCCTCGATGACGAAGTCGTTGAGCCCATGCGAGCCGATGGAGAACGTGTCCGCGTTGCTGTCCTTGGACTGCCCAGGCTGCGGACCTTCGAGGACGGTGAATCGGAAGCGGCGAACAGCGCCCGAGCTCCCGGGCCTTCCTGTACCTGTGGGCCGCGTCTGCTGGACGGAATCAGGCCCTTCGGCTGGACGGCCCGCCCCCTGGGGTCGCTCGGTGTGACTCATAAGGGATGGACGCTATCACCGTGGACGCCACGCCAGCGGGCCCCGTGGCCACTTGACCTACCGGAGGCCCCATTCGACGACGAAGTCCGGCCCGTCCTCCGCGCGAGACAGCCGGGCAAACGACTCCGGGCGTTCGTCCCCCGTCCACAGACCGACGAGGTCGCCCAACAGCCAGTGGGACAGTGAGCGCGCCACCCGCTGCACCCCGTCTCGCGGCACACCCGACAGCGAGCGCTGCGATTCCATCATCGCGCGCACCGTTCGCGACGGAACCACCCAGCACTCGGCCCGAGGAAACGGAGGCGCCAGGAACAGGCAGAACGCGGCATCGGTCCGCAGCAACTGCGCGTCCAGGTGCTCCCGGCCCAGCCGGAAGGCGGGCAGCCACTGACCTTCTCCGCGCTGTTCGAGCTTCACCACCTGCACGGACACCACGCGCCGCGTGCGCAGGAAGTCGCCCACCGCCACGTCGAGGACGAAAGCCACCTCCACCCCCAGTCGCGCGGCGGCCAAAGGCGGAGGCATGGCGTCCGGAGCCGCCTCGCCGTCCACCAGGACAGGCTCGGGCGCGGGCTCCGGTTCACGGCGCCGGACCGTCATCGACAGCTCCCACGGCGAGGGCTGCCCCTGGGCCATCAACGCGGCGACGTCCGCCTTCACCCGCGCCAGCTCGGCGCGCAGTGCTTCGAGCAGGTCCGCCGCCAGCGTCTCGGTGTCCTCGCGGAAGCGCTCCGGATAGCGAGACGAGAACTCCGCCTCCACTCGACCGAAAGCGCCCAGCAACAGCTCCTCCAGGTCCCGGTCACGCAGCCACGTCCGGCCTCCGAGCGGCACCGCGCGCGTCACGTGCAGGTGCCGCAACGCCTCCGTCAACGACGCGGGGCCCGAAGCCTGTGAAGGCTCCACGGAGGCGCCCGGCTTCCCCTTCGCCGACGGGCCCTGGAACCAGGACTGGAGCGTCCGGACGCGGAGGCGAACGCGTGACGACGGGTGCTCCTTGAGCCGCTTCACCTGTCTCCGGTCGGTCGCGGTGCGCACCAGCAACAGCACCGTGAGCTCCGCCTCGGACGAAGCGGCATCCGGCGCGCACCAGAGGAAGAACTCGATGGCCGCCTTGCGCAGCACGGGCTTGCGCCCCACGCGGTCGGCGACTTCCTGACGCCACGCCGCCAGTTCGTCCAGCCCGGGCCGCACGGCACCGGGCATGAATCGAGGCCACAGCTCGGCACATTCTTCCGCCAGCCAGTGGAGCTGGTCGAATCCCGGCGCCCCCGGCTTGAGCTTCGACAGCGCGCGCTTGCGGCGGTCGAAGGCATCTGGTGCGCCCTTGCGCACAGCGGCACGGAACAACCGCTCCTCCAGCCACAGCAGCGTGAGCACCAGACCGGGCTCGCCCTTGCGCAGCGTGGCCTGGCAGTGGTCGAGCACGAAGCGCACGGGGCCCAGGTCCGCCGAGGCCTCGAAGTCGCCGTTCACCAAAGCGCCCAGCGCCCCACGCAGGCCGTCCACCGGCGGCGCATCGAAGCGCGCCAGCAGCTCGCACAGGTTCTCCACCACTTCGGGAGGACCGCCGACCTCCAGCGTGCGCGACAGCAAGAGCCCCGCCCGAGCGCACCAGTCCGGCTCCTTGCGTCCACCGGGGTAGCACGCCAGGAAACCACTCATGCCGCTGCGGCCCTCCGGCGACGTCGCCAGCGAGAAGAGCCGCTCGGCCAGTACCTCCGAAGCTTCCCGCCACGGCAGCCGCGCGGCCCGTGTCCGGATGAACTCCGCCAACCGGTCGCGCCCGTCCGCCGCCGTCGCCGGCATCAGCGCGCGCAGTTGCTCCAGCAGCGCGACGGACTTCGCGCCGGTGCCCAACACCTGACGCAGGTCCACCTCCACCGCGCCGTGGAAGCGCAGGGCCCGGCCGTCGAAGGTGCACGGCGCGTCGCCGACGAGGGACTGGAGCGCGTCCGGGTGCCGCTTCAGGATGCGCGTCAGCACCGTGGTGACGGTGGCCTCCGTCTCACGCCGCACCCGCGCGGCCGTGTCCGCATCCCCCACCTCCAGCAACGCGCCCAGCATCGTCTCCTGCCGCGCCATCAAGCGCGGCAGCAGGCCCCGGGGCGGCACGGCGTAGGGCCACAGCAACTCACTGCATGAAGAGAGCAAGAACAACAGCTCGCCGAGGGTCCGCTCGCCCTCGTCCAGTCGGCTCCAGGCCGCCGCTTGCGCCAGGGTGCGCTCATCCAGCGAAGCGCCTCGCACCCAGGCCGCGAAGGACTCGCGCCACTGGGTGGACGCGGCCATGGCCTCCGCCGCGGGCGTCCCCGTCACCGTCTCATAGAGGGACCGGAGCGACTCCGGCCACCCGGTTTCATTGACGGACTGCATGCTCTCTCACGCGCCTCATGCCACCGCGCCAGCGGGCAGGGCCCGCGATTCTCCGGCCGGGGTGATGCTGATGACCACCGACTTCGACGTGGGCGTGCGGCTCTTCTCCGCGAAGCTGTTCACGGGAACGAGGACGTTGGCCTCGGGGAAGTAGGTGGCCGCGCACCTGCGCGGGATGTTGTACGGCACCACGCGGAAGCCACGCGCCAGCCGCGTCTCGCCTTCGAAGTGGCTCAGCAGGTCGACAAGCTGGTCCGCGGCCAGCCCCTGCGCCTTCATGTCGGCGGGATGCAGCAACACCACCCGGCGGCCATTGCGGATGCCGCGGTAGCGGTCATCCAGCCCGTACACCGTGGTGTTGAACTGGTCATGCGTGCGAATCGTCATCATCAGGAGCTGTCCCGGCTCCAGGGTAATGGGCTGTAGCGCATGCACCGTGAAGTGCGCCTTGCCACTCTTCGTGGTGAAGCGTCCCTCGCGCGGACCGTTCGGCAGCGCGAAGCCGCCCGGCTCCCGCACGCGGCGATTGAAGTCGTCGAAGCCGGGGATGACGCGCGAAATCTGCTCACGGATGCGGTCGTAGTCCTCCACCAGCGACAGCCAGGGCACGCGAGAGCGCTCCCCCAGCACCGCCGTCGCCAGCCGGGCGACGATGACGGGTTCGCTGAGCAGGTGCTCCGATGCGGGCGCCACCGAGCCCCGCGAAGACGACACCACGCCCATGGAGTTCTCCACGGTGACGAACTGGGCCCCGCCGGCCTGCACGTCGTGCTCGGTGCGGCCCAGGCACGGCAGGATGAGCGCCCGCCGTCCGTGGACCAGATGCGAGCGGTTGAGCTTGGTGGACACGTGGACGGTGAGGCGCGTGCGGCGCAGGGCCTCGGCGGTGAACTCCGTGTCCGGCGTGGCGGAGAGGAAGTTGCCACCAAGTCCGAAGAACACCTTCACCCGGCCGTCGTGCATGGCGAGCAGCGTGTCCACCACGTCCATGCCGTGGTGCCGCGGCGGCTCGAACCCGAACTCCCGGGACAGCGCCGTCAACAGGGCCTCGGGCGGCTTCTCCCAGATGCCCATGGTGCGGTCGCCCTGCACGTTGCTGTGACCGCGCACCGGGCACAGGCCCGCGCCCGGCTTGCCGATACCGCCGCGCAGCAGCGTCAGGTTGACGATTTCCTGAATGCACGCCACGCCGTTGCGGTGCTGCGTCAGCCCCATGGCCCAGCAGAAGATGGTGCGCTCGGAGCGCGCGAGGATTTCCGCCGCCGCGAGCACCTGCGCGCGCGACACCCCACTCCCCTCCTCCACGTCCTCCCACTTCACCGCGCGCATGTGGGCCGCGTAGGCCTCGAAGCCGAGCGTCTTGTCGTCGATGAAGCCCTTGGCCACCACCGAGCCGGGGTTCGCGTCCTCCATCTCGAACAGCGCCTTGGCGATGCCCTGCAGCAGCGCGGCGTCGCCGTTGATGCGGACCTGAACGAACAGGGAGTTGAGCGCCGTTCCGGGCCCGATGAGGTGCAGCACGTCCTGCGGGTGCTTGAAGCGGTTGAGCCCCGTCTCCGGCAGCGGGTTGATGCTGACAATCTGGCAGCCCCGTCGCGCGGCGGCCTCCAGCGACGACAACATGCGCGGATGGTTCGTCCCCGGGTTCTGCCCGATGACGAAGATGGCATCCGCCTGGTCGAAGTCCTCCAGCGTGACAGTGCCCTTGCCGATGCCCACCGTCTCGTTGAGCGCCGAGCCGCTCGACTCGTGGCACATGTTCGAGCAGTCCGGCAGGTTGTTGGTGCCGAACTGCCGCACGAAGAGCTGGTAGAGGAACGCCGCCTCGTTGCTCGTACGCCCGGAGGTGTAGAAGCTCGCGGCGTCTGGCGTGTCGAGCGCGTTCAGCTCCTCGGCCACCAGCGCGAAGGCTTCGTCCCAGGACAGGGGCGCATAGTGCGTGGCGCCTTCGCGGAGCACCATCGGGTGCGTCAGCCGGCCCTGCTTGCCCAGCCAGTGGTCCGTCTGGAGGGCGAGGTCCGCCACGCTCCATTGACGGAAGAACTCCGGCGTCGCCCGCGCGGACATGGCCTCTTCCGCCACCGCCTTGGCGCCGTTCTCACAGAACTCCGCCATGGAGCGGTGTCCCGGGTCGGGCCACGCGCAGCCGGGGCAGTCGAAGCCCTCCTTCTGGTTCACCTTGAGCAGCAGCTTCGTCCCGCGCACCACGTCCATTTCACCGTAGACGTGCCGCATGGCGGAGATGACGGCGGGGATGCCGCCCGCCACCGTCGCGACGGGCCCCACGGAGGGACCACGGGCCTCCTCGGGAGGCTGGGCGCAGGGCGTTGCCTTCGTGAGCGCGGACGAAGCTCGCGCGCCAGGCTCCTGTGCGTTCCGGCTCCCGTCGTCCATGGCACTCCCTCCAGGCATCGCGCGGCTGGCTGGCTGGCCGGTCGCTGCTGTGGACTCTACCGCGCTCTGGCCGCGCGGGAATGCTCATGGAACGACTGGCGCCTCCCCCGGCATACAGCGGGCACTCCGGGGCCCCCATGCCCGGCCGAGCCCCTGACGGGGCCTGCCTGCGTTGCCAGCAGCGCTCGCGGTCCAGAACGTCAGGAGACAGGCCCTGGGCGAACGCTCAACGAGAGGAGGCCATCCAGATGAACGGCAGGCGCGACGACGACCGGCGATGGGGAGACAAGGAGCGGGAGCAGCGGCCCTCGAGGGGCTGGGAGGACGAACACACCCATCCGAGGGGCACCTGGGCCCGCGCCCCGGACAGGGATGAGCACGGCGACGAGCGCGGGTCCGAACGCAGGGGCGACTTCGAGCGGGACGACGCCGAGCGACGACGGGGCGGTCCGCACCGGGGCCACCACCGCCGAGGCGGTTGGGCCTCCGAGGATGATGCGTTTCCACGCACCTTCGACAGCGAGCGGCACTTCCGGGACGCGGCGAGGGACCGGGACACACGCGATTACCAACAAGACGTGGACTTCGGACGCGCCGCGCGCGCACTGGACCAGGGCCGGGAGTATGGCCGCGACTTCGACCTGGACCGGGAGCTGGACCGCCGCGCCCGGCACTTCGACCCAGAGCGCATCGCCAGACGGCCCGGCTACAGCCCCAGCGGCACGTTCCGCGAAGTCGCGGAGGACTGGCGCCTGGAGCCTCCCTACCTCGGCGTCCTGGAGGACGTGGGGACGGAGGGAGGACGCCGGGGCGGACCTGAGATGCCAGAGCGCCGGGGGCACGGCGGGAGGCGCCATGGCCACCGGGGCGCCGACGACGCCCACGAGCGCCGCCGACGGGAAGCGGGCGGCATGGACCGGGGCCGGCCCTGGCGCGCCGCCGGCCACATGGCCGAAACGGATGTCCGCTACGGGGGCACACAGCCCGCGGGCCACGGCCCCGGTGTGGAGAACATGGCGCCACCGTGGGATGGGTACTCCACCAGTCCGTCACGGCCGGACGACCACGACCTGGGGCAAGGTGGCTTTTCGGGTGGGCGCTACCGGCCCGAAGGCCCTGTGAGGGCGCCACCCCGGGGACGCGCGCCGCGAGGCTACCGGCGCTCCAGCGAGCGAATCCTGGCGGACCTCTGCGACCGGCTGATGCAGAGCTGGGTGGACGCCGAGGACGTGGACATCCGCGTGCGGGACGGCGTGGTGCTGCTGGCCGGCGTGGTGCGCAGCCAGGATGAACGGCACGCGACGGAAGCGCTCGCCCGGGACGTGCTGGGGGTGAAGGAGGTCATCAACGACATTCGCATCGACCGCGAGGACGGCGTCATGGACCGGCCCGCGTCACGCAGCCCCGTCCAGACTCCGGGTATGGACGCCTCCGACGACGACACGCTGCATTCGTGAGGCGGCGGACGCGACGCGGCGCGACGCGGACATCGCGGTGGCCCGGAAGCACGCTGGTTCAGGTAGTGTGCCGGGCCTTTCCGTCCGCCACACTCTAGGAGTCCGTTCATGTCCCGCGTCATCCGCGCCCCCCACGGTTCCACCCTGTCCTGCAAGGGCTGGGTCCAGGAGGCCGCGCTCCGGATGTTGATGAACAACCTCGACCCGGACGTCGCCGAGCGCCCCGAGGACCTCGTCGTCTACGGCGGCACCGGCAAGGCCGCCCGCGACTGGCCCTCCTTCGACCGCATCGTGTCGAGCCTCCAGAACCTGGGCGACGATGAGACCCTGCTCGTCCAGTCCGGCAAGCCCGTGGGCATCTTCCGCACGCACCCGGACGCGCCGCGCGTGCTCATCGCCAACTCCAACCTCGTGGGCCGCTGGGCCAACTGGGAGCACTTCCACGAGCTGGAGAAGAAGGGCCTGATGATGTACGGCCAGATGACCGCGGGCTCGTGGATCTACATCGGCACGCAGGGCATCCTCCAGGGCACCTACGAGACGTTCGCCGCCGCCGGCCGCTTCCACTTCGGCACCGACGACCTGGCGGGCCGCCTCATCCTCTCCGGCGGTCTGGGTGGCATGGGTGGCGCGCAGCCGCTGGCCGCCACCATGAACAACGCGGTGTTCCTCGGCGTGGAGATCGACCCCACGCGCGCTCGCCGCCGCGTGGAGACGCGCTACCTGGACGTCGTCGCCAAGGACCTGGATGAGGCGCTGGCCCTGGTGAAGGACGCCCAGGAGAAGCGCGTGGGCCGCTCCATCGCCGTCATCGGCAACGCGGCATCGGTGTTCCGCGAGCTGTACCGCCGCGGCATCAAGCCGGACCTCGTCACAGACCAGACGAGCGCCCATGACCCGCTCAACGGCTACATCCCCACGGACCTGTCGCTGGAGGCCGCCGCCGAGCTGCGCCAGCGGGATCCGGAGACGTACGTCCGCCGCGCGCGCGAGTCGATGATGATGCACGTGCAGGCGATGAACGACTTCCAGAAGGCCGGCAGCCACGTCTTCGACTACGGCAACAACCTGCGCGGGCAGGCGGAGCTGGGCGGCATGGAGAACGCCTTCGAGTTCCCCGGCTTCGTCCCCGCCTACATCCGTCCCCTCTTCTGCGAGGGCATGGGGCCCTTCCGCTGGGTGGCGCTCTCCGGCGACCCGGAGGACATCCGCGTCACCGACCGCGTGGTGCGCGAGCTGTTCCCCCAGAAGGCCTCGCTCCAGCGCTGGCTGAACATGGCCGAGGAGCGCGTGGCGTTCCAGGGCCTGCCCTCGCGCATCTGCTGGCTGGGGTATGGCGAGCGCGCCAAGGCGGGCCTCGCGTTCAACGAGCTGGTGCGCAAGGGCGAGGTGAAGGCGCCCATCGTCATCGGCCGGGACCACCTGGACTGCGGCTCGGTGGCGTCGCCCAACCGCGAGACGGAGGCGATGAAGGACGGCACGGACGCGGTCGCGGACTGGCCCATCCTCAACGCGCTGGTGAACGCGGTGAACGGCGCCTCGTGGGTGTCCTTCCACCACGGCGGCGGCGTGGGCATGGGCTACTCGCTGCACGCCGGTCAGGTCATCGTCGCGGACGGAACGCCGGAGGCCGCGCGCCGCATCGAGCGCGTGCTCACCAGCGACCCCGGCATGGGCGTGCTGCGCCACGCGGACGCGGGCTACCCGGAGGCCATCGAGGTGGCGAAAGAGCGCGGCGTGAAGATTCCCGGCATCACCACCTGAAGATGAAGCAGGAGGCCGCAGTGAAGCGCTTGTGCGCGGCAGGGGTCGGACTGTGGGGCGCCGCCGTCGTGGGACTGACGGGGTGCGCCCCCACGGCGATGGGCCCCATGGTGATGCGGATGGGGCCCGGGGCGCCGGACCGCAACGTCATGCAGGTCGGCATGCGCTCCGGCCCCCGGCTGAGCGCGCCCATCGCGGGGACGCAGGGCAGCCTCGGAACGGGAAACAGCTTTCGGGGAAACGAGTCGAGCTTCTCCACGCAGCAGTGGGGCGTGGCGTTCGACGCGGCCCTGACGGTGCCCCTGTCCGAGCGGCTGCATCTGCACACCGGGCTTCAGGGCGAGTTCCTCCTGCCCATCCCGCTGCCCGGGTACGGGCTGTACGCCGGGGCCTCGTACTACGTGGGCTCGGAGCGGCTGGGCCTGGCCCCGGCGTTGTCGCTGCGAGGCGCCAGTGATTTCGAGCTGGGCACCCCGCGCGGCGGGCCGGGCACCATCTTCGGCGCGGAGGTGTCGTGCGCGCTCACGATGCAGCCGGAGAAGAACGTGTCCATTGGCCTGGTGCCCTTCGCGTCGTGGCACACGGTGGTGTCGCACGGGCGCAACGAGCAAGCGTTGTATTACGGCGGCGTGGTGGCGGCGCGCGTCTCCTGGGGCGGAAAGAACGACTTCGAGCTGTCCGGCGGGTTTGGCCGCGCGAAGGTTGGCAAGGGTGTGAGCTGGAACGTGCCCATCATGGGCGCACGCGGAGGACGTTGAGCCATGGACGTGCTGGACCTGCTGGTGCGCAACACCTCCGAAGTGCTGACGGTGGAAGGCTCGCACCGCGAGCGCGCGGAGGATGCCCTCACCCCACGCCCAGGTGCGGTGGTGGGTGTGCGCGAAGGACGCATCGCCTACGTGGGCCCCGAGGCCGGCCTCCCCACGGGTGCGGTCGGCCCTGGCACCGAGGTGGTGGACGCCCAGGGTGGCTTCGTGGGCCCCGGCTTCGTGGACCCCCACACTCACCTCGTCTTCGCCGGTGAGCGCTCGGCGGAGTTCGACCTGCGCAACCAGGGCGCCACCTACTTGGAGATTGCCAAGGCGGGCGGTGGCATCGCCGGCACGGTGCGGGCAACGCGGGCCGCGAGCGAGGAGGAACTGGTGCGGCTCGCCCTCCCCCGCACGAAGCGCCTGTTGGAGCAGGGCGTCACGACGGCGGAGGTGAAGAGCGGCTACGGGCTCGACCTGGCGACGGAGCTGAAGATGCTGCGCGCGGTGCGGCGGCTCGGGACGCTGACGCCGCTGGAGCTGGTCCCCACGCTGCTGTGCGCGCACGCCGTGCCGGAGGAGTACCGCGGCAAGCGCGAGGACTACGTGCGGCTGTGCATCGAGGAGATTCTTCCCGCCGTCGCGCGCGAGGGGCTGGCGCGCTTCTGTGACGTTTTCGTGGAAGACAGCGCCTTCACCGTGGACGAGGCGCGCCGCATCTTGAGCGCGGGCCGGGCACTGGGAATGGTGCCGCGGCTGCATGCGGACCAGCTCACCGCGTGTGGTGCCTCCGAGCTCGCCGCGGAGTTGGGGGCCGCCACGGCGGACCACCTGGAGCAGGTGACGGACGCGGGACTCAAGGCGCTGGCGGACGCCAACGTCACGGCGGTGCTCGTTCCCACCTCCACGCTGTTCCTGCGCATGCGGCCCTACGCGCCTGGACGCCGCATCCGCGATGCGGGGCTCAACGTCGCTTTGGGTACCAACGTCAACCCCGGTTCCGCCATGAGTGAAAACACAGCGCTGGCGCTGGGACTCGCGTGTCTGGAAAACGGGCTTACTGCGGCAGAGGCGTATTGGGGAGCCACCCGTGGCGCGGCAATGTCTTTGGGACTGCAACGGCACGGAAGGCTGACCGTGGGTGACGCGGGCGACCTGGTGGTCTTCAGCTGTGCTTCGTACCGCCACCTGCCCTACCATCTAGGGGTAGCGCACGCGCGAGTGGTCGTGAAGGCCGGACGCATCGCTGTCCGGCAGCAGATGGAAAGCTGCGCGTGAACCGGCGTCGCAGAGACACAGCGGCTCCGAGTGGATAAAGACGGGACGACATCCGTCAGGGCCGGACGTTAAGAGTCATCGTTGCTAGCCATGTGCCGACTATTTGGATTCCGTTCAGCGATTCCCGCCGCCGTGCACCCCTCGTTGGTAACGGAGAAGAACTCGCTCCTCATCCAGTCGCGCGAGCACAAGGATGGATGGGGCATCGCGGCCTACGGCGCCGAGCAGGCGCCGGTGGTGGCGCACGGTGTGGGGCCCGCGCACAGCGACCCGGACTTCGAGCGGGTGAGCAGCCGGGTATCCTCCCACACGGTGGTGGCGCACATCCGGTTGGCCTCGGTGGGCGCGGTGGAGCTGCGCAACTCGCACCCCTTCCTGCATGGCCGCTGGTCGTTCGTGCATAACGGTACGCTGCGGGAGTTCGCGCAGCACCGGGCTGCCGTGGAAGCGCTCATCTGCCCGAGCCTGCGGACGAACATCAAGGGCACCACGGACAGCGAGCGGTGCTTCTACCTGTTCCTCACCCGCTTGGGCGCCCGGCATCCGATTGACCGGCAGGTTTCGGTGTCGGCAGTGGCGCGCGCGCTGGCGGAGACGATGACGCTGGTGGCGGCCATCACGGATGCCTCGGGTCAGGATGGCCGCTCGGCGATGAACTTCCTCGTGTCCGACGGCGAGTTGATGGTGGCCTCGCGGCGCAACCGAACGCTGTTCGTGTCCACGGGCCCGTCGCGCGACGACCTGCCGAAGCTGCCGGCGCCAGGAACGAAGTTGGAGCAGCTCGTCGTGGCCAGTGAGTCACTGTGTGGCGGGCCGTACTGGGCACCGGTGGCTGAGGAGGACGTCATCGGCGTGGACGCGAACCTCGTGTTCCACCACTGGCGCGTACCGGAGCTCGCGGGCCCGGACCTCTTCCCCGCCGTGAAGCCGGCCGCGTCGCCCACCATGGCCTGAGGCCTCGGTTGCGCGCCGAACTCATCGAACGGTGGCAGACGGTCGACGGGCAGCGGCGGCGCTCGGAGCTCCTGCAAATGGGGCTGCGGGGCAACTGGCCCGAGGCCTTGAGCGGTTTCGTGGCAACCTCCGAGCTGGGTGACAACCCACGAGACCTCCGAGGCATCGACCTGTCAGGGCAGGACCTGGCATCCGCAGACCTGGTGCGCGCGCGGCTGGACGGGGCGAGGCTCGATAGCAGCGGGCTGGAGTACGCCCAGCTCGACCTGGCAACACTCACGGGCGCATCGCTCCGGCTCGCGCGGCTGAACCACGCGAGCCTCCATGCGTGTGTCGCGTTAGGTACCCAATGGGATGACGCTCAGCTGGAAGGCACCCGGCTCACGGCGTCCAACTTGACGGGGAGTTCCTTCCGCCGAGCCCGGTTTCGAGGCGCTCAGCTCGAACAGACCATCTTGCTGAACGCGGACCTCCGCAACGCGGACCTGCGTGACGCGAGGTTGTTCCTCTGCGACCTGGAAGGCGCACTCCTCACGTGCGTCCAATGGAATCCGCCACGTCCAGTCGGAGCTGCGCGCCATTCTGCACGAGAAGAACTGGCGCATCGTGCTGATGGCGGCTGCAGGCATCGTGCTAGCGGGAGCCGACGAGGCCACGCTGGCGACACTCTGGGCGCGGCTCGATGAATGGAGCTGGGTCCACCCTCAGCTCATGGTGGCCGCGGTGCTCCGCGATCCATCCTGCGATGACCGGGTGCGCGAACGACTCATGCATCATGAGTTGCCGCGACGGGACAACATCCGAGAGAGCCTGGAGTGGGCGGCGACCGTTGGACGCAACGTGCTCGGCTTACGCGAGCCCCACGCCGGGCACCCCACCTGTCAGGCTCACCGCTGGCTGAGGCAACTGCAAGCCTTCGCCCCCCTGACGGTCCAGGAACAATGGTTACGCGGAGGCAGCGCCAAAGCGTGAACAGGCCACGCGGGCGACGGGGCCCCGATTGAGGCTGAGCAGCTCCTGTTCGGAAATGTCGGGACTTTCGTCGCCGCTAAAACCCCCGACATTTCCGAACAGCACGCGCCCAAACCACCCAGGGAGGCGTGGTCAGGCTGGTGGCAGTTCGGCACACCCCTTCGAGTCAGCCCATCCACGCGGCAAGCAACGCCGCAGGCCGTACACCAAACGCCTCCGCCATCAGCTCGCGTGCCTCGCCGCCCGCGTGCTTCAGCGTAACGCGCAGGTAGTCGCGCGGCGCAGCCTGCGGAATCTTGTCCAACCACTCCACCAGCATCGCGCTCTCGGTGCCTTCCAGGTCCAGGAAGCCCGTGGCGTACAGGTCGTCGTAGTCCGTCAGCCGGTACAGGTCCGCGTGGTACAGCGGGATGCGTCCCGAATACGGATACACAATCGCGAACGTGGGGCTCGCCACCTCGGAGCGAGGAACGTTCGCCCCGTCCGCCACTCCGCGCACCAGGTGCGTCTTTCCCGCGCCCAGGTCGCCAATCAGCCCCACGAAGTCACCGGGCTCCAGCAACTCACCCAGGCGCACACCCAGCCGGTGCGTCTCCTCGGGAGACTCCAGCCGTACCGTCCGCACACGCGCAGCCGACGCTTCCGTGCTCATCGTTCCCACCGCAGCCACACCTCGCACAGCCCCTGCTCCACGATGTCCCCTGCAACCAATCCCAGTTGCCCGCGCTTCGCCGCCGCCAGGTCCCCAGCGAGCCCGTGCGCGTACACCGCCGTCCAGATGGCCGAGGGTATCGGAAGCGACTGAGCCAGGAACGCGCCACAAATCCCGGACAGGACATCCCCCGAGCCCCCCGTCGCCATGCCCGAGTTGCCCGTGGTGTTGAGGTACACGCGCCCGTCCGCGTCACTCGTCAGCGTCCGGTCCCCCTTCAGCACGAGCGTCACCTTCGAACCCACGGAGAATTGCCGCGCCACGTCCAGCCGGTGCGCTTGGACTTCCTTCGTGGACTTGCCCGTCAGCCGGGCCATCTCTCCCGGGTGCGGCGTCATCACCACCGGCCCCTTCGCCCGGCGCAGCACCGACAAGTCCGTGGCCACCGCATTGAGCGCATCCGCGTCCAGCACCGCGGGAACCTCCACGCACGACAACAGCTCGCCAATCAGCGCCCCCGTCTCCGGGCCCCGAGGAATCCCCGGCCCGATGACGAGCGCATCCTTCCCCTCCGCCGCCGCCACCAGCGCGTCCAGGTCACCCATGCCCAGCGGCCCGGAAGCCTCCAGCGGGATGCCCATGATTTCCGCTGAATGCGCCTGGATGGTGTCCAGCGCATCCGCGCGAGCGGCCACTGTCACGAGCCCCGCCCCGGAGCGCAGCGCCGCCTTCGCCACCAGCGCCGCGGCCCCTGTCTTTCCCCAGCTGCCCGCCACCACCAGCACGTGGCCAAAGGTCCCCTTATGAGAGTCCGCCTTCCGCGCCGGCAATGTGCGGCGCGCGTCCGACTCCTCCACCACGAAGAGCTCGGGACCGGAGACCTCCTTCGAGGACTCGCCCCCCATGCCGATGTCCACCTGGTGCACGCGGCCACACAGCGAGGCCCCCGGCTCCAGCACCTGCCCCGGCTTGAGGAAGCCGAACGCCACGGTGGCATCCGCCTCCACACACGGCGAGAAAGACGCTCCCGTGTCGCTCTGAAGCCCGGACGGCACATCCGCCGCCACGACCTTGGCCCCTGCTGCCCGCCAGCCACGAATCGCCGACACGGCGTCCGCGAAGGCCCCCGCGGGTGCACGACTCAATCCCGTGCCAAAGAGCGCGTCCACCACCACGTCACCGCGCCTAGCCGGCTCCACGGCCTCCAGCGTGCGCGGCGTCACACCGAAGCCCTTCACCGCCTCCACGTTCCGGCGCGCCTCGGGCGTCAGCTTCGCGGCGTCGCCCACCATCACCACCGACACGCAGGCGCCGCCCTCCCGGAGGAAGCGCGCGGCCACCAGCCCGTCCCCTCCATTGTTGCCCGGTCCACACACCACCACGAAGCGCCCACCCGAGCCGATGAGCCCCCGAGCCACCTCCGCGAGCCCCCGCCCGGCGTTCTCCATCAGCAACGCGGAGGGCATGCCGTGGCGGGTTTCGGCGGCCTGCTCGGCCTGACGCATCTGGGCGGCGGTGAGGACGCGCAACATGGCTTCAATCCCCCTTCGATTGGAGCACCACCGTAGCGGCGGCGACGTCCGCATCGTGGGTCAGCGCGAGGAAGGCCTCCAGCCCTCGCGCCTCCATGACCTCCAGGGCCACGCCGGACAGTGCGAAATAAGGCGCTCCGCCCTGCCGCCGGACCTCCATGTCCTTCCAGCGGATGCCCGGCGGCGCGCCCAACGCCTTCACCAGGGCCTCCTTGGCGGCGAAGCGCGCGGCATAGGCACTGGCCGCGTCACTGCGCCGGCCGCACAGGGCCCGCTCCGCCTCGGTGTAGACGCGGTTCAGGAAGGGCTCCGCGCGCGGCCCGTCCAGGATGCGCTGGATGCGGGAGATGGAGCAGATATCCAGGCCCAGGCCGCGGATTCCCATGGCGCCCTACCCCGGGTTGCGCATGAGTTCGAGCATCTCGCGCACCGCGCGCTCGAAGCCCACCAGGACCGCGCGCCCGACAATGGCGTGCCCGATGTTCAGCTCGTCGATTTCGGAGATGCGGGCAATCGGCTGCACGTTGTCGTAGTTGAGCCCATGGCCCGCGGCCACGCCCAGGCCCAGCTTGGTACCCGCCTTGGCCGCGTCGATGATGCGCGCCAGCTCCCGGGCCCGCTCCTTCTCGTTGCGCGCCTCGCAGTAGCGGCCCGTGTGCAGCTCGATGCGGTCCGCGTTCACCTTGTGCGCCGCCCGGACCTGGTCCAGGTCCGGGTCGATGAAGAGCGCGACGGAAATCTCGCCGTCCTTCAGGTTCTTGATGATCTTCGCGATGTGCTCGCGCTGGTTGGCGACCTCCAGGCCGCCCTCCGTGGTGAGCTCCTCGCGGCGCTCGGGCACCAGCGTCACCACGTCCGGCTTGTGCTCGTAGGCGATCTTCACCATCTCCGCGGTGGCGGCCATCTCCAGGTTCAGGAGCGTCTGCGTCGTCTCACGAAGGATGCGCAAATCCCGGTCCTGGATGTGACGCCGGTCCTCGCGCAGGTGGATGGTGATTTGCTGCGCGCCGGCAAGCTCCGCCAGCGCCGCGGCCGTCACCGGATCCGGATACGTGGTGCGCCGCGCCTGACGCAGCGTCGCCACATGGTCCACGTTGACACCCAGTCGCTGTCCCATCGACCGCACCTCGCTCGTGCGCGGCCATGGGATTGTCGAAAGGCCCCGGTGCGCGCCGGTCCTTCTTCACGCTGGCTGCGTCCGGAAGTCAACCACCGTTCGCAGTGGCCCTCAGACGCTGAGGGCCTTGGACAGCGCGTCCGCGATTTCCTTCGCGTAGGCCTGGTTGCGGGCGGCGTCCTCGCCCTCGATGAGGACGCGGGCCTTGGGCTCGGTGCCGGAGAAGCGCACCAGCACCCGGCCGGTGTTGCCCAGCCGCTGCTCCACGCTCTTGATGACCTTCATCACCGTCGGGAGCTCGCCCAGTTCCTTCTTCTGCTTCACGACGACGTTGACCAGCGTCTGGGGCACGGGCTCGAAGATGGAGGCCAGCTCGCTCAGCGGCTTGCCCGCCCGGCACATCACCGCCAGCAACTGGAGCGCCGCCAGGGTTCCGTCACCGGTGGTGGTGTGGTCCAGGAAGATGAGGTGGCCGCTCTGCTCGCCGCCCAGGTTGTAGCCATTGCGGCGCATCTCATCGACGACGTAGCGGTCACCCACGCGCGTGCGAGCCACCTTCACGCCCCAGCGCGCCACCGCGCGCTCCAGGCCGATGTTGCTCATCACCGTGGAGACCAACATCTTCTTCTTCAGCTGCTTGCGGGCAACCAGCTCGCCCGTGCAGATGGCCATGATGGCGTCGCCGTCGACGACCTTGCCCTTCTCGTCCACGACGATGAGGCGGTCGGCGTCACCGTCCAGGGCGATGCCCAGATGCGCGCCGTGCTTCACCACCGTCTTGGCCAGGTTCTCCGGATAGAGGGCGCCACACTTGTGGTTGATGTTCTTGCCGTCCGGCGAAACGCCGAGCGCAATCACCTTGGCGCCCAGTTCCTCCAGCACGGCGGGCGCCGTCTTGTAGGCCGCGCCGTTGGCGCAGTCGACGACGATGGTCATCCCCTCCAGCGTCAGCTCGCGCGGGAAGGTGGCCTTCAGGAAGACGATGTAGCGGCCCCGCGCGTCCTCCATGCGGAAGGCCCGGCCAATCTTCGTGGCCGTGGGACGGATGGAGTCGATGGAGCCGCTGGACACCAGTTCCTCAATCTTGCCTTCCGTCTCGTCCGGCAGCTTGAAGCCGTCGCGCCAGAAGAACTTGATGCCGTTGTCCTCGTAGGGGTTGTGGGACGCGGAGATGACGGCGCCCGCGTCCGCCCGCATGGAGGTGGTGATGTTGGAGATGCCCGGGGTCGGCAGCGGCCCGACGAGCTCCACGTCCACGCCCATGGAGGTGAGGCCGGAGGCCAGCGCCTGCTCCAACATGTAGCCGGACAGCCGCGTGTCCTTGCCAACGATGACGCGGTGGCGGTGCGGGCCGTTGCGGATGAGGAACGCAAGCGCCCGCCCGAGCTGCATCGCGACCTCGGCAGTCATGGGATAGACGTTCGCCTTCCCACGAACACCATCCGTGCCGAACAGCTTCTGGGAAGCCCGCGCCTCCTTCGGAGGCATGTTCATCCTGTACGCCATGTGTGCCGCTCCGCCTTTCCCACGCCGGGCCTGCGCCGGCCTCTCGACGTCGGGGCTTATACCCCGCCCACCACGCGGGCTCGAAGTTAGGAACCCACTGCTCCCTGGGCAACCGCCCAGGCATGCGGGCCGACGCAGACTAAAAGAGGTTGCGAAATCAGTACCAACCGAATCGCAGCCGTCCATACACGGCGGCTCGGGGGGCGGCCAGCGGAAGGTGAAGATTCCGGCCACAGCTTGAGGGCTGTAAGCCACACCTTGTTACCGGGCGTAGAACGTTCCTCCGTCTTCGCACCGCCGGATGGCGTCCGCGACGGCCAACGCGTCCCGGGCCTCAGGCACATCATGGACGCGGACCACGTCGGCCCCGCCCACCGTCGCCATGGAGGCCACCGAGCCCAACGTCGCCGCCAGCCGTTCGGAGGCAGGCTTGCCCCCCGCCAACCGGCCGAGGAAGCCCTTGCGGCTCGTGCCCACCAGCAACGGCAGCCCCAGCACGCGCAGCTCCGGGAGGCGGCGCAGCAGGAAGAGGTTGTGCTCGAAGGTCTTCCCGAACCCGATGCCGGGGTCCAGGAGGATGCGCCCCCGGGGGATGCCCGCCGACTCGGCCCGGATGATGGCGGCCTCCAGGAAGGCCAGCACGTCCTCGACGACGTCGTCGTAGCGCGGCGCCTGCTGCATCGTGGCCGGAGTGCCCTGGATGTGCATCAGGCAGCAGGCGGCGCCGGCCTCGGCCACCACGCGGGGCAGGCCGACATCGGAGCTGAAACCGGTGATGTCATTGATGAGGTGCGCACCGGCCTTCAACGCCTCGCGCGCCACCCCGGCCTTGGTGGTGTCCACGGAAAGAGGCACATCGGTCCGGGCCCGCAGGCCCTCGATGACGGGAATCACCCGCGCCAGTTCCTCGTCGGCACTGACCGGCAGGGAGCCGGGCCGGGTGGACTCACCGCCCACGTCGAGCAGGTCCGCCCCCGCCTCGGCCAAGGCCAACCCGTGGGCGATGGTGGCTTCCGTCCCGGCATAGCGCCCGCCATCCGAGAAGCTGTCCGGCGTCGCGTTCACCACGCCCATGACGTAGGTGCGGGAGCCCCACTCGAAGCGCCGGGCGCCCAGCGTCAGCACCGCCGGCGCCACGCCCGCGGCCAGCGCGGACGCCACCGCCGATGCCAACGCGGACAGGCCCCGGGCGTCGGTGCGAGCGGCCGTCACCAGCCGCTGGAACTGCGCTGCGCGCCCCGTCAGCAGCCCCGTCCCCGAACGGGAATGGGCGTCCCCGGGAAGCCATTCGGGGAACGCATCAGACAGCGTCTGGAGGAAGGCCGCGTCCTGGAGACTCAACCCGGTGAGGAGGAGCCGAGTGAATGGCAGCGTCTCCAGCAGGGCCCGTTGCGTGGGCTCCGTCAGCCCCATGCGCCGGAAGGCCAGGATGAGGTCCTCCGGGTGCTCTGACGTCAGGGGGCGGGCGCGAATCATCGGGAGGCTCCAGGGAGGGGACCGCGTACCGCCACCAGGACGGGACGCGCATCCCTACCCTACCGCTCCCGAGCGCGCCCGGGGGCTCAGGCTTCGAGCGGCTCGGTCACGATGTCCACCGTGGACGTCGTCATCAGCTTGTGGATGGGGCACTGCGCGACGGCGTTGTACAGCCGCTGCATGTCCGCCGGCGACAGCGCCCCGTGGAACGCCAGCTTCACCTTCAGCGTGTAGGTGCCCTGCCGCTCCCGCGAATCATCCCGTTCGACGTGCGTCTCCACACGCTCCAGGGCCAGGCCGTTACGCTTCGCGTACCACGTGGCCGTCAGGGCCTTGCATGCCGCCAGCGCGGCGTCGAAGTAGTCGTGCGGGCTGGGCGCGGAGTCCTCTCCGCCCAGCGCGGGGGCCACGTCCGCATGCAGGGTATGGGTGCCGGTCTGCAGGACCTGGCGAAACGCTCCGGGCTTCTCGGTCTGGCTGTGGGTCTTCATGGGGGCTCCGGGAGAAGAAGGTGGACCGGAGGCCCGGTGAAGGCGCCTCCGGAGCGGTCCGCGTGGGTGACTCAGGCCGCCTGCTCGGCCTGCGCCTTCACCGCCTGGACCTCGATGGCGATTTCAATCTTCTCACCGACGAGGACGCCGCCCGTCTCCAGCGCCTGGTTCCACGTCAGGCCGAAGTCGCGGCGGTCCACCGACGTCTTCGCCTCGAACGCGGCCTTGACGTTGCCCCACGGGTCCTTGCCCCCGCCGAGCTGCTCGGCGTCCAGCACCACCTCGCGGGTGATGTCGCGGATGGTCAGGTTGCCCGTCACCTTCAGCCCGTTGCCGTACGCCTTCTCCACCTTCGTGCTCTTGAACGTGATGCTGGGGAACTTCTCCACGTCGAAGAAGTCCGGCGAGCGCAGGTGGTTGTCACGCTGTTCGACGCCGGAGTCGATGCTGGCCGTCTCGATGGTGACGGCGACGGAGGACTTCGTGACGTCCTGCTCGTCCAGCGAAACGGCGCCGCTGTACTTGCGGAAGCTGCCGCGAACCTTCGCGATGACCATGTGGCGGACGGAGAAGTGGATGCCGGAGTGGGTGGTGTCGATGTTCCAGGTCGTGGTGGCCATGAGGTGCCTTCCTTTTTGTGTGAAGCGGTGTGTTCGACGAGGAGGAAGGTAGCGGTGCCCCCCGCGCTTGATTAGATGGGCCAGACTGGAAGAACTGTTCCACCCACGGAACAACGCTCCGGGAAGGACGGGAGATGGACCTCAACGAGCTGCTCGTCTTCGCACGCGTGGTACAGGCAGGCAGCTTCACCGCCGCGGCGCGTGGGCTGCGGATGCCCAAGTCCACGGTGAGCCGGAAGGTGTCGGAGCTGGAGACACGGGTCGGCGCGCAGTTGCTCCAACGCACCACGCGCAAGCTGCGCCTCACCGACGTGGGCCGGACGTACTACGAGCACTGCGCGCGCATCGTCGCGGAGGCGGAGCAGGCCGAGCTGGCCGTGACGCGGATGCAGGCAGCCCCCCATGGCCTGCTGCGCGTGACGACGCCGCTGACGTTCAGCTTCATCGGGCCGCTGGTGTCCACCTTCATCAAGCAGTACCCCGAGGTCCAGCTCGAGATGGTGTGTACCGACCGCAACGTGGACCTGGTGGCGGAAGGCTTCGACGTGGCGATTCGCGCCGGGCGGCTGGCGGACTCGTCACTCATGGCGCGGCGGCTGGGCATCGTGGAGCGCGTCGTCATCGCGGCGCCCAGCTATCTCAAGGCGCGCGGGACGCCCAAGGCTCCGAAGGATTTGGAGAAGCACGACTGCCTCCTCTTCGGCGCGGGCCTGGAGAACAACATCTGGACGCTCCACTCCGGCAACCGCTCGGTGGACGTCAAGGTGCCCGCCCGAATCGTCGTGAATGAGCCGGACATGCTCTACGCGGTGGCGCGGGCGGGCTCCGGCATCGCCCTGCTCCCCAACCTCCACTTCTCCTCGGAGCTGGCCGCCGGGCGCTTGCAGCGCATCCTGCCGGACTGGAGCTCCACGGGCGCGCCCGTCCATGCCGTCTACCCGAGCGCGCGGCACCACTCCCCCAAGGTGATGGCCTTCGTGGAGTGCCTGCGCGAGCACTGGCCCATCCCCGGCTGAACGGGACATCGTTCCATCTGTGGAACGATGCTTCCCATTGTCCACGCCTAGTCCCGAAAGGCCCTCACGCACATCATGACTCTCGAAACAGCGGCCGCCATCCAGGTTCTGCCGCGGAAAGGAACGCCATGATTGCCATTCGCCCCTCGGAAGCCCGCGGTCACGCCAACCACGGTTGGCTGGACTCCCACCACACCTTCTCCTTCGCCGGTTACTACGACCCGGACTTCATGGGCTTCCGAGCCCTGCGCGTCATCAACGAGGACCGCGTCGCGCCCCACGAGGGCTTCGGTACGCACCCTCACCGGGACATGGAAATCATCACCTACCCGCTGAGCGGCGCCATTGCCCACCGCGACAGCACGGGCGGCGAGGGCCTGCTGCGCGCCGGTGAAATCCAGCGGATGACGGCCGGCACCGGTGTCCTGCACAGCGAGATGAACGGCACGGATGAGAACCTCCACTTCCTGCAGATCTGGATCATCCCGGACCGCAAAGGCCTGACGCCTGGCTACGAGCAGAAGGCCTTCCCGGAGGCCGAGCGCCAGGGCCGCTGGCGGGTGGTGGCCAGCCCGGACGCCCGCGACGGCAGCCTCACGGTGCACCAGGACGTGGTGCTTCACGCGACGCTGCTGGGCACGGGCGAGCAGGCGACGTACACGCTCGCTCCGGGCCGCCACGCCTGGCTGCAGATGGCGCGGGGCAAGGCCACGCTCAACGGCGTGGAGTTGAAAGCGGGGGACGGCGTCGCCGTGGCGGACGAGTCGCAGCTCGTCCTCTCCGCCACGGAGCCGGTGGAAGCGCTGCTGTTCGACCTGGCCTGAGGCCACATCGCTGAACGAAAGGGAGCACGACATGAGCCGGGACGACTTGAACGCGGAGCAGCTTCCCCCTTCGATGGAGACACTCATCGTCGCGCCCTCACGCGACCTGGGCGACGGGTTCGAGGTGCGGCGCGCGCTGCCCTCGGCCCGCCGCCGGATGGTGGGGCCCTTCATCTTTCTGGACCAGATGGGCCCCGCCGGCTTCCAACCTGGCCACGGCCTGGATGTGCGGCCCCATCCGCACATCGGGCTGGCCACCGTCACCTACCTCTTCGACGGAGAAGTCATGCACCGGGACAGCCTGGGCACGGTGCAGCCCATCCGCCCCGGCGCGGTGAACTGGATGACGGCGGGCAACGGCATCGTCCACTCGGAGCGCACCGGCCCCGGCCCACGCGCCGCGGGCAGCAAGCTCTTTGGCATGCAGGCGTGGGTGGCGCTGCCCAAGCGCCACGAGGAGACGGCCCCAGCGTTCGTCCACCACCCCGAGGACCAGATGCCCTGCCACGAGGGTGAGGGCGCGCGGATGCGCGTCATCACCGGCACCGTGCACGGTCAGCGCTCGCCGGTGCAGACGCTGTCGGACATGTTCTACGCGGACGTGGCGTTGGAGGCCGGCGCGCGCTTCGTGGTTCCGGCCGAGCACGAGGAGCGGGCGATGTACCTCGTCCAGGGCACCGTGGAGGTGGACGGCATGGCCTTCGAGCCGGGAGAGCTTCTCGTCTTCCGGCCCGGCGGCGCCGTCACCCTCCACGCCACCGCGGCGGCGCGGCTGCTGGTGCTCGGCGGGGAGCCCATGGACGGGCCGCGCTACATCTTCTGGAACTTCGTCTCCAGCTCGAAGGAGCGGCTGGAGCAGGCGAAGGAGGACTGGAAGGCCGGCCGCTTCGCCGCCGTCCCGGACGAGACGGAGTTCATCCCCCTGCCCGAGGCCCCCCTCCCCGTGCGCTACCCGTAGGCGCGCGGGCTCCCAGGAGCCCGCAAAGCAGAAGGCCCTTCCCACGCTGCTGGGAAGGGCCTTCTTCATTTCAGCTCAACCGCTGGAAGGGCGTGAAGCTCAGGCCTTCTTCGGCTCCATCGCCGGCAGGCCCTCGAGCGCGTCGAGAATCTTCCGCTTGTCCTTCTTCTCCGTCGCCTTCGGGGGCGCATTCACGCGCGGGGGCGGACGCTCACGGGTCAGCTGCCCACCTTGGAGGAGGATGTTGACGTCCTCGGCGTCCAGCGTCTCGTACTCCACCAGCGCGTCGGACACGCGGCGCAGGGCCTCGATGTTCTCCGTCAGCAGTTGCTTGCCGCGCTCGTAGCAGCCCACGACGATGTTGCGGACCTCGGCGTCAATCTGCCGGGCGGTGTCCTCGGAGTAGTCCTTGGACGAGTTGAAGTCGCGGCCCAGGAACACCTCACCGTCGCTCTTGCCGAAGGCCAGGGGGCCCATCTTCTCGCTCATGCCCCAGCGGCACACCATGGCGCGGGCCGTCTCGGTGGCACGCTCGATGTCGTTGGCGGCGCCGCTGCTCATCTCGTCGAACATGAGCTCTTCGGCGATGCGCCCGCCCATGGCCATGGAGATCTGGTCCAGCATCTGCTTCTTGTAGCCGTTGACCTTGTCCTCGGTGGGCAGGCTCCAGGTGACGCCCAGGGCCTGGCCGCGCGGGATGATGGTGACCTTGTGGAGCGGGTCGCAGCCCGGAAGCAGCTTGGCCAGCAGCGCGTGGCCCGCCTCGTGGGTGGCGGTGTTCTTCTTCTCCTTCTCGGTCATGATCATGGAGCGCCGCTCGGGGCCCATGAAGACCTTGTCCTTGGCGGCCTCGAAGTCGCTCAGGTCCACGCGCTCCTTGTTCTGCCGCGCGGCCATCAGCGCCGACTCGTTGACGAGGTTCTCCAGGTCCGCGCCCGTCATGCCCGGCGTACCGCGAGCGATGACCTCCAGGTCCACTTCCGGCGCCAGCGGCACGCGGCGGGTGTGCACCTTCAGCACGCCCAGGCGGCCCTTCACGTCGGGACGCGGCACCACGATGCGCCGGTCGAAGCGGCCGGGACGCTGGAGCGCCGGATCCAACACGTCCGGACGGTTGGTGGCGGCAATCAGGATGACGCCGTCGTTGGACTCGAAGCCGTCCATCTCCACGAGGAGCTGGTTGAGCGTCTGCTCGCGCTCGTCGTGTCCACCGCCCAGGCCCGCGCCACGGTGACGGCCCACAGCGTCGATTTCGTCGATGAAGATGATGCAGGGGGCGTTCTTCTTGCCCTGCTCGAAGAGGTCACGGACGCGGCTGGCGCCGACGCCCACGAACATCTCCACGAAGTCCGAGCCGGAGATGGAGAAGAACGGCACGCCGGCCTCGCCGGCCACCGCGCGGGCGAGCAGCGTCTTGCCCGTTCCCGGCGAGCCCATCATCAGCACGCCCTTGGGAATGCGGCCGCCCAGCTTGGTGAACTTCTTCGGATCCTTGAGGAAGGCGACAATCTCCTCGAGCTCTTCCTTGCACTCGTCCGCGCCGGCCACGTCCGCGAAGGTGACCTTGTTGTGGCTCTCGCTGAGGAGCTTGGCCTTCGACTTGCCGAAGGTCATCGCCTTGCCGCTGCCACCCTGCAGTTGGCGCATGAAGAAGATGAAGAACAGGAACAGGAAGACGACCGGCATCCACTGACCGAGGATGGTCAGCCAGAGGCTGTTCTGCTCCTCCCGCTCGTACTTCACGTCCACGCCATTGCTGCGGAGCTGGTTCAGCATGGCCGCATCCGGCGCCGGCCCCGTCGTGCGGAACTTCTCCGACGTGTCGGTGAACTTGCCGGAATAGGTGTTGCCCTTGACGGCAACCTCCTGGACCTTCTTCTCCTCCACCTTCGTCAGCAACTGGGTGAAGGACGGTTCCTGGACCTGGTCGTTGCCCTGGGAGAAGAAATTGTAGAAGGCGACGAAGAGGACGATCAGGATGACCCAGAGCCCGATGGTCTTGTAAGTCGAACGCACGTGTCAGCTGCCCTTTCGGAACTCGGCGGGATGAGGGCCGCGCTGGGAAGAACCCCAGCTTTATCCATCACTTGGCCGACACCAGGCGAGCTACCCAGCGACGGACCGTATCAGCAACAGTAAAAAGCCCTCAACTATTTAGGGGGCCGCGCCCATCCCCCGAACTGCGACTCTGCCACTCTATAACGCCGCGGTCCGCTGAATGCTCGAACCGGGGGGGACCGCCCAGAGATACTCCCTGGCGGCCGCACGCGGAACCACCGGTGGCCAGAGGCCGGGGAGCCACAACACCTGCCCCTCGGCATCCGCCACCACCGGCCGCGTGGCCCGTGCTTCCGCGGGCACCCGAAGATCAACCAACACATCTTGAAGCTTGCGTTGTCCCCCAACAGTGCACACCCGGTCGCCGGGGCGACGTGTCCGCACGGTCAGCGGCCAGCGCGTCCCGTCCCCGAGCGCCAGCCCGAGCACGCCCGCAGGTGGAGGTGCGAACTCGACGGAAAAATTCCAGCCCGTCCCCACGAGCGCGCCCCGCGAACCCGCGTGCTCCAGCCGAAGTTCAGCCGGTGGGGTGGACGGCACCTGCCGCACGCAGCGCACCCGTCCGCTGGTCGCGCGCAGCACGTAGCCCCGCCCCAACGTGGCCGTGCCGCCCTGGGCCACCGCGCGCTGCACGCGGGCCAGCGTGGCCTCATCCACCGCGGCCTCCGTGCTGGCCACCAGCCGGGCGAGCACCCGCCGGCGCAGCGCGGGCTCCAGCGCGCGCACGCCCACCGCATCCAGGGCGCCATCCTCCAGGCGCAGCCGGTCGAAGGCCGCGTCCGCCATGGACGCCAGCAGCGACTCGTCCTCCGCGACCACCCGCGCGAAGGCGGCCAGGTGCCCCTCCACCGCGAAGCCGGCGGCGCGCGACAGGGCGGGTAGCACTCCAAGGCGAACGCGCGTCCGGAAGTGGACAGGGTCGGCGTTCATCGGGTCTGTCGTGTAGGCGACACCCTGTTCCGCCAGGAAGGCCACCACATCCTCCCGCGTGCACCACAGCAGGGGGCGCACCAGTCCGGGGCGCGCTTCGTGGATGCCCACCGCGCCGCGCAGGGCGGTGCCTCGTGCCAGGCGCATGAGCAGCGTCTCCGCCTGGTCCGTGGCGGTGTGCGCGGTGGCCACCACGTCCAGGCCCCGCTCACGGCGGAGCGCCTCCAACGTCGCGTAGCGAGCCTCCCTCGCGCGCGCCTCGATGCCGGCCCCTGGATGCAGCCGCAGCGCCTGGACGTGGCAGGGCAGCCCCCGCGCGGACGCCAGGGCGGACACCTGGCGGGCCTCCTCCGCCGCTTCGGGACGCAGGCCATGGTCCAGCGAGGCCACCTCCACGCGAAGCCGGAGTCGCTCGGCGACGTGCGCGGTTCCCACCAGGAGGGCCGTGGAGTCCGCGCCGCCGGAAACGGCGAGCAGCACCGAACCTCCCTCGAGTCCCAGGCGGGTGTACGCCTCTTGAAGCGTCGTCGTCAGCAGCTGCGTGGCGGAATCGTGACGGGGCATCGGACCGCGGTGGAATGGAGTGTCGGGTGAGCGGGTTACAGAGGCACGTGCGGTTGAAGGCAGGGGGGCTGATTCTTATGATCGCCACAACATCGAATCGGCGTTGATGCGGTAGCGGAAATACACGCGGCCGCGAACGCTGTTCTTGAGACGGTCGAATTTTAAGCTGTTGGACCTAGGGGTCCCCCCCCTCCCCCTCTGGGTCCACGGGCCCGCCTGGAGATTTCTCCGGGCGGTCCCTCTTTCCGAAGCGCCCCGGACTTCCTCGTGGAGTCCGGGGCGTTTCCTTTTTCGCGCATGGTTGCACAGCTTACGTGCAACTGGACGAGCAAGGGGACGGAGCGTGCGACCTCGGAATGAGTCCTTGGAAACCGTTGACCCTCTTGGGAGTCTGTCGGATAACGGCCCAGGTGTGTTCAGGTCGTCACCCCGAATCCGCCCCGGAGACCCAAGTATGGCAGGCACCGACAAGCGCAAGCAGTCGCTGTACTTCCCCGAGGAGATGCTGAAGGAGATCCAGGAAGAGGCGACCCGTCAGGACCGCTCCCTTTCCTGGGTCGTGCAGCAGGCGTGGAAGATCGCCCGCGAGCGCATCAAGTCGTTCCCCGCCGTGAATGACGTGACTGGCGACGAGCGCCAGGACCCTCGGGAGGAGTAACGACGGATGGCTACGACGGACCATCGTAAACAGAGTCTCTATTTCCCCGAGGACATGCTGGAGGAGATCCAGCGTGAGGCGACGAGGCAGGACCGCTCGCTGTCCTGGATTGTCCAGCAGGCGTGGAAGGTGGCGCGCGGGGACATCCGGAAGATGCCGTCGGTCAACGACGTGCTCAGCCCGCCTCCTCGCCCCGCGGCCCCCGCGCGCCACCTTCCACGCC
>NZ_JAAEAH010000062.1 GCF_010998615.1 Myxococcus sp. CA023 | reverse complement strand
GGCCTGACGCACCTCCGCACAGAGGTGGTCCGGACCCGCCCCTCCGCCATAAGCACGGCGGCATCTTGTGGCTTCACCCCGCACTGGGAAGGCGCCATCCTTCAGCCCTGAGCCATGCGGGCAGGGGACCATGAACCAGGGCGCGGCGCTGTACATCCATCCGGGCGTGAAGGTCCGGCCGTGCGAGTGGGGCTACGGCGTCTTCACGGACGCCTTCATCAAGGCGGGCGACCTCATCGAGGAATGCCACTACCTCAAACTGCCGCGCGCCCTCTCGCAGAACCCCCAGCTCCAGGACTACGTCTTCCTGCTCCAGTGGGCCGAGCACGAGGTGCCCCGGGAGGGGGAATGGGTGGCGCTCGTGCTGGGGTATGGGATGATCTACAACCACGCCCGCGAGCCCAACACGTCCTATCACCGCGAGGCGACCCGAGACGTCTTCTGCTACCACGCGCTGCGGGACATCCACCCCGGCGAGCAGCTCTGCATCAGCTACGGCGAGGACTGGTGGGCGTCCCGGGAGCAGGGCGTCCCAGCCTGAGCGCTACCCCCACGTCTCCCGGGGCCAGCACCGGGCGGAGGGCGTGGGCAATCCGCCGAATGGCCCCACCAGGAACGGTAGGGGCCCCAATTTCCCGGCCTCACGCGAGGGTGTTCCCCCGTATGATGGCCTGGTGACGGGGCGTCGTGACAAGGCGGGGAGGGCTGTCGGAGGGGTGGACGTCGCCTCGGACGAGACGGCGGCACGCGTCTACGGTATGGGCTCGCGGGCCAGGACCCACGTGGGTTTTCAATGACTGGCGGTGGCGCGAGCATGAGCGGCAGGGAGGTAACGGCGATGGCCGAGAGGAACGACTCGATGAGCGACAAGGCCGAGGACCGACGGGATTCGCCCCGGGTCCCCATGCGCCTGAAGGTGCGCCGGGAAGGCAGCTCGGGGGACTTCGAGCAGCATGAGGGAGACCTGTCCCTGGGCGGCTGCGCCTGGCAGGGCTCTGGTTGGGAGCAGGGGACGCGCGTGGAAGTGCGCTTCCGACTGCCCATCCTTCCCGATGAGGTGGAAGCGAAGGGCGAGGTGCTCCAGGCCGCGCCGGGCGCCAACGGTCCGGCGGCGCGGGTCCGCTTCGTGGACCTGCCGGTGGAGTCCGAGCTGGCCATCGCGCGCCACCTGGATGATGTGCAGAGCGGCACGGCCCGCTCGTAACGGACCACAATCCGGCTTCGTGTAGGAGCGCGTCATGGCGGACGAGATTCCCTGGGAGCGCCTGTTCGAGGAAGCCGCGCGCGTGCGAGCGCGCGCCCACGTGCCCTATTCGCGGTTCCCCGTAGGGGCCGCCGTCCTCTATGCGGACGGCGCCGTGGTGGCCGGCTGCAACGTGGAGAACGCCACCTACGGGCTCACCGTCTGTGCGGAGCGCAATGCCTTCGCAGCCGGCGTGGCCCAGGGGCACACCCAGCCGGTGGCCGTGGCCATCGTCGTGGACACCCCCGAGCCCTGTCCTCCGTGCGGCATGTGCCGGCAGGTCATGGCCGAGTTTGGCGGGCAGGAGTTGCCCGTGCGCAGCCGGACGCCGAAGGGCGGAGAGGCGCGCTACACCCTGGGAGGGCTGCTGCCGCATGCCTTCACCAAAGACTTCTTCTAGCGAGAGAGCCTGAGCACGCCGTGGATTTGCTCCTGACTGGTGGCACGGTTGTAACGATGAACCGCGAGCGTGAGGTGCTCGTGGATGCGGACGTCCTCGTCCAGGATGGCCGCATCGCCAAGGTGGGCCGGGGCCTCAAGCCTCGCGGCACCCGGCGGGTGGTGGACGTGACGGGAAAGGTGGTGCTGCCGGGCCTCATCCACGGCCACCTCCACGCCTGTCAGACGCTCTTCCGTGGCCGCGCGGACGGGCTGGAGTTGCTGGACTGGCTCCGCGAGCGCATCTGGCCCTTCGAGGCCTCGCACGACGCCGCGTCCATGCGGGCCTCGGCGGACCTGACCTTCGCGGAGCTCATCCGCTCGGGCGCCACGGCGGCGCTCGATATGGGCAGCGTGTACCACTACGACGCCGTCTTCGAGTCGGCGCGGGACTCCGGCTTCCGGCTGGTGGGCGGCAAGGCGATGATGGACGCGGGCGCGGGCGTCCCCGCGGGCCTGCGCGAAAGCACCGAGGAGTCGTTGCGGGAGAGCCTGGCGTTGAAGGAGCGCTGGCACGGCACGCACGGCGGCCGGCTGCGCTACGCCTTCGCCCCGCGCTTCGTGCTGTCCTGCACCCCGGAGCTGCTGCGCGAGGTGGCGCGGCTGGCCAAGGAGCACGGGCTGCGCATCCACACCCACGCCAGTGAGAACGCGAAGGAGACGGACGCGGTCCGCCAGTACACCGGCGGCGAGGACAACGTGGCCTTCTTCCACACGGTGGGGATGTCCGGCCCGCACGTGACGATGGCCCACTGCGTGTGGCTGTCCCAGGAGGAGCAGGACATCCTGCGCGACACCCGCACGGTGGTGTGCCACTGCCCCGGCTCCAACCTCAAGCTGGCGTCGGGCATCGCCAAGGTGCCGGAGCTGCTGGAGGCCGGCGTGGCGGTGGCGCTGGGCGCGGACGGCGCGCCCTGCAACAACACGCTCGACATCTTCTACGAGATGAAGCTCGCCGCGGTGATGCACAACCCGCGCGTGGGGCCGTGCGCGATGACGCCCATGCGCGTGCTGGAGATGGCCACGCTGCACGGCGCCCGGGCGCTGGGCCTGGAGGACGAGGTGGGCTCGCTGGAGCCCGGCAAGCGCGCCGACATCACCGTGGTGGACGTCAGCGGCCTGCACGCGGGCCCCACGCCCGAGGACGTGCTGGTGCCGCTGGTGCACTCCGCGCGGGGCAGCGACGTGGCGCATGTCTTCATCGACGGCCAGCCGGTGCTGCGCGATGGAGTGCTCACCACGTTGGATGCGCCCTCCGTCCTGGCGAACGCGAACGCGCAGGTGGCGCGCATCCTCAAGCGCCGCCAGAAGAAGGCGCGCAGCGGCTGAGGCTCAGGCCGGCAGCCGCAGCACGAAGGACGTGGACCAGCCGGGCGCGTCCTCCACCGCCAACCGCCCGCCGTGGGCCTCCGCGGCGAGCCGGCAGAAGTAGAGCCCCAGGCCGTAGCCACGGCGGCTGTCCCGCTCCGCGTCGGCCTGCTCGTACTTGTCGAAGATGCGCCCGCGCGCCTCTTCGGGGATGGGCGGGCCGTCGTTGCGCACCGCGAGCCAGCGGCCGTCCACATCCGCGCCGGCTTCCAGGCGCACCCTCCCGCCCGACGGGGCGTAGCGCAGGGCATTGGTGGTGAGGTTCTCCAGGACGCGGACCAGCAGGTCGGCGTCGCCCTCCAGCTCCAGTTGGACGGGGACCTCCGCATCCAGGGTGAGCTTGCGCGCGCGGGCCACGCTCTCCAGGGAGCGGCGCACGTCTTCCACGATGCGCGTGGCGGGGAAGGTGGCCCGCTGCGGCTCCAGCCGGCCTTCCTCCAGACGGGGCACGTCCATGAGGTCGGAAATCATCCGGTCCAACCGCGCGGTGACGGCCAGCCCTGTGCGGACGGACTCGCCGAGGATGCCCTGCTGGGGCACCTCCTGCTCCATCCACGACAAGGACAGCGTCAGCGCCGACAGGGGCGAGCGCAGGTCGTGGACCAGGAACTCGGTCAGCTGTTCCTTGTCCCGTTGCAGCCGCTGCAGTTCGGCGTTCTGTGCCTGGGCGTCCGCCAGCATGCGCTCAATCGTGCGGCGCGCCTCCTCCACTTCCTGGAAGCGGCGGGCCTCCAGCGCCCGGTCCACTTCCAGGCGGGAGAGCGTCACCGCCAGGTTGCGCAGCCGCCCGGTGCCGTAGTGGCTCACCACGGCCACCAGCACCAGCGCCACCACGGCGATGGCCACCGCGCCCCAGCCCACGTCCGCCTGCCGCATGAGCGTCGCCTGGGCCACGGCGGACAACAGCGCGGTGCCGTAGACGACGGTGCCTTGCATGCCCAGTCCGCTCAGGGCGACGACGAGCGCGAACAGGCCCAGGCTGAAGCCCGCCACACCCGCTGGAAAGGGCGAGACGGGCAGGGTCGTGGACTGAATCCAATACACGAGCCCCACGTCCACCAGGGACTGCACCGCGCCCAGGCCCCGGGCCACGCGCCGCTGGCGGAGCATGAACAGCACGCCGGCGACCGAGGCGTAGAGCCCCAACGCCGGTGGGTACACCCCCCAGTCCCGGCCTCCGGCCAGCCACAGCGTGGTGCTGATGGCCAGGAACAGGGCCGCGCCGACGAGGCGCACCGCCGCGCCCGCCCCGACGACGCTCCTCCGCTGGGCGTCCATGGCCCGGGACATCGTCTCTTCGAGCGGGCCGGGCACGGGAGGTGGAGACGTCACGAGGTCTGGGTTTTCCCTGCTTCCTTTGTTGCTTGCAAGCCCTGCCGCCTATCGTGCGGAAGCGGACGGACGGGCGGGCATAGCGCGGGCGGGCTCCATTTTCCGACGTGGATCCGTCACGTCACGCTTTTGGATCCGCCGCAATCGCCTTAGGTAGAAGCGCGTAAGTACTGAGAAGACATTGGGACTGTGTCTGCTTGCTCGCCCCGGGGATCGTGTAAGGTGGCTGCAAGTAGGTCTGGACGGAGGTAGACCGCCGATATGTGGCAACGATTCAAGAGAGCAATGCGTAGCTTCGCCGGGTTCTTCGTCTCCTCCATCGAGGACCCTGAGCTGATTCTCGAGCAGAACGTCCGTGACCTGAACGACCAGGTCCCGAAGATGAATGAGTCCATCGCCATGGTCCGGGCGAACGTGACGCTGCTGGAGAAGGAGAACGCCAAGTACCAGGACGACGTGCGCTCGCTGACGGCCAAGGTGAAGGCCGCCATCCAGGCGGGCCGTGACGACCTGGCCGCGCAGTACGCCTCCAAGCTCCAGATTGAGAAGGACGCGCTGGGCCGCAACGAGCAGCAGCTGGCCACGGCCCGCCAGGCGTACGAGAAGGCCCTGTCGGTGAAGAAGGCGTTCATGCGCGAGAAGGAGCGCAAGACGCAGGAGGCCATGAACGCCATCCGCGAGGCGCGCCGCGCCAAGTGGCAGGCCAAGGTGGCCGACACGATGGAGTCCTTCACCGTGGCGGGCATCGACTCGACCCACGATGAGATGCTGCGCAAGGTGCAGGAGAAGTCCGCCATCAACGAGGCCCGCATGCAGATGGCCCTCGAGTCGGTGGACCACACCGCGGCGTCCATCGAGGAAGAGGCCGAGAAGATCCAGGCCAACGAACTGGTGAAGCAGTTCAAGATGGAGATGGGGCTCGTCAGCAGCCCGGCGCCGGTGTCCGAGGTGGGCAGCGGTCCGGAGAAGACCATCGGCAAGAAGGTCGGCGTCGAGTAGTCCGTCTTGAATGAGGCTCCACCGCGGTCCAGGTCTCTTCCTCTTCCTGTTCCTCTGTGTGCTCGGCGCGAGCTATGGGCTCGCGTCGCGCATGGGGTACCTGGACCGCTTGCAGGAGCGGTACTTCCCGTCCACGCGTGAGGCGGTCCGCCTGTCGCCGGGAGACTTCCCGGCCGGCGTGGCGGCCCCGGTGGCGGACGTGGCCTCCGTGCCCCTGCGGCCGGTGCTCATCGGCTTCAGCCCGCGCGGTGCCTCCGCGGGTCTGCTGGTGGCGACGGGTGGGGCCACCACCCTGGACAACCCGGTGCCTCCGCCCGGTGCGGCGCAGGGGCTGCTGAAGACGGCCTATGCGCTGGATGCGCGGGCGGTGCTCTTCGCCAAGGAAGAGGACCTGCGCCACGCGCTGTCCATTGGCGCGGAGAACGGCGGCGTGGACATGGCCACCCTGTCCGTCGACCGGCTGGCCGCGTGGGTGCCGTTGCTGCGGGACGCGGCGCCTCGCACGCTGCTGCTGGTGGGGCGCAGCCGGGGGCAGGAGGCCCTGGCCGCGGTGGGTGTGCCGGACCTCGCCTCCCTGCGTGGCAGGCGATTGGGCGTGTATCCGTATGGCTCGTCGCACTACTTCGCGCTGTGGTTGCTGTCGCGCGCGGGGCTGCGCATCACGGACGTGCGCTGGGTGGAGCTACCCACCACCTTGGATGCGGGACGGGCGTTGCGCGAGGGCCGGGCGGACGCCGTGGTGGGGCTGTGGGGTGACGTGGAGCTGGCGGCTCGGGACCGGGGAGGCGCGGTGCTGGCGACGACGGCGGATGCGCCGCACCTGGTGGCAACGGTGCTGGTAGCCAGGGGGGATTTCGCCGCCCGCTACCCGGATGCCGTGCGGCGGGTGCTGCGGGGGCTCCTGGACGCGGGGCAGAGCGTGTTGAAGGACCCGACGGCGGGGGCCCGGATGCTGGGTGAGGTGGCGCCGTACCTGGGCGACCCCATTGAAGCCATCCGCAGCGCGCCGCCGGCCACGCTGGCGGACAATCGGGCCTTCTTCGGGCTTTCCGGCGAGGCGCCTGTCACCTATGACGAGCTCTTCCAGAGCGCCGCGGCGCTCTTCCAGAAGTTGAAGCAAGGGCCTCCGGTGCCTCCCGCGGAGGACACGAAGGATTTGGGGGCCTTGAAGTACGTGTCGGAGGCTCGCGGCCCCTGACGCTGGAGGACGGACGTGGCGAAGTCGCCGAACTACATCAAGGCCGCCTTCATGATGCCCGCCAACCTGGTGGGGCTGGGCACGGCGGCTGCCTCGGCGGCCATGACGGGCGAGCCGCTGCCCATGCTGGTGGCCCTGGGCCTGGAAGGCCTCTACCTGGGCGTCATGTCGTCCATGAAGCGCTTCCAGCGGGCGGTGCGGGCGAACACGCTCGACGACCCGGAAGCGGCGCGCAAGGCGCTGGACGCGCTCCAGGCCGACCTGGCGCCCTCCCAGCGAGAGCACTACCAGCAGCTCGTCGGGCTGAAGGAGAAGATCCTCGCCAACTACCGGAAGCTGCCGGGCGGCAAGGTGCTGGAGGCGGACAGCGAGCCCCGGTTGGATGCGCTGCTGACGTCCTTCCTGCGACTCATCTCCACGCTGAACCAGTACCGCACGTACCTGAACAGCTCCGACCGCGAGCACCTGCAGCGCGAGGTGGCGGAACTGGAGGCGGACCTGGCGCGGGAATCGAACCCGCGGCTGAAGGACGTGAAGCAGAACCGCGTGGACATCCTCCGCAAGCGGCTGGCGCGCTTCGAACAGGCCGGTGAGAGCCGCGAGGTGGTCAGCCACCAGCTGGCGGGCATCGAGGACCTGATGCGGCTGACGCACGAGCAATCCGTGGCCATCCGCGACCCGGAGGTCGTCAACCGCCAGCTCACCATGCTCAGCGCGGAGGCGGAGGCCACCGAGGAATCCGTGCGGCAGATGGAGCAGTTCCTCGAGTTCTCCGAGGAGACGCGGGGCCCGCTGCCTCACGGCAGCCGGGTGCGTTGAAGCTCCACGGCCGGGGGCCATCTCCTGGCCGTCGCCTGCCCATCATCCGGGCTCCTGGACTGGCTCTGGGGCCTCCACGAATCGGTTGACTCTCCGTCCCAGGCAGCCTGAGGTGCCCGCATGCTCCGCCGAGTCTGGCTTCCGTCCCTCCTCCTCGTGCTCGCCGTCGCGGGCTGCTCCCGTTGTGGCAAGGACGTGGACCCCGCCGCCCCGGCCGCGACCGTGGGGGTGGCTCGCTACCTGCCGCGCGACGCGCAGGCCGCCGTGGTCATCAATGACCTGGGCGCGCTGGGAGAGAAGCTCGCGCGCTTCCAGAAGCTGAAGGCCGCCTCGTTCGCCGCGCAGCTCCAGAACTTCTCCACCGCGGAAGGCTACGTCTCCGCGGTGATGCGCCAGATTGGCGTGGACCTGCGCAGCCGACAGGCGCTCGAAACGGCCGGCATCGCGCCAGAGCTCGGCGCGGGCGCGGCGTTCCTCGGGGGCAACCGAGCCATCTCCGTGGTGGGCGTCAAGGACGCTGGCAAGCTCGAGGAGACGTTCGGCAACTTCGCGCGCAGCCGCCTTGGCGCGTCCGACAAGAAGCAGTCCTCCGTGGACGGTGGGGACCTGGTCACCTTCAGCCGGCCCGGCAGCGCCACGCCCTCGCTGGGCATCTTCTTCGTGAAGGGGACGCGCTTCGCGCTGCTCGGCGCGGGGCCCACCGCCGCCACGTTGGGGGCGCTGGCCACGCAGTCGGAAGAGCGCTCGCTCGCGAAGGAGCCGGTGATGGCGGCGTCGCTGCAACGGCTCCCGGCCCAGCGTGACTTCCACGTCTGGCTCCCGGGCGGCGCCGGGCTCGTGCCGCCGGGCACCGTCCAGGGCGTCACGCTCACGGGCCGCATCGAGGACAGCGCGGTGACGCTGAACGCGGACGCACCCTGGCCGGATACCCAGGCGTCCCTGGCGGCGCTGGACGCGGTGGCGCCCGCCGCGAGCACGCTCCTCACCTCGCTGCCCGCCGACAGCTTCCTGGTGGCCCAGTTCCGTGGGGACGCGTCGCACCTCGACGGCGTGTGGCCCTATCTGGCCGGCGGCTACCTGACCCGGGCGGTGCAGAACAGCGGCCTCAACGTGAAGACCGAGCTGCTCGACAATCTCAAGCCGGGCACGGTGCTGGGCCTGTCACTGTCGCCCACCGTGAATCTGGGCGCGGGCATGCCGGTGCTGGATATGCGCCGCACCAACCCCTTCCGCTTCGTCCACCTGGTGGCGCTCGCGGACGCCGAGGACGCTCCGAAGATGCAGTCCACGCTGGAGCAACTGCCGCGCATCGCGGAGAACTTCGGCGCGAAGGTGGAGGCGTCGGAGCTGAGCGGCCAGCGCGTGTACCTCACGTCCTACCGCGCGGGCGAAGGCGCGCACTTCGCGCTCGCGCCCAACGGCCGGCTGGTGGTGGCCTCGCCCAAGGCGCGGCTGGAGTCCACGCTGGCCTCGCTCGCGAAGCCCTCGGGCGACGGGCCGGTGGCCGCGGACCTGAAGGACGCTGGCAAGGACGCGGCCTTCAGCGCCGTGCTGGATTTGCGGCGCCTGTCGGACGCGGTGAAGAACCTGCCGTCGGAGGCCTGGGGCATTGGCGGCTTCGCCATCAAGGCCACCACCGTGCGCTGGCTGGAGGCCGTGGATGACCTGCGCGCCGTGACGCTGGCCGTGTCCCGCAAGGACAAGGCGCTCCAGGCGGAGCTGTCCCTGCGCCTGGCGCCCTCCGCCGCCACCTCAAGCCCGTCGGCCGCGCCGTGATTCAAGCGCGGGACGTCGTGAAGACGTACGTGGATGGCGACGGCACCCAGGTGCGCGTGCTCGACGGCATGTCGCTGGACGTGACGGAAGGGGAGTTCGTCGCGGTGGTGGGCTCGTCCGGCAGCGGGAAGTCCACGCTGCTCCACCTGCTGGGCGGCCTGGACGTCGACTACCGCGGCGACATCAGCGTGGGCGGCGTGAAGCTGCGAGGCCTGGGCGACAAGGCCCTGGCGCACTTCCGCAACACGCACGTGGGCTTCGTCTTCCAGTCCTTCCACCTCATCCCCAACCTCTCCGCGGTGGAGAACGTGCTGTTGCCGTCGCACTTCGGCGTGGCGCCCCCGGATGCCCGCAAGCGCGCGGAGGCGCTGCTGGAGCGCGTGGGCCTGGGCGCGAAGAAGGACCGCGCGCCGGTGCGCCTGTCCGGTGGCGAGCGGCAGCGCGTGGCCATTGCCCGCGCCCTGTTCGGCAAGCCCCGCCTGCTGCTGTGCGACGAGCCCACGGGCAACCTGGACGCGGCCACGGGCACGGGCGTCATCGCCTTGTTCCAGGATCTGCACCGCGAAGGACTCACCGTGTTGTGCGTCACCCATGAGGAACGGATGAGCGCGGCGGCCGGGCGCGTGCTGCGGCTCAAGGACGGGCAGCTCGTGGAGGAGCGCGCAGGGCTTCAGGTGGCCACGGGAGGTTCGCCATGAGGCTGGACGCACTGTCCCGGCTGGTCCGGCTGAGCCTCGCCCGTGAGCGCAAGGGGGCGTTCTTCTCCGCCTTCGGCGTGGCCATGGGCGTGGGCGCGCTGGTGTTCTTCGTGGGCCTGGGCCTGGGTGTTGGCGCCGTCATCCGGGAGAAGGTCTTCCCCACGGACGCGCGGCTGGTGGACGTGGTGCCCCCGGCGGTGTCGCTGGGCTCGCTGCTGGGCGGTGGCACGCTGGACGCGCCCACGGTGGAGCGCCTGCGCGAGCTCCCCGGCGTGGAGGCCGCCTACCGGAAGATGAACGTGCGCGTGCCCGCGGTGACGCGCTACGACGGCGTCTTCTTCGGCACCAGGCTCCGCATGGGCATGGAGGTGCTGGCCCTGGGCGTGGAGCCGGCGCTGGTGCAGGGTGACGTGCAGATGGGTGAGTTCAAGGACGCGGGGGAGGGGCAGCCGATTCCGGCGCTCGTGTCCACGCGACTCCTGGAGCTGTACAACAAGACGTTCGCTCCGGCGCGCAAGCTGCCACAGCTCTCCGCCAACATGCTGGTGGGTTTCGGCTTCCCGGTGGAGTTCAACCGCTCCTACGTGGCCGCGGCGTCCGCATCGGGGCCCACGCAGTCCGGGCAGGCGCAGGTGGTGGGGGCGTCGGACCGGGCGCTACTGGCCGGCATCACCATTCCGCTGGACGCGGCAATCCGCCTCAACCGCGCGTTCGGCGTGGACGCGGAGAACTACTCCGGTGTCACGTTGGTCGCCACGGACCCGTCGCAGGTGCCCGTCATCGTGGACGCGGTGAAGGGCATGGGGCTGGAAATCGACGACCAGGAGCGCCGGATGGCGGAGAACTCGGGCGCGGCGGTGGCGCTCACCACCTCCGCGCTGGCGCTGCTGTCCCTGCTCATCTGCATCCTCGCGGCGGTGAACATCGCCCACTCGCTGTCCGCCTCCGTCCGGGCGCGCGCCAAGGAGATTGGCGTCATGCAGGCGGTGGGGGCCTCTCGCGCGGACATCCGCGCCATCGTCCTGGCCGAGGCCGCCGTGGTGGGGCTCGCGGGCGGCGCCGCGGGAACCATCGCCGCGCTGCTGCTGGCCCTGGGCGTCAACCGCCTGGCGGCGGGTTACCTGCCCAACTTCCCCTTCAAGCCCGACAGTTTCTTCTCCTTCCCCTGGCCGGTGGTGGCCGGAGGTGTCGCCCTGGGGCTCCTCGCCGCGCTCGCGGGCGCGTACTTCCCCAGCCGCCGCGCCGCCGCCACCGACCCCGCACGCACGCTCGCCGGATGACACTTCCTTCTCGCAAGACGCTGCTTGGCAATGCGCTGAGCTTGATGGCCATCGCCTGGATTTACGGAGGCGACCTCTCCGACGCCGTGCGCGCCCGCACCTCGGACGTGTCCGCCTTCATGACGGTGCCCTCCCTGGAGCGGCCCGCCGTGGTGCTGGCCGTGGCCGCGGTGGCCGCGCTCGCGTTCGTCGTGGGCCTGCTCCAGCGCAAGGAGGAGGGCTTCAAGGGCTACCGGCTGCTGCCCATCGTCCTGGTGGGCGCGCTCTTCGTGGACCTGGTGCTGTCGGAGAGCCGCACGCCGCTGACGTCCACGGACATCGCGTCCATGGCGCTCCAGCGCTTCCACCAATCGGCGCAGGAACGTACCTCCGCGCTGGAGGTGCCGGATGACCCGCGCCTCCTCCAGTCCCTGCTGGAGGAACTGGGCCGGCCGCCGTACCTCGTGCGGGGGGAGTCACTCCCGGCGTACACCCTCCAGGTCAGAAAGGACTGCGAGGGGCCCGTGCGAGATGCTCCCGGCGTGCGTGCCGGGACAATCCTCTACTGCGTGGCGCCAGAGCGGCAGGGCGCCTGGGTGACGATGGTGGGCCTCCCCGCGGAGGAGCGCTTCGGCCCGCCGGCCGTCGTTTCCGTCGCGGGCGAGGCGCGCTTCCTGCTGGTGCGCCCCATTCCACCCGATGAGGCGGAGCCAGGAGCCGCATTCCGCGACAGCCTTGCTGCCCCACCGTCACCTGCCGGTGACACGGACGCGGGTTCTCCTCGGGCGGGGCCCTGATCCGCCGCTTGCCTGCCTGGTCAGTTTGGGCGGGGCTTTCACGAGGTTGACCCTTTGGAGCCCCGGTCGATAGGCTCGCCGAGAACGGACCCTCCCCCACGTGACGACCACTCAACCGAAGCGGCAGCCCATCCCGTTTGGGAAGTACCTCCTTCTGGACCGCATCAACATTGGCGGCATGGCGGAGGTGTGGCGCGGGAAGCAGTTCGGCGCGAGCGGCTTTGAGCGGCTCGTCGCCATCAAGCGCATCCTCCCCAACATCGCGGAGGACGACGAGTTCATCTCGATGTTCATCGACGAGGCGAAGATCAGCGTCCAGCTGACCCACGCCAACGTCGCGTCCATCTACGAGCTGGGCAACATCGTCGGCAGCTACTTCATCTCGATGGAGTACATCCCCGGCAAGGACATGCGGGCCATCTTCGACCGGTGCCGGAAGAAGGGGGAGCCCGCTCCGGTGCCGCTGGTGGCCTTCTGCGTGTCCAAGATGTGCGAGGGCTTGGACTACGCCCACCGGAAGAAGGACGGGATGGGGCGGGACATGAACATCGTCCACCGCGACATCTCGCCGCAGAACGTCCTCATCTCCTATGAGGGCGAGGTCAAGGTCATCGACTTCGGCATCGCGAAGGCGGCCGGCAAGGCGACCAAGACGCAGGCCGGCATCCTCAAGGGCAAGTTCGGCTACATGAGCCCGGAGCAGATCCGCGGCCTGCCGTTGGACCGGCGCTCGGACGTGTTCGCCATTGGCGTGTGCCTCTACGAGATGCTGACCGGCGAGCGCCTCTTCGTGGGCGACAGCGACTTCAGCGTGCTGGAGAAGGTGCGCAAGGCGGAGGTGCCGTCGCCCACCACGTACAACCGGCGCATCCCGGAGACGCTGGAGCGAATCGTCCTCAAGGCGTTGGCCAAGGACGTGGACGAGCGCTACCAGTACGCCAGCGAGCTGGGCGACGACCTGCAGCGCTTCCTCATCACCAGCGACACCATCTTCAGCCGCAAGGACCTGGCGCAGTACATGAAGTCCACGTTCGCGGAGGACGTGGAGCGCGAGAAGCAGCGCCTGTTGGACTACGCGGACATCAAGCCGCCCGAAGGCATGCAGGCCGCGCTGGAAGCCGCGTCCTTCAACAGCCCCATCATGCCCTCCGCGCCGCCGCCGGCGCCCGTGCCGGTGGTGCAGCCGGTAGCGCCGCAGCCCCGGATGACGGGCGCCATGCCGGCGGTGCCCCCAGGTGGCGTGCGCCGCTCGCCCACGCTGGCCGCGCTGCCGAAGCTGACGGCCGCCACCGCTGCGCCCCCTCCCGACGAGGACGAGGGTGGGGCGACGCAGCTCGTCTCCAGCGACCACGAGTTCGCGGACACGCCAGAGCCCACCACGCAGCCGGGTGCCGCCGTCGGGCGTGCCATCACCCCGCTGGAGGTGCCGTCGACGCCGGGTCACGACGAGGACGACGAGCCCGTCAGCGGCAGGACGGCGGTCATTTCGCCGCCCGCTCCCCTGTCGCCTCCCGTCGGCCCGCCACGGATGTCGCACGCGAACATCCCCGTGGTGCGGCCGTCCATGTCCGTGCCCACGCTGGCGCCCTCGGACGCGCCGCCGCCGCCCGCCTCGGGGTCCACGCCTCGGACGAGTCGGGGTGGGGGCTTGCCGCGGATGACGCGGGATGTGCAGGTGCTCGACGCCTCGCAGGCCGCGGCCCGCCCGTTGCCGCCCGTGGCGCCGCCCGGGCCGGTGGCCCCCGCGTACGACGATGAAGACGATGGGGATGCCCCGGAGCGGCCCACCGGCGCGATGCCGCCCGTGGGTGGCCGAGCGCCCATTCCGAGGAAGGTGCTCTTCGGCGGCATCGGCGCGGCCGCCGTGCTCGTGCTGGCGCTGATCGGCTGGGCGGTGTCGGGGCCCGGTGTGGGCTACGTGCTGGTGGACCTGCAGGGAGTGCCCTCGGAGGTCCGCAACCGCGTGCAGGTGCGCCTGGACACGCAGTTGGTGCCCCTGGAGGGTGGCAGCGCGACGCTCCTGCGCGAGGTGCCCGCCGGCAAGGTCATGGTGGTGGTGAGCGCGGAGGGCTACAACACCTTCACGAAGACGGTGGAGGTCACCGAGGGGAAGGACGTCACGCCCGTGCAGGCGGTGCTGGAGAGCCTGGTGCGCACCGCGGCGTTGGTGCTCACGACGGAGCCCGCCACGGCCGAGGTGAAGGTGGATGGCCGGGTGGTGCGCGAGCAGGGCAAGTCGGCGGCCTACATCAAGGACGTGCCCATCAGCGGGTCGGAGTGGGTGGTGGAGGTGAGTGCGCCCGGCCACAAGCCCGCGTCCAAGCGGGTGCCGGTGTCCGGTGGTGGACCGGTGGAGGTGTCGCTCAAGCTGGAGCCGTCGGTGATGCGGGTGTCGGTGAAGGTGGAGTCCAAGCCGGCCGGTGCCACCATCTTCGTGGACGGCAAGGACATGGGCGTCACCACGCCCGCCGTCGTGCAGGTGCCTCCCAGCGCGCGGCAGCTCACCCTGAAGCTGAAGTGCCACAACGAGGCCGAGGTGGACGTCCCGGACGCGGCGCCAGGCAATGAGCCGGCCACGGCGAGCGTTTCCCTCAAGCGGCAGCCGCGCTGCCGTTAGCCGAAGGCCCGCCTCCCGAGCAGGGGGCGGGCGCGCCAGCTCCCCTGTGGGTGGAGCGAGAGGAGGCGGGAGTTCGTGAGCAAGGTGCGCAAGGTGAACAAGGCGGATCCTCTGGCGGATCTTCCTCGCTGGGCCCAGCAGTTGGCCCGGAAGTACTACACGAAGACGGTCAGCGCCTTCCTGCTGTACGGGGCCGTGCGGGACTTGCAGCCCCTGCAGCTCGAGGATGGCGGCCGCGGCTTCGGCACGCTGAAGACGTTCCTCTCAGAGGAGCTCTTCGGCGGCCGGGACCACGTCATCTTCTATGACCGGTCGTCCGGCATCCGCTCCGCGACGCCGGAGACGCAGAAGGACCTGCAGCGGGCCATGGCGGGCTACGACGCCATGTACGGCACCGACTACGCCAAGGTCATGCCGAGAGACCCGGGCCGCGCGCTCCAGATTCTGGAGAACTTCATGCGCATGCGCCTGAGCGAGGGCCGCTCGCTGGCGCTCATCGTCGACTTCGCGGAGACGCTCGTTCCCGGCGGAGAGATGAGTCACCTCTCCAGCGAGGACCGCTTCGTGGTGGCCACGTTGGACAAGTGGGCGCACGACCCGCAGTTCCTCGCGTCCGACGTGTCCGTGGTGCTGCTGGCGGAGAACCTGGCGGACGTGTCGCCGCGCATCAGCCGCAACCCGTACGTGGCGCCCATCGAGCTGCCCCTTCCCACCGAGGAGGAGCGGCTGGAGTACGTGCGCTACAAGCTGGAGGGCAAGCGGCTCCAGTCCGTGTCGGACGTGCCGCTGGCGGGCCTGGCGAAGATGACGGCGGGTTTGTCCCGCATCAACCTGGACCGCGTGCTCACGGAGGCGATCGAGCGCGAGGTGCGCATCACCTCCGAGCTGCTCAAGGAGAAGAAGCGCGAAATCATCCAGGCGGAGTGCCACGGCCTGCTGGAGTTCATCGAGCCGGTGCACACGTTGGACGCCGTGGCGGGACACGCCAAGGCCAAGCAGATGTTGCGGCAGGCCGCTGGGGCCTTGAAGAAGGGGCGCCTGGAGGTCATGCCCATGGGCTACCTGCTGTCGGGCCCCGTGGGCACGGGCAAGACGTTCATGGTGAGCTGCTTCGCCGGGGAGATTGGCATCCCGGTGGTGAAGTTCCTCAACTTCCGCAGCCAGTGGCAGGGCGTCACCGAGGCGAACCTCGAGAAGATCTTCAACCTGCTCAAGGCCCTGTGGCCGGTGGCGGTGATGATTGACGAGGCGGATACGTTCCTCGGCAACCGTGACTCCGGCGGAGACTCCGGGACGAGCAGCCGCGTGTTCGGCTCCATCGCCTCGTTCATGGGCAACACGTTCTACCGCGGGAAGATTGTCTGGTTCCTGATGACGGCGCGGCCGGACCTGCTGCCCATCGACCTCAAGCGGCAGGGGCGCGCGGAGGAGCACCTGGCGCTCTTCTATCCGCAGACGGACGCGGAGCGGGACGAGCTGTTCCAGGTCATGTCCAAGAAGACGGGCGTGTCCGTGGAAGGCATCGAATCCTTCTCCACGCTGATTCCGGAGGGCGTGCGCGCCTTCAGCGGCGCGGACATCGAAGCCGTCATGGTGCGCTCGAAGTTCCGCGCGCTGGCGGAGGGCCGCGAGACGGTGACGAAGGACGACCTGGCCGCGGTGCTCGCGGACTTCGTGCCCCCCAGCTATCCGCTGGAAATCGAGCTGCAGAACCTGGTGGCGGTGCAGGAGTGCACCAGCCGCGAGCTGCTGCCCGAGGGTTTCCGCCAACTGGACCGGGACTACATCACCCGGCGCGTGCGCGAGCTGAAGGCGCTGCTGGAGTCGCAGTAGCCGGTGCCGCCTCGCGCCCAGGCGCTTGTCCTGGGCGCACGGTCCGCTGAGACTTGGGACATGGCTGCTGGCCCCACTGCTCCGCGTTTCTGGTTCGCGTACTCCCTCGACCTGGCCCCGGTGATTGCGCACGAGCGCCTCCCGGGGCTCCCGCCCATTCCCGACGTGCTGGAGGGCGAGCTGGCCGAGGCGCTCGACGTGGACGTCGTCTACGACGTGGCGTCGGCGGCCTGGGGCGGGAAGGTGGCCCGGCTGGTGGATGCGCCGGGCCACAAGCTCCCAGGCATGCTCCGCCGTGTTCCCGCGGACGCTTGGGACGCGCTGGTCCGCCTGGAGTCTGCGATGGCGGGCGCCACCGAGGTCCGGCAGGTGAAGGTGCGCACCTTCACCGGGGCCGTGCTCAGCGCCCATGTCTTCACGCCCGCGGCTCCCGCGACGCCCGCGCAGGGGCTCGTGAGTGAGTCCTTCCTCGTCACCCTGGCGCTGTCGGCCGAGGAAGCCGGGCTGTCCCCGGACCACGTGGAGCGGCTCCAGGCCGAGGCCCATATCGTCCAGGCCCTCCAGAAGGCGGGCCCCGAGGCCCTGAGCCCGTCGAAAGCCCCTGGAAAGAAGGGTTAGGCGGGTATCCAGGTGCGAAACGACCCCCAGGTTCTTTTTCTTCGTAAGAAAACGGAGCCGTGACGCAACTTGGCGCGCCGAACGGCCGACGATGGGAGGCGGGACCTCACCTCGTGCTTCACCTCGTCGGCCCCGAGGACATTCAGGATGACGCTGCGACCCACCACGACGCGAGCCGTTCCCCCGCGCCCGGCATCGGCCGCTTCGCCTCTCAATGCCGTCACCACGCCGGGAGGAAGCTGGAGACGCTCGACGGCCCGCGAGGTGCCCATCAACGAGCTCCAGGAGAAGTTCGGCTGGAAGGATGACAGCTGGCAGGTGGGGTTGATGCAGGCCGCCGACGCGGCGGGCAGCAAGACGCGCGGTGGCAACGGGCAGGTGTCCGCGGCGGAGCTGGAGCGCTACCTGGCCGCGCCCGAGGACGGGCAGTACCTGACGTCCACCGCGCTTCAGCAGAAGCGCTCCTCGCTGGACGCGAAGCTCGCGCAGGGAAATGGCTCCGCGGTGGGCGTGGACGCCTTCGAGAGTGGCTGGCAGGCCACGGTGGCCCGGCGCGCGGACCTGCTGGGGGGCAATGGAGACGGCCAGCTCAGCGCGGGGGAACTGGACGCGTTCATCCAGGCGTCAAAGGCGGGCAAGCACGCGGACACCCGCTGGGTGCCGGACCAGCAGATGGCCGCGTTCCAGAGCCGCGTGGCCGAGGCGGCCGGAGAGTTGGACCCACTGCGCCCCGCCGGAGCGCCGGGCTCGGAGGGGCTCAGCCTGGTGAAGGAGTACTCGCGCCTGGCGCTGGACCAGGGGGCGAACGTCCCCACCTTCGTGAGCTACATGCTGTCTGCGTCGGACATCCAGGAGACGCCCGCGACGGTGTCCCGGCTGGAGAGCACCTTCGTTCGCGACCCCGAGCTGGGCCGCAACGGCGTCACCGACTCCGACTACACGCGGACGGGCTTCGACCGGGGCCACATGAAGCCGGCGGAGGACTCGCCCACGCAGGAGGCGATGAACGAGAGCCACCTGATGACCAACATCGCTCCCCAGCATGGCAACCACAACCAGCAGGTGTGGCGCACGCTGGAGCAGGGCGTCTCCGGTCTCGTGAACTCGCTGGGCGGCAAGGCGTACATCCTCACCGGCAACCTGTACCTGGATGACAAGGGGCAGCCGCTGCCTCCAGAGAAGCGGGAGACGACGGGGGCGGGGGAACGCCGCCTCGCCGTGCCCACGCACAACTTCAAGACGGTCCTCCACGAGCTGCCGAACGGCAGCCTCACGATGTACGCGTACCTGGTGCCCAACACGAAGGACGGGCCGTCGAAGAAGGAGGACATCCTCCCGCTGCTCGATTCGCACCGCGTGCCCGTGGACCGCATCGAGGAGCTGCTGGGGCAGGACCTCTACGCAAACCTGCCCAAGCGGGTGCAGGACAAACTGGAGAAGGGCACGTCGTCCGAAGGCGTCTTCCAGCGCAACAGCCTGTACTTCGCCGCCAGCCTGTTCCGTTTCGCGCCCGGCAACTGACGCGGGGCTTCGCGGCCTGGGCTTCGCTTCAGGGCGAGGCACGGGCTCATGCCACGGGGCGCGGTACGCCCAGGTGCGGGTCGTCCACGTGCTCGACGACGGCCACGCGGTCTCCCACGGAAAGCGCGTCGTGCAGCACGCGCACGGCCTCGTTCGAGTGCCGGATGCAGCCGTGCGAGACGTCGGTGCCCAGGAGGGACGGAGCATTCGTTCCGTGCAGCTCTTCACCGGAGTGCCGGCCATCCGCCCAGGAGAGGTCGAGCATGCGCACGCCGAAGACATGGCGGTCGTTCCACAGCCGTGCGCCGGCCGCTTCGGTGGCCAGTTGATCCAACTTCGTGCGGACCATCTTGAGCCCGGTGCGGGTAGGGGAGGCCGCGGCGCCCGTGGCATTGGGGAAGATGTCCACGAGTTGTCCACGGGTGTCGAAGAGGAAGGTCCGGTGCTCCCGGAGGGCCACCACCACGCGGACCTGTTGTCCGTCGAAGAAGGCGGAAGGCAGTCCCCGTGTCTGCCCACGCGCCCCTGGCGCTGGCGCCAGTGCATCCAGCGCGCGCAGCGTGGCGGCATCCAGGGCGCCCGTAGGGAGGACGGCGGGGAAGGTGCGCGAGGCATGAACCTGGAAGTTCCGCAGCGCTCGGGCAGTGTGCGGGCCGTGGCGTCCGTCCGCGCCACCGTGCAGGGCGAAACCCATGTCGAGCAGGGTGGCCTGTACGGCGCGGAGGCCCTCGCCCTGGCTGCCGGGGCCGAGTACCTGGGCCCCTGACGCGACGTCCGCCAGTTGGGGCAGTCCGGTGAATCGCGCGTTGGCAGGGGGCGCTGGGGGTCGCGCGGGCCGATCCACGCCCTCCGGAGGCAAGGGCGTCCCGGGCGGTGGACGTGCATCCAGCGCGGGCTGAGGACCTTGGTCGACGGTGACTCGGGAGGCAGGCTTGGGACTGCGTGCCGTCTTCCCGAGGGCGGGCGTTGATGCCGCGTCCGGGACGTCAGGCGGAAGGAACGAGATACGTGACTCCGGTGGCGAGATGGATGAGGTCATCCCCGGCCTCAGTGCAAATCGCTGGCCCGACGCAACCACGCGAGGCCTGTCTTCGCGCCGGAGACTATGGCGCGCTGAGGAGCAGCACCTTTCCCGTGGGAATGGTGCGGTGGTCCTTGATCTTGTTCCACCGCATGATGTCGTCCACGCTGACGCCGTAGCGCTGCGCGATGGACCAGAGCGTCTCGCCCTCCGCCAGCGCGTGGACCTTGCCGGCCTTGCCCGCGGGCTTGGCGACGCTCACCGAGTGCTTCGCCAGCACCGTGCCGCCGCGCTCCTGCACGCTGGCGGTGGCCGTGTTGCCATCGGGCCAGACGAACAGCGTGGAGCCCACCTGGAGCGTCGGGTTGCGCCGCTTGAGGTTGTTCCACTGCTTCAGCGAATCCACCGACACGTTGAACTTGTTCGCAATCACCCAGAGGCTGTCACCGGACATCACGCCGTATGTCACGCGCGTGCGCCCGTTGATGGTCTCCTTCTTCACGGGGCCCGCGGCCACCGGGCCTTTGGGCGTGCCCGCCGGTACCTCGTCCTCGGGCCGCACCACCACGCCGGTGCGGCGGGCCTGCGCCACCTTCGTCGCCAGCGCGCCGCCCGAGCTCTTGCCGGCGGGAATCGGAATCACCAGCTCCCCGCCCACGCGCAACGTCCGGGCTGACTTCAGCTGGTTCATCTGGAGGATGGCCTCGGACGCCGTGCCGTACTTCTCCGCGATCTGGGACAGGGTGTCGCCACGCGTCACCTTGTGGATGCGGAAGGTGAGCCGCTCCGCGGGGCTGATGCGCTTGTAGCTATCCGCGAACTGCGGCCCCGTTCCCTTGGGGAGCCGGAGCGTGTAGGGCTTCTTTGCCGTCGCCGGCGGGGTGCACCAGCGCTTCAGCTCCGGGTTGAGGTCCTGCACCACCTTGACGGACACGCCGGCCGCGCGGGCGACGACGTCCAAGTCTGCCGCGTCGGTGAGCTGCACCTCGTCGAAGTCGAGCACGGGCTCGGGGTCGAACTCGTTCTCGTTGAAGCCGAACGCCGCTGGATGCTTGGCCACCAGCGCCGCGGCAATCAGCTTGGGCACGTAGTGCTTCGTCTCCTTCGCCAGGCCGCGCTCTTCGGACAGGAGCCAGAAGTTCGTCGTCCCGTGCCGCTCCACCATCCGCCGGACGCGCCCGGAGCCGGTGTTGTAGCCGGCCCACGCCAGGTACCAGTGCCCCAGCTCGCGCTTGAGGTCCTTCAGGTATGACGCCGCGGCGTGGGTGGCCTTGATGGGGTCCCGCCGCTCGTCCACCCAGAAGTCCTGCTTCAGCCCGTACTGCTTGCCAGTGCTGGAGATGAACTGCCACGGCCCCGCCGCGTGCGCCCACGAATAGGCATGCGCCGAGAAGCCGCTCTCAATCATCGCCAGGTACACCGTGTCCTTCGGCAGGCCGTACTGCTCCAGGATGGGGTGCATCACCGGCACGTACCGGGCCGCGCGCGACATCCACTTGCGGAACCAGCGTCGCCCGGGCCCCTGGAAGAACTGGACGTACTGGGCCACCAGCGGCTGCATCTCCACTGGGATGTCGTAACGGTCCTGAATCTGCCCCACGTCGAAGGTCGCCAGGTCCGTGATGAGCGGAATCTCCGGCAGCTCTTCGTCCTCGCGGAAGGTGTGCTCGTCGAGCGCGTCCAGCATGCGCATCCGCAGCGGGTTGGCGAGCCCGAGCCGCCGCAGCGACTGCATCACCTCCGCGGTGGAACGCGACGCCGGGTCCAGCGCGGCGCCTTCCAGTGCGCGCAGTTCCTCCAACTCGGCGGACTCGGATTCAACCGCGTCGCGCGTGGCCTCGTCTTGCTCGGAGGCGTCCTCGGCCACCATCGGCGTGCCGGGCTCCAGCGGCTCCAAACCGGGCTCATCGACATCATCGGTCGCGGTATCCGCGGTGCCAGATTCCGTGGCGGCCGTGGGTGCCTTCTCGCCACCAGTCACCGGCGACGGAGCCTCGCCTGTCGGCTTCACGGCAACGGGTGCTGTTTCCAGGCTGGCCGTGGGTGCCTTCTCGGCCGGTGACTGCGCTGCAGGTGCCTGCGCACTCTCGGATTCCACCACCTGTGCCTTGGCAGGAACGGGCCCCACGGGCGGTGGGGTGAGCCCCGAGGCAGGGGCTGAGGCCAGGGCGAGCAGAAGCAGAGGTAGAGGCGGCATACAGTCGCGGGAACGGGCGCCCGGAGGCGGGCGAAAGCCGGAAGTAATCGCCCTTTTCCTTGACAGTCAAACAAGGAGTCGCGGCATGCGCGTCTTGTTCGGACGTCGGGTAGGAGCAACCGCCCAGGCGAGGCCCTGGATTCCTGGATGACTAGGGCTTCCCGTGTCCCGGCCCCACGATGCGCGGCAAGTACGTCGCGAAATCGAAGTGAGGCGAGTTCTCCGGGTTGTGGCAGGTGACGCACACGCTCTCGCCCGGCGAGGCGATGATGTTGTGGGTGCCAGGCGCATCCGCGTGCTCCGAGCCCGGACCGTGGCAGCTCTCACAGCCCACGTCCTCGCGGCCCGCCACCTTGTCCAGCCGGCAAACGCCGCCGGGCTGCTCCCAGCCGGTGACGTGGCACCCCACGCAGTTGAGGTGGAACTGCTTGCCCACCTGTTCCAGCGTCTCCCAGGCGTGGTGGTGCTTGGACTTCTCCCAGACGAGGAAGGCGTCCTCGTGGCAGGTGCGGCAGGGCTCGTTGCCCACGAAGCCCGCGCGGCCCGGCGCCGGAAGCGGGCAGTCCTGTCCATGCGCCTTCGCCCAGGCGAGGTTCATCTTCCCCACGTCCGCGTCGTAGGCGGACACCAGCGCGACCGCCTCCGCGTCGGAGGGAAGGCTGGACTCCAGGGGGACGAAGCGCAGCGTGAATGCGTTGACGCCGTCGGGGGTGACGGGCGGAGCGTCCAGCAGGGCCTGCCGGCGCGCCACCAGTTCGTCGCGTTTGCCCTGCTTGAGCGCCTTGAGCTTCGGGTCCGTGCCGGGGAGGTTGATGTCCTTGTCCAGCAGCGCCGTGCGTTGCTCCAGTGCGGCGGCCTCACGCTCCAGGTCATCCTGACCCTTCTGCAACGCAAAGGGGCCTGCCTGGGGCGCATAGGCCAGGTCCACTCGCAGCAGTGAGCGTCCCTTGCTCTGCAGCGCCACCACCGGCACCGCGGACCGCACCAGCCGGTTCTGCTCGCCGCTGAACTCGGTGGCGGTGCGGGTGGCCACCACCACGTCGGCCTTCAGGCCCGGCTGCTCCACCGCCTGCTGGGCCACGTCCAGCGTGACATCCAGCAGGCCCACCACGAAGTCCGCTCCCTGCGAGCGGGCCTGGGCGCTGGCCTCCGCGAGCTGCACGGCCGTGGTCGCCGCCACCACGCCCACCGTCCGTTCGCCCGCGGGCAGCAGCTTCACCGCGCCCGGCGCCAGCTCCGGCAGCCTCAGTCCCTTGCGGAAGTCCACGCCCTGCGTGTCGTCCAGCGGGCCGGTGGCGCGCACCGCCAGTCCCATGTGCCGCATGGCGTCCGCGAGCGCCTTTGCCTTGCGCTCCTCCTGGGGCACTTGTCCCGGCTTGAGCCGCTGCTCGCCGAAGAGGCTGTTGCCGCCATCCACATAGAGGACGGGCAGCGAGCCCTTGCGCGCCGACTGCACCTGCGCGGCGGCGCGGGCGATGCCGCCTCGCATGTTCTCGCTACAGCCGCACGGGCCCAGGTAGCCACGCGTGTCGGCAGAGAGGAAGAGGATGGCGCCCGAGCCCTGGCTTGCTGCCGCGGCGGGCTTCGCGGCGGCGGTGGCCGACGAAGACGAAGCGTCTGCTTCCGCGGGCTTGGGGGGCGGGTCCTTGCGTGCACAGCCAGCGAGCGACGCGGCCAACAGGGCCGCGGCGAGGAAGGCACGCATGGGATTCACCAGAGGATGCTCTGCACCAGTTCGTCGATCTTCTCACCCATGGCTTCCAGTCCGTTCACCTTGGACAGGGAGCCGTCTGCCCCCACCTGTTCGGCCAGCTTGGACAGCTCGTCGTCCGGGAGGCTGGAGAAGAGGACGATGGGGATGTCCTGCGTGCCGTACTCGTTCTTCAGAGTGCGACAGATATCCGTGCCCTTGGCTTCGGGCATGTGGATGTCGGTGAGGATGAGGTCCGGGCGCCAGGTCTGCAGCGTCTTCTCGAACTCCATGAGCGTGGAGGTGGCGATGACCTCGTAGCCGCGCGCTTCGAGCACGGCCTTCTCCATCGCGAGCGTAATCTCGCTGTCATCAATCAGGAGGATTCTTCGCTTCTCGGACACGGCGACCTTCCTTCACTCCTTTATCTATCCTACCCCCACGCGCCGCACCAACGCTTTCCCGTGCGCTCCCGGGGCCGGCGTTTCCCTGATTTCGGATGTCCACCGCCGCACGCTCGCCCGCCGGGTCTCCGGGGACGACTTCTTTCCAGTGAGACATCCAAAAAGGGATATGGAAGTCCGCCATGATGCACCGTGACAGATGGACCCTGAGAGCACTCGTCCTGGGACTGGGGCTGCTGTGGAGCCTTCCTGCCGCCGCGCTCAACGCAGGTCTCAGCCCGCCGCCCCCCTCGGTGGACCGGAAGACGCCGCAGGCCACCGTGCAGGGCTTTCTGGCCGCCGCGCACCGAGGGGACTACGCCCTGGCGGCGCACTACCTGGACCTGGACTACATCCCCCGCGCCCAGCAGGCGGAGCGGGGCTTCCAACTGGCCCGCGCGCTCAAGTTCGTGCTGGACCGCAAACTGCCCGTGGACGTGGGCTCGCTGAGCAAGGAGCAGGAGGGCGACCCGGCCGACGCGCGCTACGACCAGTTGGGCACCATTCCGTTGCAGGGGAACAACGTCCCTGTCCGCGTCCAGCGTGTCTCCTCTGCAGAGGGGGCGCAGGTCTGGGTCTTCAGCGAGTCCACGGTGCGGCAGGTGGACCCGCTCTTCGCGGAGTATGGCCCCCGGCTGGTGGGCCTCCTGCCGGCCTTCTTCTTCAGTGACACGGTGCTGGGACTGGAGCCCTGGCAGTGGCTGGGGCTGCTGGTGACGGTGCTGGGCAGCCTGGGCCTGGCGGTGCTGCTGGAGCGCCTGGTCCTGGCCTTCGCCCGCCGTGTGGCGCGGTGGACCCGGTTCACCTGGGAGGAGGATGTGGTCTCCTCGGGGAAGGGGCCGCTGAAGCTGCTCACCTTCTCCGCGCTGCTGGTGGTGGGCACGCTGCTCTTGCGGCTGCCTCGTCCGGCGCAGGGCGTGTTCATCCGGATTGGCTATTCGTTGAGCGTCGTGGCGCTGGCCTGGGCCGTGCTGCGCATCCTCCACGTCTCCGTCGCCTTCGTGCAGAGCCGCGTGTCGTCGGAGATGAAGGACGCGGCACGGGCGCGCAGCGTGAGCACGCAGTTGGTGGTGCTCCGCGCCATCTTCGAGGTGGCCACCTACGTCATCGCCGCGGCGCTGCTGCTCATCCAGTTCGAGGTGGTGCGCAATGTCGGAGTGTCACTGCTGGCCTCCGCCGGTATCGCCGGCCTGGTGCTCGGTCTCGCGGCGCAGAAGTCCATTGGTACGCTGCTGGCCGGCATCCAGCTCTCCATCACCCAGCCCATCAGTATTGGCGACACCCTCATCACCGAGGGCGAGTGGGGCACGGTGGAGAAAATCACGCTCACCTACGTGGTGCTGCGGACGTGGGACCAGCGCCGGCTGGTCATCCCCATCGTCCAGTTCCTGGACAAGCCCTTCCAGAACTGGAGCAAGGGGAATCCGGAGATGCTGGGGCCCGTCATCCTCCAGGTGGACTTCCAGACGGACATCGACGCGCTCCGCGTGGAGCTGCGCCGCATCCTGGAGAACGAGGGCAAGTCCATGTGGGACGGCCGCGTGGCGACGGTGGTCGTCCTGGACGTGCTGGACCGGACCCTCACGGTGCGCGCGCTGGTCAGCGTGTCGGACTTCAGCAAGCTCTTCGACCTGCGGGCCCTGGTGCGCGAGAAGCTGGTGGCCTTCCTGCGCGCCCACCCGCTGTGGCTGCCCGTCACCCGCACGGAGGCGCGTCCCTTCCCGCCGCCCGAGTTGGACCCGGCGCAGCTGTCCGCTTCCCCGGATTCGCCGCCCACGCCGCCTCGGGCGTGAAGGCGGGCTGCCCCCCAGGCGCAGTGAGCCCTTGCCTGGGGGCATGGGGTTTTGAATAGTCGGCGCGCCGCGCCGTCATAGCGCTGGAAATTCGCACCTACCGCCCGGGGGAGTCTTCGAGATGATGCGTCATGTCAGGTTGTGTGGGGCCCTTGCGATGGTGGCCGCCACCGTGCCGCTGACCGCCAGTGCCCAATCCCGAGGCCGCACGGACGGTCCAGAGGAGTCCGAGTACGGCAAGGGGGGCTACAGCGGTCCCGGAGGCCGGAGCGTGTCGCTCCAGCTCGACTGGGGCGCGGCCATCAACTCCCGCAAGCCGCCTCGGGGCGCGCCGGAAGGCCCGCCGCTGTTCGTGGGCGCCACGCTGTCGCTGTGGGGCGCGGACTGGTACCAGCTGGACGTGAGTGGTGCCTACGTGTTCGACGGGGGCCGCTTCGTCGGCATGGTGGGCCCGCGCTTCCGGACCTGGGGCTGGCCGCTGGTGTTCACCGCGGGCCTGAAGGCCGGCGCCATCGTCATCCCGGAGGGAGAGGGCCTGCGCTTTGGCATCTCCCCGCAGCTGGGTGCCGAAATCCTGCTGGGGGACCACGAGAACATCCTCATGGCCCTCAACTACACCCCGGACATCCCCATTGGCGGTGGCGGCGTCACGCACCGGCTGGGCATGTCCGTGGGCTACAAGTTCTAGCAAGGAGGCTTCGACATGATTGCCCAACTGCTTGCCGCCACGCTGGCGTTGGCCTCCAGCCAGGCGCCCGTCTCTGTTTCCGGCCGGGGAAGTCCGCAGGTGAACCTGCCGTTTCCGGCCGGAGACGTGCAGACCTACAACATCATCCAGTGGGACCCCAACCAGCTCCCGCGCATCTACGAGCGCTCCGACCAGCTCCCGCTCACCGACGAAGAGCTGACGAAGCTGTCCCAGGCTGGCTTCGAGCCCGCCCAGCTCGTGAAGATGATTGAAGAGCGCCGCTGCGCCTGCGACGCCAGCGCGGACGGCCTCATCCGGCTCAAGAAGGCCGGCGTGGACAAGGACGTGCTGGCCGCGGTGTCCCGGCACGGACTGGCGCCCAACCGCGGGTTGAACCTGCTGGTGACGCTGGACTTCACCGGTGAGAGCCGCACCGCGCGCGAGGCGTTCCTCTACTTCTTCGTGGACGACGGAGACATCACCCGCGTCTTCACCGCCAACATCCCGGAGCTGCTGAGCCGCCGCAACAGCCACGAGACGACGGTGGACCGCAGCGACATCCTCGTCGCGCGCACCGTGCGCCGTGTCCAGCTGGCGGGCCAGGTGCCGCTGCGCACCTACGGCAAGCACAACGTGCTGGTTGTCGCCAGCGCCAGCCCCACGCTCACGCATCCGTCCCAGCTCACCGCGCAGGAGCTGTCGCGGTCGCAGCGCTACACCTTCGACTACCCTCGTGCGTCGCTGCAGAACGTCTGCCGCCTGACGGCCGGGTACCGCCGCGACGCGGTGCTCGCCTACAAGTGGAACTTCGAAGGCAGCCGCTTCGAATGCGAATGGAACTAGGAGTGACCCGCACCATGAACACCCGCCGCCTGCTTCTGTCCGCCTGCCTCGCCGCTTCGCTGTCCGCCTGCACGGGCCCGCGCGCCTTCACGCGTGGCACGTACGAGGACCCGAACACCATCGAGATGCTGTCGGACCGCTTCAACGAGAACGACCTGCAGCTCATCGCGAAGAAGATGGCGGAGTCGCTCGCCACCTCGCCGCGCTTCTCCCAGCCCCGGCCGGATGGCTCGCTGCCCATCGTCCTGGTGGGCAAGCTGAAGAACAGCACCTCCGAGCACATCGACATGCGCTCGCTGGGCGACAAGATTCAGACGGCGCTGGCGCAGACGGGCCGTTTCGCCCTGGTGGACCAGCAGGCGCGCCAGGACATCGCCGAGGAGTACGAGTACCAGCAGTCCGGCTACGTCGACCCGAACACCGCCAAGGGCCCGGGTCAGCAGACGTCGGTGGACTTCCTGATGACGGGCGACCTCGCCTCCATCATCCAGGAGGTCGGCCGTGACAAGCTCGTCTATTACAAGATGACCGCGAAGCTCAGCAACGTGCGGACCGGCCTCATCGAGTGGACGGACGAGAAGCAGATTCGCAAGAAGTTCGAGAAGCGCGGCGTGAGCTGGTAACGGGCGCACCCTTCCATGTCCATCCACTCCCGCAGCCCGGTCCGCCTGAGCGGGTGGGGCGCGCTCGCGCTCGCGAGCGTGCTCCTCCTGTCGTCGGGCTGCGCGGGTGACTATGTGGCGCGAACCCGGGGCGTGCGGTCCGCATACCAGTCCGGGGACTATTCGCGCGCGCTCTCCACGCTGGAGGCCGCGGCGAAGGAAGGGCCCGCGCAGGACCGCCTGCTGGTGTTGATGGACCAGGGCATGGTGTTGCACGCCGCCGGGCAGTGGGCGGAGAGCAACGCCGTGCTCGAGGAGGCGGAGCGGCTCAGCGAGCAGATCGACAGTGTCTCCGTCAGCGAGGAGGCGAAGACGCTCGTCACCAACGAGCGTCAGCGCACCTACCGCGGGGAGGACTTCGAGAAGCTGATGATTTCCGTCCTCCAGGCGCTCAACTACGCGGAGCTGGGCGACGACGAAGCCGCCATGGTGGAGGTCCGCCAGGTCAACGAGCGCCTGGAGAAGATGATCGCCGAGGAGAAGAAGCCCTACGAGCAGCTCGCGATTGCCCGCTACCTGGGCGGCGTCATCCGGGAGGACCAGCGAGACTGGGACTCGGCCTACATCGACTACGCGAAGGCCTATGAAATCGCGCCCCGCAAGGACGCGCTGGCCGAGCCCCTGCTACGGCTGGCGAAGAAGGTGGGCCGCGACGACATGTACGCGGAGCTGCTGGCGAAGTACCCGGACGTCCCGCACGCTCCGCTGGCGCCGGACGAAGGGCAGCTCGTCGTCGTGGTGGAGGCGGGCCTGTCTCCCGAGAAGCAGCGCGGCTCCAGGGACCCGGGCGGCGGTGGCGACCTGATTGAAGTCCCCACCTACCGGAACCGGGGGCTCGCGCCGCCCGTGAGTGTCGCCCTGGAGGGCCAGTCCCAGCAGGCGGTGACGGTGACGTCCCTGGCGGACGTGGCCGTGGTCCACCTGAATGACCGGATTGGCCGCATGCTGGCGAAGCAGCTCGCTGGCGTGGCCGTGAAGGCGGGCGTGGCGGCGGGCGTGGGCGCGCTGACGAAGAGCGATGAACTGGGCGTGCTGACCTTCCTCGTCCTCAGCGCGATGAATGCGCCAGACCTGCGTTCCTGGCTCTCCCTGCCCGCGGAGTTCCAGGTGGCGCGCTTTCGCGTGCCCGCGGGGAATCACACCGTGCGTGTGACGAGTTGGGGGCAGGTGACGGAGCATCCGGTGGAGGTGAAACCGGGCCGGGTGGGGTTGTTGGTGCTCCGGCGCTACTGATTTGGTTTTTTGATGTAGGGTGCGCGCCCCATGTCGCCGGTCCTGGCCACGGTGGCCCTGTATTCCCTCATCATCGTCCTCGGCGCGCTGGCTGGCGCCGTGGTCGTCGTCTTGAACGACCGTCCCACCCATCTGGTGCGCTTCCTGGCTTTCGCCGCGGGCGTGATGCTGGGCGCCGCCTTCTTCCACATGCTGCCGGAGGCGTATCTGGGTGGCGGATGGTGGGCCTTCGCCCTGGTGCCCGCGGGCTTCGCCTTCCTGCTGGTGCTGGAGCGCTACCTCGTCGCGCACGCGGGCGAGGACATCTCCCACGGAGACACCATGGCGGGCACCGGGCACTCGGTGCATCCGGGCCACGTGCTGGGGCTCACCGCCTTCCTGGGGCTGTCCACGCACACGTTGTTTGACGGGATTGCCCTGGGGTCGGCGGTGGAGGAGGGCGTGGGGGGCATGGCGCTGCTGGCCATCGTCGCGCACAAAGTGCCCTCCGCGCTGTCGCTGGCCTCCATCCTCAAGACGGAGGGGCGCTCGAAGGCCTCCATCCTGTCGCTGTCCACGCTGTACGGGATGATGGTGCCGGCCGGCGCGCTGCTCTACTTCCTCTTCGACGCGATGCTGCAGTTCGAAAGCCTCGCGGCCAAGGCCCTGGCTTTCTCCGCGGGCACGTTCCTCTACATCGCCGTGTCGGACCTGCTGCCCCACGTGCACCGGCACGGCAAGGACCAGCCGGGCCGCAACGTGCTGGCGCTCTTCGCGGGCCTGCTGCTGATGTTCCTGCTCGCGCGGCTGATGGGGCACCCCGAGCACCCCGGCCACTGAGCGCCCTTCATGGAAAAACGCACCGACTGGTACGAACACCCGCAGTACTACGAAGCCATCTTCGGCACGGACACCGTGCGCGAGGTGGACTTCCTCCAGACGCTCAGCGAGCGCTTCGGCACGGGCGGCAAGCTGTGGCTCGAGCCCGCCTGCGGCGCGGGGCGGCTCGTGGAGGAGGCATCGAGCCGGGGCCTGCGGGTGGTGGGCTATGACATCTCCGAGGCGATGCTGGCCCATGCGCGAAAGCGCCTGACGCCGGCGCAGCGGCGGCGCGTGAAGCTGGGGCCGTCACGCATGGAGTCCTTCGCCGACCCGTCGCTGGAGGGTCAGGTGGACCTGGCGCACTGCCTGGTGTCGACCTTCCGCTACCTGGACAGTGAGGCCGCGGCGCGCCAGCACCTGCTGGGGACGCGGCGGCTCTTGAAGCCGGGCGGCATCTACGTGCTCGGCTTCCACCTCACGGACTATGCGCGCGCCCGGCCCGAACACGAGCGCTGGGTGGGGCAGGTGGGGGAGGACCGCGTCGTCTGCAACACGAACGAGGGCCTTCCGGAGCAGCGGGCGCGGCGCTCGCCCATGCGCAACCGCCTGCGCGTCACCGGGCCGGACAAGGACTGGCTCATCGAAACCCAGTGGCACTTCCGCACGTACAGCAATGCCCAGGCGGCGAAGCTGTTCCGCGACGCGGGCATGCGGGTGCTGGCCGGGTACACCTTCGACTACGACATCAACGCACCTGTGGAGCGGGGCAGCCTCCGGTTGGACCGCGTCTTCGTCCTCCAGCCGGACCCCGAGTCTCCGTCCGTGGACCCTGCCGAGCCTGGGCGTGCGTCCGCGCGGAAAGCACCCAAGAGGGCCTCGACGCCCCAGAAATCGCGCAAGATTTCACGATGAGGGCGTTTTGAGAGGGTTGGAGAGGCACTCCTGGTGAACTCTGGGCGGCCTGCGTTCTGATGGGACGCGGGCGCGTTCTGCTGGAACGCAACTCAGGCCCCTCGTGGTGGCCGCGTTCACCCATCCCCCTGGAATCACACGAATGTCGCGTCTGGCACGGGACGCGCATGTCGTTTTGCCGTGGCGCTTCGGGAAACCGGGCTGCCCCGCAGCATTGGAGTTTCGGGAACGCGGAAGGAGGGGCCGCTCCTTCCGCGTTCTTCATCTCCGCTACACTCCGTTTCCCTGATGTGGTTCCTGACAGAGCCTGTCGGAGGGCATTGGACGGAGGCGAGTGGATGCAAGACGAGATGGCGCAACTCCTCACGGATTTGCGGGGAGCCAAGGACTTCGAGGCCGCGGCTGCCGCAACGCTCCGGCGGCTGCAGGCCGTCGCCCAGGAGGCCGTTGCGTCCAGCCGGTACGCAGCCCGGGGCCGGGTGTTGCGAGGCATCGTCCACCTCCGCCCAGGCGAGGCCTACCGCAGTCTGGCCGCGCTGGAGGTAGGGGCTGCGGAGATTACGGATGCCAGTGTAGGCACGCCCTTCTTCACCTCCGCCACGGCCTGGCGCGCGGTGGTGGAGCACCGGTGCGCGGTCTCCATCGACGTGAATGTCGGGACGGTGCAGCCCCATGCGCCCAACGCCCCTGTGACGGGAGACCCGAGCCTGGCGGGCTTCAACAGCCATGAGAGCCGGCAGCGCTTCCTGGGCCGTCATGCGACACACGTCTGCGTGCTTCCGCTGCGCACGCCGGGTGGGGACATCGAGGGCATGATTTCGCTGGAGGCGGACTGCCTGGCCGCGATGGGGCAGGACTTCGTCTGGCTGGAGGCGGGGGACCGGCTCCAACTGCTGGCGGACGTGGCGGCGCCGTACCTGGCCCGACTGCCGCAGCGGCCCGTGGCCCGGCCGGAGGTGGATGAGTTCCTCCCGGTGGTGGGGCGCTCCATGGCGGAGTTGCTGCCCATCCTCCGCGTCTTCGCGCTGCAGGATGAGACCATCCTCATCAGCGGCGCCACCGGCGCGGGCAAGTCACGGCTGGCGCGCTGGTGCCACGAGCGCTCCAACCGCCGCGGCAAGCCCTTCGAGACGCTGGACTTGGTGACGGTGCCGGAAGACCTCCAGATGGCGGAGCTCTTCGGCTGGAAGAAGGGCGCCTTCACCGGCGCGGTGCGAGATGCCCCCGGCAGCGTGGCCCGCGCGGAGGGCGGCACGCTGTTCATCGACGAAATCGACAAGCTGTCGCTCAAGGCCCAGGCGGGGCTGCTGCACCTGCTGGAGTCGCGCAGCTACCGGCCGCTGGGCGAGGGCACCGGTGAGCGGCAGGCGGACGTGCGCTTCATCATCGGTACCAACGCGGACCTGCACGCGGAGGTCCGCGCCGGCCGCTTCCGCGAGGACCTCTACTACCGCGTCAACGTGCTGCCGGTGCGCATGCCGGCCCTGCAGGAGCGCCAGGACGAAATCCCTCTGTGGGCGCAGTACATGGTGAACCGCCGGCACCGCGAGCGCTCGCCGGACGGCCACGCCCGGCTGATGAAGGAGGCGGAGCGGCTGCTGGTGGGGAGTCCCTGGCCGGGCAACCTGCGGCAACTCGACAACATCGTCCGCCGCGCCTACACGCTGGCCATGGTGGAGCACGCGGACGCCTCGGGCGAGCTGGTGCTGCACGAGAAGCATGTCGCGCGGGCGCTCGACTATGAGCAGGCCCCGGGAGCCCGGCCGCTGCCGGAGGCGCTGCGCGCGGCCGCGCAGGCCTTCGTCGCCGAAGCACGCCGCCGCAATGCCCCGTTGGATTTGGACCTGGCCGATGCCTTCCGCGGCATGGTGCTGGGGCTCGCCATCCGCCAGGTGGGGCGGGACGAGGGCTTCAAGCTGCTGGGCCGTGAGAGCCTGGTGAAGAACCGCAACCACCACAAGGCGCTCAAGCGCGAGCTGGAGAAGGTGGACTCGCTCTACAAGGCGCTGGGAGAGGAGGGCTCGCCCTTCTCCGACTTGCTGTCGGAGGTCGAAGCCATCTGAGTCGCGGCGCCCGGGAAGCTACCGGGCGTCTGCGTGGGGGCCCGCGGTGATGCCCGTGGCGCCCCGGGCCAGCTCGTCACACACGAGCGCGTGGAGCCGGAAGGCCATGCGCGCTTCCTGCACCACCTCGCGCGCCTCGTCCTCCTCCAGCTCCAGTCCGTCGATGCGCGAGTGGAAGCGGACGCGGAAGGCCGCCAGCCCGGCCTCGGGCACCGTGCCGTAGAAGGCGGTGCCCTGGCCTTCCGCCAGCTCGAAGGCATCCGTGATTCGCCGCGCCCGGCGGTGCCCGCTGAAAACGTCCAGCACGCAGCGCGCGTAGGCGTGCGCCACCAGCAGGTGAGGGGCGTTCTCGGCCACCTCCCGGATGCGCTCGGCGTGCAGCCGCGTCTCCACGCAGGCGAAGGTGTCCGCCCGGGACTCGCCGCAGAAGTACGTCAGGTCCGCTTCCAGCGCGGAGGCCAGCCGCAGCTCGGGCAGCAGCAGTGCGGTGGTGAGCGTGGTGCCCATGACGTGGGGCAGCGCCGCTTCGAACGCCGCGTAGAGCGTGTGGAGCTGCCGCAGGTGGCTCACGTAGTGCTGCGCCCGGACGTACTGGCCGTAGATGCCGCCCTCCCACGCGTCGAAGAAGAGGGACTGGATGAACAGGGAGCGCTCCGCCTGCTCGGCCAGCTTCGCCGTGCCTTCCGCCAGCAGCACGGACAGTGGCGCCGGGGTGGTGGCCTGGGGTTGCTGCTGGGACGCAGGGGGCTGGGGCTCCACCAGCCGCTTCACACGCGCGGACACATCCGTCCGCGGCAGCCGCAACGTGCCGGTGGCGCTCACTGCTTCCACCCGCCACCGGCCAGCGTGCTCATCGCCAGGGGCCCGGCGTCCTCGTTTGACAAGGCCTCCAGCGGTGTCCCCAGTTGCTGGAGCGCCTCCGCCAGCGTCATCCCGATGGCGCGGAGGACCTCCTCCTCCACGCGAATCGTCACCGGCCCCATGGCCAGGTGGATGTGCCCGCACGAGCACTGCGTCACTTCCGCGCATGGACCTCGCGCCAGTACCGTCTTGCCGCATCCCTGACCGGGCATCGTCGTCATCCTTGATTTTGATTTTGAATATCGAAATCAAAATTGATGATGCACCAAAGGCCGGCGGAGAGCAAGCCCCGGCCTTTTCTCGATTTGCTCCGAGTGTGGGGAAGGAGATCGGCGTGGGATAGCGGGGCGTCAGCGGCCCAGGGGCTGGCGCTGCGCGTCCCTCAGGCCCACCAGCACGCTGGAGCCGCTGTCCGCCACGCGCAGCTCGCCGTAGCGGGCGCCCTCGTAGCGGTCGGCGTGACCTTCCTGGAAGAAGAAGGCCTCCGCGCCCAGGCGGAAGCGCTCCTTGCGCAGGCGGTACCGGAGCTTGAGCTCGCCGGGCGCCAGCGGGGTGTCGGGCGTGTCGAAGCGCACGAAGGAGCCCACGCCATTCGCGTCCAGCCGCAGCACCATGTTTCCGTCCTTGGCGGTGGTGGCGGGATTCGCGTCCCGCTCGCGGCTGATGGCGTAGTCCAGCACCATGTAGTCGCCCTGAATCAGCGAGCGCGGGTCGACGGGGGCCAGCTCCAGCAGCACCGGCGTGCCCGAGCGCAGCACGTGCTCCTTCTGGACGACGAGCCCCGCGGGGACGAGCAGCGCGAAGGCCAGCCCGCCGAAGATGACCGCCGTGCGCACCATCACCGCACCTCCGACGCCGGGGCGGGGAAGCGCCGCAGCAGGAACGAACGCAGGCCCAGGAACACCAGGCCGCTGCCCATCAACGCCAGCGACTTGGCCAGCAGCGTGAGGCCCAGGTCGTAGTAGTACCAACTGCCGGACGCGAGCAGGTACGCCACCGCCAGCCCCAGCAGCACGCTGCTGCGCCGGTGGAAGCCGAGCACCAGCATGCCCACGGCGGTGATGACCGCCGGTGTATGGGGCGTGAGCACGGCCACCAGCGTCAGCGCCGCGAACACCGCCGCGCCCGCCACGCCGGTGGGCTCCAGCGCCAGCTCACGCAGCACCCGCCACGCCGTGTACAGCGTCAGGGCCGTCAGCCCTAGCGTCAGCACGCCATCCGGGAGCGCGGAGACGGTGTCGAACAAGTGTCGGGCCACGTCCTTCATGCCGCGCGCCAGCAGCACGCCGGGGATGGCGCACGCGAGCGCGAAGGCCACCGGCCCCACCAGTTCGCCCGTGGTTCCCCGTCGCAGCCGGGCCTGCTCCAGGAAGAGGAAGTACATCAGCGCAGCGCAGCCCAGAATCAGAAGGTCCAGTGCGAAGCCGCCCACCAGGTGCCAGGCGAGGAAGCCGGCCGCGCTCACCATCCCCAACGTGCTCAGGAAGCGGAGGATGGCGTCCGGGTAGACAAAGAGCAGCACGCCACTGATGACCAGCACCAGCGTCGCGGCGACGTTTTCGTTCTCCGTTTCGATGCCGAAGCTGGCGGAGGCCATGGCGGCGCCGGCCAGACACAGCGCCAGCGCGAGCTGCTCTACGAAGACGCCGCGCAGCGTGCGGCGCAGCATCGTCGCGCCCGCGCACAGGCCCAGGCCCACCACGCCCATCACTACCTGCTCCTCCCAGAGGCCCGCGCAGGCGAAGAAGCTCAGCACGAAGATGGCGGACAGCCAGGCGCCGACGCCAGCGAAGGCCTTCACGAACCAGGGCACGGCCACGGACTGGCGCTGATGGGCTTCCAGGGCCACGCGGGCCCGGTTCAAGGCGTCGGGCTCAAGCTGGCCTTCGGCCTGGAGCGCGTTCAACACGTCCTGCAACGAGGGACGCAGGGCCATGTCAGGACTCCTCCGTGGCGCCGGTGACGCGGGCTTCGTGCCGCAGCCACCACACCGCGAGCGCCACCTGGGCGATGACGAAGAGCGGCAGCACGAAGAGGCCCAGGACTTCCACGTCCTGGTAGGAGTCGAAGACGATGCTGACGGCGCCGGAGGTCAGGAGCGTCATCACGCTCACCGCGCCGAGCGTGAGCATGAACAGCTCGCCCTTCAGGTGTCGGTGCAGGGCGTACTCGGCCGCGAGCGAGGCCAGCACCAGGAGGAGCGCCACCACGGCGCCGGTGGGGGCTCGCGCCGGGTGCATGATGAATGGCACCGAGGCGATGAGCACCGGGGCCACCGCCATCACCGCCAGCACCCGAGGCACCCAGCGCGCCTGGAGCCAGGACACGCGCAGGTTGGCGAAGTGCTCGTAGGTGGCCCAGGTGAAGCCGTTGAGCCCGCCCAGCACCACCGCCAGCCAGTAGGTCTGGTCCAGCTCCGTATCCAGCACCTGCTCCCAGAAGAGGAGGATGCCGGTGTTGACCAGCACCAGCGCGAGCAGCCCCAGGGGCGCGAAACGGGACACCGCCACCCAGGGAAGGATGAGCACGGCCCAGCCGATGAACAGCTCATACGGGTCTGCGCCCGTCTGATACGCCTGTCCGTACACGGCCAGCAGCGCGCCTACGAGGACGGAGGCCGCGAACAGTGACAGCTGGCCTCCCAGCGTCGCGCCTTGCCTCCAGGCGCCCACCGTCGCGCCGGTGATGGCCGCCGCGATGAGGCCCAGCTTCGCGAAGCGGTGCATGTCCGCCCAGTTGTATGCGAAGAAGTAGATGACGCCCGCGAGCACCAGCAGCACGCCCAGGCCCATCAGCGTGGTGGACAGGAAGCGCCGCCAGTCCTGCCGCGGCGGGGTGGCCACGGACAGGTGCAGCGCGCGCTCCAGGGTGGTCGGCGTCAGGACGCCAGCGTCCGCGAGTGCCCGGAGTCGTTCAGGCGTCGCGTCAAGGTCGAGCAAGGGTTTCAGCACGGGCGCAGTCTAGCGGCCCGGCCGGGTGGTGCGTCCATCGGCATGTCCGCCGCGCCCGCCCGAACGGCGTCCCGGGGGCATGTTACGGTGCCCGCCTTCGTGTGAGGCTCGCACGGGTGCCAAGGGGCCCTGGCCATGGCGACGAACCTGGAGTGCCCGAAGTGTGGCAGCGAACTGGATGTATCGGGGCGAAGCCCGGGCGCCATCATCCGTTGCGCGTGTGGGAACCTGTCGGCCGTCCCGAAACGCGCTCATTGGGGAAGTCTTCGCGGCGTGGCGCTGTCCCTGGGGCTGCTCTTCCTTTGCCCCTGCGTGGGCGTCCTGACCGCCATCGCCATTCCCAACTACAAGAAGTTCCCAGTGCGCTCCAAGCAGGCGGAGTGCAAAGCCAATCTCCGCGCCCTCTACAAGGCCCAGCGGCATCACCACGCTGAGCACGGCGCCTTCGAGCCGCGCATCCTGAAGGCGGGCTTCGTCCCCGAGCATGGCAACCGCTATGCGTATTTCACGGGCCCAGGGCCGCTGGTGACGCGCGACACGGTGGACGAGGCGGCCACGCCACCGACGGTTCCGGAGGACGCGGGTGGCATCGGCGTGGACCGCTCGCGAGATGAACGCCGCCGGGCCGTCACCCTGACGGACCTTCCCGGCTGGGTCTCCAGGCAGGTGGGGGTCTCTGGCACATGTCCGGACTGTGACGTCACCCTGGCCTGCGCGGGAGACATCGACATCGATGCCACGGTGGATGTCTGGCTCATCTCCACCAAGCCCCTCAAGGACGAGGATGGTGAGACCGTCCCTCCCGGCACGCCAGTGAATGTCGTGAACGACGTCGACAACTGACGCGTGCGGTTCGAGGTGCGCGGACGCTCCGTTTCGTCACCCGGCGAAATCGCCGTGGGAGGACGACCTGGAAATCCCGCGCTTTTCGTATCTGACTTTGAGAGCGACCGACGGATGGACGGGCCTGAGTCCCGTTCCGCCTCGCCCGCCAATCCACAGAAAGGTTTCAACCGTGCGCTCGATGATGAAGCGTCTCTCCCTGGGTGTATGCATTTCCACGTCGATGGCGTTGCTGGGGTGCGGAGGCGAGATGATGGACGCCGACGCCATGGCGGACATGGCGCTGCCCGAGGAGGCCGTGGGCACCACCGCGTCCGCGGTGGAGACGGCCAGTGACTTCCGCTTTCGTACCGCCAACCGCTACGCGGGCATTCACGGCTACGCGGCGGGCTACGGCAACTTTCATGAGGCCAATTACGGCGCGGGCGTGGTGCGTGGCACCATCCTGCTCAAGCCGGGCACCGTGGCGCACTACCTCGCGGTGCCCCGCTCCTCGCTGAGCAACACGGCGCTGAGCAACATCCCGGAGCTGTTCCGCCGCGCGCAGGACTACGGCAACGCGCACGGGTTGGGCGTCGCGCTGCCCTCGTTCGAGCAGGGCCTCAACGGCTCCGTCGTGGAGTACGGCATCCACTTCCTCCACCCCAGCGTCGTCGAGTTCCGCGACGTCCCGGGCTGGGCCATTGGCTACCCGGACGTGACGGACGCCGGGGCGATGATGCGCGCCGCCAACGACTACGCCTCCTCGAACGGCTTCGCCGCGGGCCTGCCCACCTTCCACTCCGCCATCTACAGCGGCACGAGGGTGTACGGCATGCACCTCATCCGTCCGGGCTACGCCGATACGCGGGACGTGCTCGCGGACGTGCTGGCGATGCAGGACCGCTTCAGTTCCGACACCGCCACCGTCACGGGCGACAACTGGGCCCGGACGCTGCGGCGCCACGAGGCAGCGCAGGACGCCATCCAGACCTGCACCCACCTGACCAACCTGGAGAAGTCCGCGCTGCGCAATGCCTACCGCAAGGCCATCCGTCACTCGGGCACGAACGAGGCCGGCATCAACGCGCGGGCGGAATTGGGTGGAGACGATGTCTGGATCAACTTCGGCGTGCTCTTCCCTCAGGGGGACACGGAGATTGCCCAGACGCTCATCCACGAGATGATGCACATCGCCGGTTACTCGCACCCGGACCGCCGCAACGGCATCGACACCCCGTATGACGGTGGCCCGTACTACAACTCCGCGCCGCTGCGCGCCGAGCTGTGCATCGCGGGCTTCCAGAGCATCCACTCGACGCGTGAGTCCAGCCGCGAGCCGCAGACGCGCTGAGCGGAGACGGGCCCGGCCGTGGGGGCCGAACTGGGGCGTGAACAGCGGGCTCCGCACAGTCCAGGCGGAGCCAGCCTCCCAGGCGAGCATCCGCAGGTCCGCGAAGGCATCCCGCGCGGTGAGGGGACCGCGCATGTGCTGCATTGGATGGGGCACAAGGGACACTCGCTGCTATTGAAGAAACAGTTGCAATGGATGGCTCATTGGCGAGATGGGGGTGATAGGGTTCCGCGCCTTCCGCGCATTGGGGTGCGGACATTCACAGGGGGGATTCTTCTTCGATGGCAGACATCCAGTGTCCGGCGTGCGGCACGAAGGCCGGCGTGACGGTGCTCATGCCGGATTCAATCATCCGGTGCTCTTGCGGATACACGTCTCCCGTACCTCCTCGCCTCAGCAGGAAGCAGGTCTTCCTCTTCATAGCTGTGGGTGGCTTCGTCTTGCTGCTCATCCCGTGCTTCTTCGTCAGCCTTGGCGCCATCAGCGGCTTCCAGGGCTCCAAGCACCGCGCGATGCAGGCGATGTGCAAGTTGCAGTTGAAGCAGTGGTACATCGCCCAGCTGGCTCACTACGCCGAGCACGACGCCTATGAGCCTGTCTTCGCGAAGTTGAACCATGAAATTCCGCGGGGCAATCACTTCGCCTTCCTGGCGGGTGTCGAGCCGGCGGATGCTCGTGACGCGGCTGGGGCCGCCGCGGTGGAGGACGCCGTCGCCGTGGGTGTGGACGTGGCGACGAACCCGGAATTGAAGGCCATCAAGTTCGGCGACCTGCCGGTGCTCGTGGCCAAGCAGGTCGGCCTTTCGGGAGAGTGCCCTGACTGTGCCATCACGGCCGCCTGTGTTGCCAATCTCGACCGGGATGGCGACCTGGACGTGTGGCTCATCTCCTCGAAGGAACTCACCGGGCTGGATGGACAGCCCGTGGAGCCTGGTGAGCCCCTCCACGTCATGAACGACCTGAAGGACTGACGCGCGCGTGGCGCCGTTCAGCCGCTGGTGACGAGCAGGGGCGTGGTGAGGGGGCGCTCCTCGCAGTCAAGGGCGGAGCCGTCCTCCCAGGCGAGCATCAGCAGGTCCGCGGGGCCATCCAGCGCGATGATGGGGTGGTGCCACTGGCCGGGGCGGTAATTCACGCCCTGGCCGGGGCCGCACACGAATGCTTGCAGCCGGTCCAGGTCCGGCTCGCCGCGCGCGTCGTCCGGACAGACGACCACCAGGAAACGCTGGCACGCGAGCGCCACGAACATCTGCGTGGAGCACGGGTGCCGCTCCAGTAGCTGCACCTCGAAGGGCAGCGCCTTCGCCACCGAGCGGAACACGGCGAGGTTGGGCTGTGCCTGGGGCCGGCTGCCCGTCAGGTTCGCCACCCGGTCATACCGCGTGGCCGTGCCCTGGTTGGCGCTATGCCCGCCCGCGAGCTCCATTCCGATGACGTCACCGAATGGCGCGAAGGACTCTTTCGTGAGCGGTCGGGCGCGGATGGGCGGTCGCATGCGTCGTCTCCCTCAATCCCGTGAGTCGTCGTCGTCCACGAGCATCATCCCGTGCTTCGTGAGCAGCTTGCGCAGGTACACCCGGGCGATACCTGCCTCGCGGGCCGCGCGGGAGATGTTCCGGTCGCAGCGCGCGATGAGGCCCTGGAGGTAGTCCCGCTCGAAGACCTCGATGAGCCGCTCCTTGGCCTCCTTGAAGGGCAGCTCCGCGTCGAGCGCGCCTTGTGGCGACCGGGTCGAACCGGAGGGGGCCTCCATGGGCGGCAGGGTGTCCTCGCCCAGGTGGATGGCCTGCTCCACGACGTTGCGCAGCTCGCGCACGTTGCCGGGCCAGGGGTATTGGGCCAGCAGCGCGCGCGTCTGTTCGGACAGGGCGCTGGGCGGACGGCCCAGCCGCTCCAGCATGGCGTCGATGAGCAGGGGCAGGTCCTCCACCCGCTCCCGCAGCGGCGGCGGGGCGACCTTGAGCACCGCCAGCCGGTGATAGAGGTCCTTACGGAACCGGCCCTGCTGCACGGCCTGCTCCAGGTCGACGTGCGTGGCCGCGACGACGCGCATGTCCACCGTGTGGTAGTCGTTGGCGCCCACGCGCTTCACCTGCCGGCGCTCCAGCACGCGCAGGAGCCGAGGCTGCAGCTCCAGCGGCAGCTCGCCGACCTCATCCAGGAAGACGGTGCCTCCCTGGGCACGTTCGAAGGCCCCGGCGCGCTCTGCCTGGGCGCCCGTGAAGGCCCCCTTCACGTGCCCGAAGAGCTCCGACTCCATCAGGGAGGGCGGAATCCCGGCGATGTCCACGATGATGAAGGGGCCGCTGCCCCGGGCGCTCTCCTGATGGAGCGCTTCGGCGCACAGCTCCTTGCCCGTCCCCGTCTCGCCCTGGACGAGCACGTCCCCACCGCCCGCGGCCACCCGCTCCAGGACGGTGAACAGCTCGCGCATCCGCGCGCTGGCGCCCACGAGCGCGCCGAAACTCCGCCGCGAGGACAGCGGTAGAGGTCGCTCCCGCGAATCCTCCGGCACCACCTTGAGGACGACGGTGCCCAGCGTCAGCGACGCCCCGGGCCGCACCTCCAACTCGGTGAAGCGCACCCCTTCATGGAAGGAGCCGTTGCGCGAGCCCAGGTCGGTGGCCACCACCCGTTCGTCCGTCACCTCCAACTGGAGGTGCTGCCGGGACACGACGCGATCCGTCAAGACGATGTCGCACGTCGAGGACGCGCCGAGCCGGACCATCCCCGGGCGCAGGACGTGGCTGTGTCCCGCCTGTTCCCCGGAGAGCACGAGCAGCTTCAACCGCAAGGGGCCGCGCCGCGCCACCGGGACGGGCGCCGTCTGGACCAGCGCGTCCACCTCCGTGTCCATGTCACCTGGGTCCGCCACGGCGGGCAGGCTACCACCTCACCCACGCGGGGGAGGGGGGGGTGACAACTGTTGTTGCCACCTGACAACCGCGGTTACCAGGCCCGCCGGTGCGCCTTGCCGGGCGTCCTCCTCTAGAGCGCGCGCCTCGCCTCGGCTCCGGAGGCGCTGGAGGGCCATGGCACACCCACTGCAATGGCCTGGGTCCGCATCGAGAACGACACCGCCGAGCCGCCCACCCGCGATGTCTTGCCTTGAATGGCAAGGCACTTCGCGGGTGGGCTTATTTGTCTTTGCTTTGTGTTCGTTCCCCTCTAAGGCGCGCGAAAAACAAACAAAAACACCGCACGAAACATCGCGCGTATCCGACGGAGAATGTTCATGTAGTCAGCGCGCGGGGCTTTCGGCTGAAACAGCCACCTGCCCCCAATCCAAACCATCGTAGCAATCGCTATCAGGAGTCACGACCATGAGCCTGTCCATCGCGAAGTCCATCCAGTGCAGCGGCTTCTCCGGCAACACCCGTGGCTGCGGCCCGACGGACCGCTACCAGGCGGCCTACCAGTCGATGGACCCGTCCAAGGCGGCGCAGACGGTGCTCAAGCACTTCGACGCCATCGAGGGCGTGGGCATGAACGCCAGCGGCAAGGGCGCCGGGGACAACAACATCGGGACGTCGGAGCTCAAGCGCGTGGCGGACCCGAACAGCGGCTTCCCGCCCGACGTCCGCGCCGCCGCGAAGTGGATGCTCGACCACCCCATCGCCCTGCGCTCGCTGGACCAGGGCGCCAGCAAGGCCCATGGCGGCAACAATGAGGTGCACCTGAGCAAGGCGGACCTCCAGGCGCGCGCGGGCAATGCGTCGGACTCCGGGGCTCCGCAGCGGCCTTGCTTCCCGCAGCGTCCGTCGTTGTTCGATTCCGGGTTCGGAGGCGGCTTCGGCGGCGGACTTGGTGGCCCGGGCGGCCTGCCCAACCCGCACCGTCCCAACCTGCCGCCTCGGCTGGACCTGTGTGGCCCTTCGTTCGGCCCTCTGTCCCGCCCGCCCTTCGGCGCTGGCCGCCAGGAGCCCATGGACGTCTACAAGGCGGCCCAGACGCTCAAGGACCACTTCAACTTCGCCGAGGGCGTGGGCATGAACGCCAGCGGCAAGGGCGCCGGGGACAACAACATCGGCATGTCGGAGCTCAAGCGCGTGGCGGACCCGAGCAGCGGCGCGCCGAAGGAGCTCCGTGAGGCGGCGCAGTTTCTGATCAACCACCCCACGGCGTTGCGTTCGGTGGACCAGGGTGCCAGCAAGTCCAAGTCCAGCAAGGAGGTCCACATCAGTCTCCAGGATTTGGAGTCCTTCACGGCGAAGGCCCCCCGCCGCGAGACGCAGTCCAACCGCCTGGACTTGGCGCAGTTCATGGGCCGGGCGAGCGTCTGGGGCTGAGCCCGCCCGCTGTCCCGGCGGTCCACCCGTCATGGGTCGCCGCCGCGCTGAGCTCAAGGTGACTGGGAGTCGGGCCCTGGGGGGAGCCTGGCTGGCCACGTCCTGACACTGGCGCCTCCGGGGGGGAGGGCCCAGTGTCAGGGCATGGCAACCATCGACATCACCAAAGCCAACTTCAAGGAAATCGTCTCGAAGGAGGGAATCGTCCTCCTCGACTGGTGGGCCGAGTGGTGCGCACCGTGCCGCACCTTCGCGCCTGTGTTCGAACAGGCGAGCACGAAGAATCCGGACCTCGTCTTCGGCAAGCTCGACACCGACGCGGAGGTGGAACTCGCGGGGGCTTTCGCCATCCGCTCCATCCCCACGCTGATGGTCTTCCGTGACGGCATCATGTTGTTCGAACAGGCGGGAGCGCTGCCGGCCAGCGCGCTGGATGACCTCATCCGCCAGGTGCGCGCGCTCGACATGAACGAGGTGCGCAAGCAGTTGGTGGATCGCGAGGCACAGCACGGCGCGCCGTCCCAGGCTTGAGACGGCACGCCTCTGTCCCGCGTGAAGACGGGCGGGGCCTCTCGGGGGGAGAGGTCTTCCGTCACGTCTTCGCTTCAGCTCAGGACCTGCACCTTGCCGTGGTCGTCGCAGTGGCCGTCGTGCGGGTGATGCAGGTGGCCGTCCACGAGATAGTCCATGTGGTTCCCGTGCGGCGCGGCCGCGTGGCCACACGAGGGGCCGTGGCGGTGCGTGGTTTCATGGGCACCACAGGCATGCTGCGGCGTGCATTGCGCGGGATTGCGCGCGTCTTCGGCGAGCGTGCATTCGTCCGTGTGGTCCGAGTGCGAGTGGTGCAGGTGCCCGTCGTGCAGATAGTCCACGTGGTCCTGGTGCTGGATGGCGGGATGGCCACAGCCCTTGGCGTGGACGTGGTCATGGCGCTCGTGCGTCTTGTGATTCATGGCAGCCTCCCTGGCGGCGGTGTCCGTGGGTGACACGGCTGGACGGTTGCCATCCAGGAAGGCCAGGACAAGCGCCGCCAGGACGAACTCCGACCACCGGACCAGCCCGTGTCACCCGAACGCCGTCGGGCGCCTGCCTGCCGGGCGCCCGCCAGGCGGCCGTTCGTGAATCACGTTCCTTGGTTGGCCAGTACGTGGTGACCGACGGCGGCGTGAAGCAAGCGACTCTCTGCTGCCACCACGGTGGCAACAGGGTGGCAGTACTTCATGCGTCTCACCTCAACCGGGGACGTACACGATGTTCACTCTTTCGATCAATTGGTTCGCGGTTCTTCTCTCGGCCGTGGCGCTGCAGATGCTTGGCGCGGCGTGGTTCATGGGGGTCATCCCGAAGCCGTATGCGCTGGCGCTCGGGCGCGCCGACCTCATGGGCCGTAAGCCGGAGCCGATCTTCATCGCAGGTCCCCTGCTCTGCGGACTCGTGGTGACGATGGCGAACGCGATGCTGCTGCGAACGTTTCACATCGACGCGATGTCGAATGCGCTCGTGTTCGGAGCCATCAGCGGAGTCGGCTATCTCGTCGCCACGGTGTTCAACGTGGCCATCAACCCGAACATCCCGCGGCCGGTTCTGTACGGTGTCATCAACGCTCCCTACTTCCTGCTCAGCAACCTCGTGAGCTGCGCTATTCTTACCGCGATGGCATAGCGCAGAGGACGCATGCGACGCGCTGACCGGCTGTTCGAGATTCTGCAGGTGCTGCGGCGGGCAAAGGGGCCGATGACGGCCAGCGCGATCGCCGAGCAACTCGAGACGAGTCAGCGCACGGTGTACCGGGACCTCGCGGCGTTGATGGCGCGTCGCGTGCCGATTCGAGGAGAAGCGGGTGTCGGCTACGTGCTCGAGCGCGGCTTCGACCTGCCGCCGTTGATGCTGACGCCGAGCGAAATCGAGGCAGTGGTGCTCGGCGCACAGTGGGTGGCGGCCAACGCAGACAGGACGTTGTCGGCGGCAGCGGGAGATGTGTTGGCGAAGGTCGCCGCCATCGTACCGAAGCACCTGCGCGAGCTGGTCGACGACCCGGTGGTGGGCACTCCGCCGGCGAAGCAGCAGCATCCGGACGGAACCGTCGACCTGAGCCGACTGCGTGAGTGGTCGCGGAAGCAATTGAAGCTCCACATTCACTACGCCGATGCGGAAGGCACGACGAGCAAGCGCACGGTGTGGCCGATTCTCGTGGGCTACGTGACCGGCGTTCGCGTGTTGATCGCATGGTGTGAGCTGCGTCGGGACTTTCGGATCTTCAGGACGGAGCGATTGCTCAGCGTGGATTTCCTCGACGCGCTCTACCCCGAGCGCCGTTCTACATTGCGCCGGCGCTGGGAAGCCCAGCTGCGTCACACGAAGTAGAAGGGGTGCACATCAGGACTCGAGGCCAAGGAAAAGGCCGGGCGACCTTGCGGCGGCTGGCTTCTCCGCCGGCCTCTGCCGTAGTTCCAGTCAGTTAGCGGCCCGAACTCCAGCCGAGGCTACATCCTCGAAGGGAGTCCTGGTCGCTGGTGCCGGTCGCCACCATCGCGAGCGGGCAGCTCGTCGTGGGCAGCCGTTCGAGAATCACAATCCTTGGTTTAACCCTCCTGGGGCGCGGCGAGGAACGCCTTCAATTCGGGGAGCACGCGCTCCGGACGTTCCTGGTGGGGGCTGTGGCCCGCGTTCAGGCGCAGGAGCCGGGCCTGGGGAAGGCGCCGTGCCGCCTGCTCGGCGATGGAGACGGGCAGCGTGTCCTCGTGTTCACCCCAGACGAGCAGCACCGGCGCCGTCACGGAATCGAGCTTCTCCGCGCGATGGAAGACAGGGCCAGCCACGGGCACGAGCCGGTTGAAGGCCCGCGCGGCGTCGGGGCTGGCGCCCGGGCGGGTGTGCAGTTCGTACTCCAGGGCGCCCAGCCGCTCACCCAGCGGCGTCGGGGGCGGCGGCATCAGCTGGGCCCAGGCCCATGGCCCCAGCGAGCGCGCCAGCCGTTCGGGACCGGCGCGGAAGAAGAGGCGGGCTTTTCGCGCCATCTCCGGGCCCAGGCCCATGGCATCCACCAGGGCCAGCCGCTCCACCGGTACCCGGCCGCGCAGCGCGAGCTCCAGCGCCACGAGCCCGCCCAGCGAGTGGCCCACCACGGCCACCGGGCCCGGGGCGAGCTGGGACAGCAGCGCCTCAATGGGGGCGGTGAAGAAGGCCGCCGCGTCCTCGCCGGTGGCCAGCGGGCCTTCGGGGGCGGACGACATGCCGAAGCCCGGCAGGTCCACCGCCAGCACGCGGTGGCCCCGGGCGAGGACCGTCAGGTAGGTGAACCACTGGGAGGCCGCGCCGCCGCGCCCGTGGAGCAGCACCACCGTGGGGCCTGTGCCCGCCTCCAGGACCCGGAGGGCCCCGCCGCCCGGCAACCAGTGAACCGTCGCGACCACCGCCGGGGCCAACTGGGCCAGCAACGCGGCTTCCACCGGTCCCACCGAGGGGGCCTTCATACCAGCTTCCTCGACACCGCCGTCCGCCGGGAGTGGAACAGGGGTTGGCGTGGCGGCTGTGAGTGGTACATGGGGAGGACACTCCAGGAGGGGCGGACGGACGGGCAACATACTGGAATGCGCGGCCCTCAGCGGTGTTGAGCCGGATACCCTGTAAACCCTAGGCTGCCCGCCGCCAGTCCGACACGAGGCGACATGAACACCGACATTCGCGCGCTCACCGAACGCGTGCAGCAGGAAAGCAGCTTCGTCGAGGTCCTCAACCAGGAAACCAGCAAGGTCATCGTCGGGCAGCGCTACATGCTGGAGCGCATCCTCATCGGCCTGCTGTGCAACGGGCACGTGCTGCTGGAGGGCGTGCCCGGCCTCGCCAAGACGCTGACGGTGCGCACCGTGGCGGATTCGCTCAGCGCCACCTTCATGCGCATCCAGTTCACCCCGGACCTGCTGCCCGCGGACGTGGTGGGCACCATGATCTACAACCAGCAGGCGGCGAATTTCACCGTCCGCAAGGGTCCCATCTTCGCCAACATCGTGCTCGCGGACGAAATCAACCGCGCCCCGGCGAAGGTGCAGTCCGCGCTCCTGGAGGCCATGGCCGAGCGCCAGGTCACCATCGGCGACCAGTCCTTCCCGTTGCCCTCGCCCTTCCTGGTGCTGGCGACGCAGAACCCCATCGAGCAGGAAGGCACCTACCCGCTGCCCGAGGCGCAGGTGGACCGCTTCATGCTCAAGGTGAAGGTGGGCTACCCGACGCGCGACGAAGAGAAGGTCATCATGGACCGGATGTCCGGCGGCTCGTCGCCGCGCGCCCAGCGGGTCATCGACCTGCAGCACCTGGTCCGTGCTCGCGAGCTCGTCCACCACATCTACATGGACGAGAAGGTGAAGGAGTACATCCTCAGCGTGGTGTTCGCCACGCGCGAGCCCAGCAAGTACGGCCTCAAGGATTTGGCGGACTACATCCAGTTTGGCGCCTCGCCGCGCGCCACCATCGCGCTGGCCCAGGCGGCGCGCGCGCATGCCTTCCTGCGCCACCGCGGCTTCGTCACCCCCGAAGACGTGAAGGCCATTGCTTTCGACGTGCTCCGCCACCGCGTCGCCATGACGTACGAGGCGGAGGCGGAAGACCTCACGCCGGAGAAGATCATCCAGCGCGTGTTCGACCGCGTCGAAGTCCCCTGACCCTTCCTCCTCGAGCCCGCCAGGCGCCCCGTGCTTCCCAAGGACCTCATCCGCCGCATCCGCAAGCTGGAGATTCGCACCCGCAAGGTGGTCTCCGACATGCTTGCCGGCCAGTACCATTCGGTCTTCAAGGGCCGGGGCATGGCCTTCTCCGAGGTGCGCCAGTACCAGCCCGGTGACGAGATTCGCATCATCGACTGGAACGTCACCGCGCGCATGGATGAGGCCTACGTCAAGGTCTTCACCGAGGAGCGCGAGCTGACGGTGATGCTGGTGGTGGACGTCTCCGCGTCGAAGGAGTTCGGCTCGCGCGAGCGCACCAAGTCGGAGGTCGCCGCGGAGGTGGCGGCGCAGATCGCGTTCAGCGCCATCGCCAACAATGACCGGGTGGGGCTCGTCCTCTTCTCGGACCGGGTGGAGAAGGTGGTTCCGCCGCGCAAGGGCCGCACGCACGTGCTGCGGCTGGTGAGCGACATCCTCACGTTCCAGCCGCAGGGGCGGGGGACGGACCTGGCCGCGGGGCTCAACTACCTGACGCGGGTGGCGAAGCGGAAGGCGGTGACGTTCCTCATCTCCGACTTCCAGGCGCGCGACTACGAGAAGCCGCTGCGGCTGGTGGGGCGCAAGCACGACCTGGTGCCGGTGGTGGTGGCGGACCCGTTGGAGGAGGCCTTCCCGCGGCTGGGCCTGGTGGACATGGAGGACCCGGAGACGGGCGAGCGCTTCGTCGTCGACACCAGCGACCCGCGCGTGCGAGGCCGCTTCGCCCGGGCCATGCAGGCCGCGCGCGACGAGCGGCGCAAGCTGTTCAAGAAGCTGGAGCTGGACCACGTGGAGCTGCGCGCAGGTGATGACCACGGCAAGGCGTTGGCGAACTTCTTCCGCGCGCGGGCCCGGAGGATGGCGGCATGAACCGGCTCATCCCCCTGCTGGCGGTGTGGCTCGTGGTGACGGCTCTGGCGGTGGCGGCTCCGGCGTGGGCCCAGGCTCCGGCCCCCGCACCGGCGGCCGCGACGACGGAGCAGGTCGAACCGCGGAACCTGTCCGTGCGGCTGGAGCCGCAGCAGGTCCGCATCGGTGACCCCTTCGTCTACGAGGTGGTCATCACCCATCCGAAGGAGCACCGCTACGAACTGAAGGTGCCCCAGGAGACGGGGGACTTCGAGTTCCTGGACCAGACGCGCCAGCGCCAGGACGGGCAGGAGTCTGCGACCACCACGTTCCGGGTGCGGATGTCCGCCTTCGCCCTGGGCTCGGTGGCGGTGCCGGCGCTGCCCTTCGACGTGGCCACGCCGGAGGGGCCCAAGGCGTTCACGGTGCCGGGCCGCACGGTGGACGTGACGTCCACGCTGCCGCCGGACGCGGAGGGGCAGGGCGCGGACCTCTTCGACTACAAGCCGCCGGAGGAGGTGCCCATCCGTTCGTGGCGCCTGGTGCTCACGGTGCTGGGCGTGCTGGCCGCGGCGCTGCTGGCGTGGGTGCTTTTCCGCTGGTGGAGGAACCGGCCCAAGCACGTGGAGGTGGTGCCGGCGCTGCCCCTGGACGTGCGCACGCGCAAGGCGCTGGACGCGCTGAAGGCGGAGGATTTGCCCTCGCGCGGCCGGGTGAAGGACTTCTACTTCCGGCTGTCCGAAATCGTCCGGGGCTACCTGGGCGAGCGCTACGGCTTCGAGGCGCTGGAGTGCACCAGCTCCGAGCTGATGGCGTCGCTGCGGCGCATGTCCACGCCGGGGCTGCCGGAGGACAAGCTGATGCGCTTCGTGTCCGAGTCGGACATGGTGAAATACGCACGCGCGGATGCCTCCGCTGACGCCTGCCGCGACGCGCTGGCCTTCGGCTACTCGCTCATCGACACGACGTACGTTCCGCCACCGCCGCCCCAGGCTCCCGACAATGCCGCCGCTCCCCGCGTTCAATAACCCCGAGGCGCTCTGGGGGCTGCTGCTCGTGCCGCTGCTGCTCTGGCAGGCGTGGCGGGAGCGGCGTGCCCGCGCCACGCTGCGCTTCTCCGCGGCGCATGTCTTCGCCCGGGGTGGCCGCGGCTTCCGCGCGTACCTGCTACCGCTGCTGCCGCTGCTTCGCGTGGCGGCGGTGACGGCGGCGGTGCTGGCCATCGCTCGGCCGCAGGTGCGTGACTCGCGCGTGCGAGACTTGTCGGTGGAGGGCATCGACATCGTGGTGGCGTTGGACCTGTCCACGTCGATGGAGGCCGGTGACTTCCGTCCGCAGAACCGCATGCACGTCGCCAAGGAAGTGCTGAGCGAGTTCATCGCCAACCGGGTGAACGACCGCATCGGCTTGGTGGTGTTCGCGGGCGCGGCGTACACGCAGGCGCCGCTGACGCTGGACTACGGCGTGCTGAAGGAAGTGGTGAAGCAGCTGCGCACGCGCGTGCTGGAGGACGGCACGGCCATTGGCGACGCGCTGGCCACGTCCCTCAACCGCCTGCGGGACTCGGAGGCGAAGAGCCGGGTGGTGGTGCTCATCACCGACGGCGACAACAACTCCGGGAAGATTTCGCCCATGGACTCGGCGAACATGGCCCAGGCGCTGAAGGTGCCCATCTACACGATTCTGGTGGGCAAGGGCGGCAAGGTGCCCTTCCCGCAGGGCACGGACCTGTTCGGCAACACCGTGTGGCGCGACACGGAGATTCCCATCAACCCGGAGCTGATGCAGGACATCGCGGACCGCACCGGCGGCGAGTACTACCGCGCCACGGACCCCGAGCAGTTGCGAGAGGGACTCCAGAAGGTGCTCGATTCGTTGGAGCGCTCGAAGCTGATGGAGGGCGGCGCCAGCGCCACCTACCGCGAGGAGTTCCATCCCTTCCTCCTGGCCGCCTTCGGCCTCGCCGCGCTGGAGCTGCTCCTGCGCGCCTCCTTCCTGAGGGTCTTCCCGTGACGCCCGTGGAACCCTGGCGCTTCACCGTGCTCGGTTACCAAGCGGGGCTCGCGCAGCCCCTCTTCCTGCTGTTCGTGCTCGCGGGCATGACGCTGGGCTTGCTCGCGCTGGTGGGGGCGCTGCGGCGCCGCTCGCGCGTGCGGGCGCTGCTGCATGAACGCCACGCGGAGCGCTTCACGCCGGGCGTGTCGGTGTGGCGTCCGGCCACGCAGGGCGGGTTGTACGGCCTGGGGTTGGCGCTCTTCGGCTTCGCGCTGGCGCAGCCGCAGTGTGGCACCAAGAGCGAGCTGACGAAGCGGCGCGGCATCGACGTGGTGGTGGCGCTGGATGCCTCCAAGTCCATGCTGGCGCGGGATATCCAGCCCAGCCGCCTGGAGCGCGCGAAGCTGGAGCTGACCACGCTGCTGGACGAGCTGAAGGGCGACCGCGTGGGCCTGGTGGTGTTCGCGGGCGATGCGTTCATCCAGTCCCCGCTCACGTCGGACTACTCGGCGGTGAAGTTGTTCTTGCGCGCGGTGGACCCGGAGGTGATGCCCCAGGGCGGCACCAACGTGGGCGCGGCGCTGCGGCTGTCGCGGCAGGTGCTGGAGAACGCGGACCGCGGCTCGAAGGAGCGCGTGGTCGTCCTGCTGACGGACGGCGAGGACCTGGTAGGCGACGTGGCGGAGGCCACCGAGGCGCTGAAGGATGCGGGCGTGCAGGTGCTGGCGGTGGGCGTGGGCTCGGAGTCCGGTGAGCCCATCCCCGTCTTCGACCGGCGCGGCGCGTTCGTGGACTACAAGAAGGACGCCGCGGGGGAGACGGTGATTACGCGGTTGGACCGGGCGGGGCTGACGGCCATCGCCGAGGCCACCGGGGGCACCTTCTATTTCCAGCCCCGTGGCGTGGCCATGTCGCAGGTGGTGGAGCGCATCGACCAGATGCAGAAGAGTGAGCTGGAGAGCCGGGTGACGGTCCGCTACGACGAGCGCTTCCAGTCGTTCGCCATTCCGGGGCTGGCCTTGCTGGCGCTGGGCATGTTGTTGCTGCCGTCATCGCGCCGGAGGCCGTCACCATGAGCGCCGCGAGGACGCGCGCGGCGCGGTGGCTGACGTGGGGCCTGGTGACGTCGCTGGCGCTGCCGTCGCCCGTGTGGGCCGCGGGGCCGCTGGAGCGGGACCACCCGCTGGTGGAGCAGGGCCGCGAGGCGTACACGGCGGGTCGTTTCGAGGAATCGCTGGAGGCGTTCGAGGCCGCGAAGAAGGAGCGCCCCAACGACGTCACGGTGGACTTCAATCGCGCGGACGCGATGGCCAAGCTGGGGCGTATCGCCGATGCGAAGGCGCTGTTCCAGTCGGTGACGGAGTCCAACCGCGCCGACCTCCGGCAGAAGGCCTGGTACAACCTGGGCAACCTGCATGCGACCACCGGAGACCGGCAGGAAGCACTGAAGGCCTACCGGCGCGCGCTCACGCTGGACCCGCAGGACGTGCAGGCCCGCCACAACTACGAGGTGGTGTTGCGCAACCTGCCGCCGCCGCAGGACAAGGGCCAGGATGGCGGCACGGACGGTGGCAACGACGGCGGCAGTGACGGTGGGCGCCCGGATGCCGGCGAGGACGGCGGCACGAAGGGCGACGGCGGCACGCCCCAGGACGGTGGCACCGATGGTGGCTCGGACGGCGGTGCCGACGGCGGCGCGGATGGTGGCGCCAGCGATGGCGGCATGGACGGTGGTGCCGACGGTGGCGACGGTGATGGTGGCAGCGACGGCGGCTCCGACGGAGGCGCGGACGGCGGCGACCAGGGCCCACCGGACAAGGGCGACGGGGGCGCGGACGGCGGCGTGGATGGTGGACAGGACGACGGAGAGGGCGAGCCCCAGGACGGTGGCAGCGACGGCGGCAGCGCGGGAGAAGAAGACTCGGAGGAATCCGAGGCGGACGGTGGTTCCAGCCAGTCGGACCTGGATCGGCAGGAAGCGGAGCGCCTGCTGGATGCGATGAAGCAGAATGAGAAGAACCTCCAGCTCTGGCGGTTCCAGCAGAAGAAGAAGCAGAGGAAGCCGAATGAGAAGGACTGGTAGCGCCCTCGGCGTGGTGTTCGCCGTGTTCGCCCTGCTGGCCACCGCGCCAGCGTGGGCGGCCTCGGACGACCTCGATTTCTACCAGACGGCGGACCGTGAGGAGGTGGGCACCGAGGACACCTTCCGCCTCACGGTGGTGGTGGTGGACGCGCCCGCCAATGCGCAGGTGAAGCTGCCGGAGTCGGGGGACTTCTCCATCCTCTCCAGCTCGCGCAGCAGCCAGCGCTCCATCTCCCTGTCGGGCGGTGGCCCCGCCGTCATCCAGGACGTCACGCGGCACGTGTTGGTGATGCAGGCCACGCGCGCGGGGCGGCTCAAGATTCCACCGTCGCAAATCACGGTGCGCGGCAAGACGTACCGCACGCAGCCCGTGGAGTTGACGGTGAATGCCGGCCGGGTGGGCGGTGCGCCGTCGTCCGGGCCGGCGGGGCGCGGGAGTGGCCGGCAGCCGGACCCCTTCTCCAGCATCCAGTCGCAGATGCAGCAGATGGAAGAGGCCTTCGGCGACATGATGGAGCCGGACCGGCCCACGATTCCCCGTGGGGACTCCGACCTCTTCCTGCGCGCCAGCCTGGACCGGGACAACGTATACGTGGGCGAGCAGGTGACGCTGTCGCTCTACATCTATTCGCGCGTGGACCTGTCCAGCGTGGACGCCGTCACCATGCCCAAGCTGGAGGGCTTCTGGACGGAAGAGGTGGAGAGCCCCACGCAGCTGTCGGGCGAGCAGCGCGTGGTGGACGGCATTCCGTACCGCGCCTACCTGCTGCGCCGCCGCGCCATCTTCCCGGTGAAGTCCGGCACGCTGTCCATCACCCCCGCGGAGGCGGACATCACCACCGGCTTCCTCTTCGCTGGCCACCGCGTGCACCGGGTGTCCAACGCGCTCAAGGTGAAGGTGAAGCCGCTGCCGCCCGGTGGGCCGGAGGACATGCCCAACGCGCACGTGGGCAACTGGCGGCTGTCCATGGACGTATCCCAGACGCGCGTGGAGCTGGGCCAGCCCATCACGGTGAAGGTCGGCCTGGAAGGGGTGGGCAACGTGAAGAACGTCACGCCCCCCGCGCTGAAGGGCCCCGCCGCGCTCAAGATTTATGACCCCACCACGACGGACAAGGTGTCGCCGCAGCGCCACCGTGTGCAGGGCCGGCGGGTGATGGAGTACCTGGTGATGCCGCAGCGCACGGGCAGCTTCACGTTGCCCGCGCTGGAGTTCACCTACTTCGACCCGCGCGCTCGTAAGTACGAGGTGGCGCGCACCGACCCGGTGACGATTACGGTGGAGGCGGGCGCGGGCGGAGCATCGTCCATCGCCTCGGCGTCGCCGCAGTCTTCGTCGGACCAGGCCAACGAGCAGAAGAACGTGCTGACGGCGGGAGGTCTGCGGCCGGTGCGCTACCAGGCCCAATTCGAGGCGCCGGGCGTGCCCGTGTGGAAGCGAGGCTTCTTTGTCCCGACGGTGCTGGCCCCGCTGGGGCTGCTGTTGGGCGTGGCGCTGATTGGCGGCGTGCGCGGGCGGCTGGCGCTGCGCACCGAGGCGGGGCGTGGGCGTCAGCAGGCGAAGGCCGCGCGCAAGCGTCTGGCGGATGCGGAGAAGCTCCAGTCCAGCGGGGACGTGGGGGCGTTCTACGGCGAGGTGGAGAAGGCGCTGCATGGCTTCCTGGAGGCGCGGCTGGGCATGCCGGTGGTGGGCCTCACCCGTGAGGTGCTCGCGGAGAAGCTGACAGCGGCGGGCGCGGATGCGGAGCGGCGCGCCAAGGTGCTCTTCGTGCTGGAGGCGTGCGACTTCGGACGCTATGGCGGCGGGGGTGACCCGGCCGAGCGACAGAAGGTGATGGATGCCGCCGCGGCGGCCATGGAGGGCTGGGCGTGAGCGGCTACTACACGCCGGAAGAGGCGCAGGACATCTTCCTCAAGGCCAACGAAGCCTACGCGCATGAGGACTACGCGGCGGCCAAGGAGGGCTACGAGAAGCTGCTGGCGAACGGCCAGGGCGGCCCCGACGTGCTCTACAACCTGGGCACCACGCACCTGGCGCAGGGCGACCTGGGCCGCGCGGTGCTGGCGCTCGAGCAGGCCCGGAAGGAAGGGGGCCAGGCCCCAGATTTGGAAGCCAACCTCGCGGTGGCCCGGGCGCGACAGGTGGACAAGGTGGTGGGCGCCACCGCCGAGGACGCCTTCCTGCCTCGCGTCGCCGCGGCCACGGATGGCCCGGTGGTGGCGTGGACCTTCCTGGGCACCTGGGTGGCGGCCTTCGTTCTCGTGCTGCTCTGGCGCTTGCTGGGGCAGGGCCGGCGGACGGCGGTGGGCGTGCTGACGGTCCTGCTCTTCGCGGTGGCGGTGCCGTCAGGGCTGCTGGTGGCCACGCACGCCTACGTGGGGGCCACGGTGCACGAGGCCGTGGTGGTGGCACCCACGCTGGTTGCGCGCGAACTGCCTCAGCCCGGCGCCCGTTCCATCTTCGAGGTGCACGCCGGCCTCAAGGTGCGCCTGCTCGAAGAGACGGGCCGCTTCGTCCGTATCCGTCTGCCCAACGGCCTGGAGGGCTGGGCCGAGCGGGAAGGCGTGGCCGAAATCTGAGGCCGTACGCGGAGTGTCGGGACGAGAAAACCTGGAAATGTCCGCCATTCGGAGAGTAGACTGCTTCTGGAGGGACAGCGGGTATTGCCAGGAGGTCGTGGCCCTGTGTTCTCGGTCGAGGCACTCGTTGGCAAGAACCGGTTGGTCATCCGTCTCTGGGGTGTCGTCACGGAGGAGGAAGCGCTCCAGATTGGCGATGCGTCGCTGCGCGCGCTCGAGCGGCTCCGGCCGGGCTTCGACATCCTGTCTGACCTGACGGCCGTGACGGAACTCCCGGAGTCGGGCTCGGGGCAGATTGAGCGCGTCGTCGAAGCGGCCCGGGTCCGCGGCTTTCGCCGGGTGGTGCGCGTGGTGGGGCGCTCCGCGATGGCGGCGGTGCGGTTCCAGCGCAGCAGCCGGAACGTGGGGCACGAGGCCTACCTGGCCTTCTCCCTCGAAGAGGCGGAGCAACTGCTGGAGGGCGGCTGGACATGAGCCCCGGCACGGCGCCGGTCAGCTCCGGCGGCCCGTGAGGCGCGCGAAGAGGCCGCGCTTCTCTTCCTTGCGAGGGCCGGGGGAGGCCGCCGCGAGGCCTGTCACCTTGAGCAGGTTCTGCTGGAAGACGGGATGGTTCGGCTCCAGCGCCACCGCGCGCTCCAGCAGCTCCACGACGCCGCGCTCCAGCAGGGCCTTGAGGACGACCTTCACCTCGATTTCGGGCAGCCGTGCCGCCTGGGCCAGGTCCGGCACGGCATGGTCCCCGTCGATGAACGAAGCAATGTGCGCCTCGAAGGGGTGGAGCGGCTGGAGCGCGATGTCCAACCCAGCGCGCAGGTGCGGCACGGTGTGCGCGTCCATGGGCACCGTGAAGCGCGCGGTGGCCAGGTCATGCGGCGTGGGGCGCTGGGGCGGGGGCCTTGGCAGCTCCATGGTGCGCGTGCGCTGAGGCGGGGACAGCAGCGCCCGGACGATGGTGGGCTCGGTGATGACGTACTCCCCGCTGGCCTGCTGCGGGTCCAGCAGCAACCCGCACTGCGTGCACTGGAAGTCGTTTCCACCCACTGTCGCCCGGCACTCGGGACATTCTGGTTTCGCGGCCATTCCAGGGCCATCATAGCGCCCGGTTTCTGGCCGTGTTGGACGGGGCCGTGCCCACCCTGGCTACGCTCGCCTGTCAGCCCTCCTAATCGAAAAGCAAGGCATCCAGTGTGTGTCCGACTTACGTATGGGGGAGACGGGTGCCATTGCACAATCCGTTGCATCCTCCCTGGTGCGGCTACGCCCCGGAGGGCTATACCGCGCGCGGCGGGTGGCATTGGCATCGTGTTGCGTCCGGAGAACCATGGCTGGCAATTCCCAGGCACCCTTCCACATCCTTCTCGTCGAGGATGAGCCGGTCATCCGGGAGCTGGTGCGCTCCATGCTGAGTGACGGCACCGTGGAGGTGGTGTGCGCCGCCACGGGGCTGGAGGGCCTGAAGCTGGCCAAGAGCCAGACGTTCCACCTCATCCTGATGGATGTGGTGTTGCCGCAACTGGACGGTATCTCTGTGTGCCGCATCCTCAAGGGGGACCCGGTCACCGCGGGGGTGCCGCTCTACATGCTCACCGCGAAGGCGAAGCGCTCCGACGTGGAGAGCGCCACCCAGGCGGGGGCGGACGGCTACATCCACAAGCCCTTCCGGGGCGCCGAGCTGATGGCGCTGGTGGAGCGGTTGCGCGAAGCGGGGCCGAAGCCAGAGCTGCCTTGAGTCAGGCGGGCTTCAGGGCAGGCGCGGGTGGAGGTAGCGCGCCAGGGCGATGAGGTCGTCCCAGTCCAGCTCGCCGAACTCCAGCGCCACACCGTCCACTTCGCGGCGGCGAATCTGGCAGGTGGTGACGATTTCCCGGTCGCCGGGCAGCGGCACCGCGATGGTGAGCTCCCGTGCGGTGTCGGCCGGGTGGGCCATCAGGAACAGGCCCGCCATGGACACGTCCCGGGCGCGAACCATCACCGAGCGTCCCTTGAGGAGCACCTTCACGGGGAGGTTGGCGTCGACGCGCGGGTGAAAGCGCTCGGCAATCTGGGGGCCGCCATCGGTCGTCCGCACCGGGTTTCTCCTCTTCTCCACACGACAGGGTGCAACAACTCTGAGGCACTCCGGAGCGGACGCAAGTTTCCAGCCAGGGCCGCCGTCCAGCCTTCCGGACGCTCCTCCCGGTCCGCGGAGCGCTTCCGGACCCTCCGTGGTGCCTCAACGCCTGGGATTGCCGGGGGTTATCCCTGGCACGGCGGCTGAAACAGGGCCGGGCAACTCTCCGCAGGAGGCTGCCCGTGTCCAATGACAGTCGGATTCCCACACTGACCATCACCCATACGGTTCCGCGTCAGACGCCGCAGAACGACTTCGGCACGGTGCTGGCGCGTGCGGCGAACGAGGTGGTGCGCTCGGGAGCGGGCCTGGTGGGCGGCATGATTCCGGGGGGGCCCATCGTCAGCGCGGCCGTCTCCAGCGCGAAGACGGTGGTGTCGGCGGTAGCACCGAAGACGTCGGGGGCGGGGATTCCCGCAACGGCGGATACGGGGGGCGCGGC
>NZ_JAAEAH010000061.1 GCF_010998615.1 Myxococcus sp. CA023 | reverse complement strand
CCCCCGCACCCATCCCCTCTCACACCGTCATTGGCGCACGGACTCAAGGGGAACGGCTCTCCGCCCAGCTCTTCCACCTCGTCCTGCTGGACACCGAGCGCGCCGGCACCGTCTTCCCCCTGGCCAATGAAGCCCTCCGCGTGGGCAAGGCCCCGGACAATGACGTCGTCATCGACCACCCCACCGTGAGCCGCAACCACCTGGTGGTGCGCCGCCAGGGGGACCGCTTCCTCGTGCAGGACCTGGGCTCCACCAACGGCACCTTCCTCGACGGTGCCCAGGTGCGTGAGGCCTTCCTCCGCCCTGGCGCCCTGCTGGAGGTCGGCGACGTGCGCCTGCGCTTCAGTCCCCAGGTCTCCCCGGTCCAGGTCGAGCCCATCCTGGAGGACCGGCTGGGCGACCTGGTGGGCCGCAGCCTGCCCATGCGGCAGATTTTCGCGCTGCTCCAGCGCATCGCGCCCACCGACTCCACCGTGCTGCTGGTGGGTGAGACGGGCTCCGGCAAGGGCGCCGCCGCCAAGGCCACCCACAAGCTCAGTCCCCGCGCGGGCGGGCCGCTCGTCGTCTTCGACTGCGCCAGCGTGTCCGACTCCCTCATCGAGAGCGAGCTGTTCGGCCATGAGAAGGGCGCCTTCACCGGCGCGGTGAGCCAGCGCATCGGCTGCCTGGAGCGCGCCAACGGCGGCACCCTCTTCCTGGACGAAATCGACGACCTCGCCCTGGACCTTCAGCCCAAGCTGCTGCGCGCCATTGAAGACCGGGAGTTCCGCCGGCTCGGCGCCTCCTCCCCCATCTCCTTCGACGCGCGCATCATCGTCGCCAGCAAGAAAGACTTGTGGGCGGAGACACAGGCGGGCCGCTTCCGCGAGGACCTCTACTTCCGCCTCTCCGTCTTCACCGTCAGCCTGCCCTCGCTCCGGGACCGCAAGGAGGACATCCCCCTGCTGGTGGATGCCTTCGCGGGCGAAGGCCTGTGGCCCCGGCTGCCGGAGAAGATTCGCGAGCAGTTCACCGGGCACACCTGGCCGGGCAACGTGCGCGAATTGCGCAACGCCCTGGAGCGCGCCCGGCACATGGTGGACATTCCCGAGCTGGCCGGGGACACCCTGCTGCGCGAGTTCACCCGCGAGGCCCCCGCCGCTGCCGGGGACTCCCTGCCAGTGGAGTTCACCGGCCCCTTCAAGGTCTGCAAGGACGAGCTCATCCGTGCCTTCGAACGCGAGTACCTCACCCGGCTGTTGGGCCGCGCTAAAGGCAACATCGCCCGCGCCGCCCGCGAGGCCGAGCTGGACCGGAAGCACCTGTACTCGCTGCTCCACAAGTACGGACTCGTTCAGAGCGAGACGGACTGAGGCACCCGCAGGCGTCTGGCGCGTCGGACTGGCAAACAGCGGACGGAGTGTGGAAGGGGCTCGTGACAGCAGTACGAGCCGTGGCATGTTCGCGGCGCACTGGGAGTCAAGCCTCCCCCCTTTAGGAGACGTCAAAGAATGAAGCGTCCGTCCCCCTGGCTCGCCATGCTGTTCGCCGGTTTCATGTCCATGCACGCCACCGGCTGCTTCGGCCAGTTCCAGCTCACGCAGAAGATCTGGAACTTCAACAAGAACATCTCCGGCAACAAGTTCGTGCAGTGGCTGATGTTCCTCGTACTCACCATCATCCCCGTCTACGGGCTGGGCGCGTTCATCGACGCCATCGTCATCAACAGCATCGAATTCTGGACGGGCAGCAACCCCGTCGCCAGCATCGACGGCGCGCCGGAGACCACCCGCATCGTCAAGCTGAGCCCCACCGACACGTTGCGCCTGTCGCGTGACGTGGAGACGGGCGTCATGCGCATGGAGCTGGCGCGCGAGGGCCAGGAGACGATGGTCCGCTACTTCGAGCCGCTCGAGGACGGCATGGTGGTCCGCGACGACGCCGGCGCCATGCTCATCCAGGCCCAGGAGGCGACGGACGGCGCGGTGGCGGTGACGGATGCCGCCGGCACCACGCTGACGGTCCACGCCCGTGACGCGCTGGCCGTGGCCCGCCGCGTGTACGAAGAGGGTGGCGCGCAGGCGCTCGCGCAGCACACCGTGGCCCAGGCCTCCGTGTCCCAAGGCCTGGCCAGCAACACCTGCGTGGCCCAGTAACGAGGCATGGAGCTCGCTGTTTGGAAATGTCGGGACATTCGCGGCACCAAAACCCCCGACATTTCCGAACAGCAGCCTGCCCGACGCGCTCCGGCCCCTCCCGCTATTCGGGAGGCGTGCCCGCGTCGGGGGGAACGCCGCCGTCGAGCAACTGGCCCGGCTCCGGACCGAAGGTCGCGTCCTGCGCCACCACGGAGAAGGTGCCCTCCAGGTTGCGGCCGGCGCCAAAGCCGTCACCCCGGCTGAAGGACATGGAGAAGTCGCCGCGCGTGGGTTCGCCCGGGTTGCCTCCAGACTCCAGCTGCAAGTCGCCCTTGTGCACCGGCCCGAAGACGCGCGCGGGCTCACCCGCGTTGAGGTGCACCACCGTGGCCCGCGCCTGTCCCGACGGCGTGGTGCCCGCGAGGTTCACCTTCGTCCCGGGACGCAACTCCAGCCCTTCCGTGGACACCGTGAGGCGGACGACCAGGTCCACGTCCAAATCATTGTTCCGGTAGTAGCTGACCTGGAACGCCTCCGCGTTGCGCAGTACCTCCACGCGGGACACCTCCAGCGGGAAGAGCTCGGACACACTGCCGCCCAGCGAGTTGTCCGCGAGGCCGCACGCGGCCAGCCCCGCCCCGGCCATCAAGGCCGACAAGCTCACGGCAGCGAGCGTGCGGGCCGCGCGCGTCATCGCTCCACCGCGAGCTTCAGCACGCCCTTGTCCTGCGCCACCACCGGCGCCCGGTACAGGACGACGCGCTTGCCATTGGAGAGGTACGCCAGCTTCGGCGACCAGCCACCGCCGGCGTCCACCAGCGTCTCCCGCCAGATGCCCTGGATGCGAGTGGAGATGACCAGCGCGTCGTCGTTCGGGTTGCAGCTCGTGTCATTGCGGCCGGACTCGGCGGCGCAGATGTAGAAGGCGATGGACGGCTCATGGTGGACCGGGTCGAAGGCCAGTGACGGATACCAGCCGCCCGTGCCGCTGTTGAACACGGGGTCCGGCATGGACCAGTCCCGCTCGGACGTGCAGGACGTCGCGGAGGCGTCAGCGCATTCCGTGTACGTCAGCGCGTTCGAACTCCTGTTCAGTACGGCGATGCCGAACCCCTCGACCGGGTCATGCGCTAGCGAGGCTCCGAGCTGCGTGTTGGGGACGGCCTGCACGCGCACGAGCGGCGTCCAGGTGAGACCGTCCGCGTTGCGCCGCTGGAAGTGCACATCCGTGCCAGTGGCCTGCGCTGCCTCTGGCGCCTTGTCGTGCACCAGGGCCGGCTGGGTCCCCGCCATCACGAGGGAGATGTGCCCACCGTACCCCAGCTTGTTGTCACCGGAAGACACCGCGACCCGGCGCTGCCAGTTCGTGGGCCCGCCGCTGGCAATCTCCAGGTCACTGGCCTGGAAGTCCTGTCGCTCGAACTGCCCGCTGTGCCCATCCCGGTAAGCGACGATCGCCTCGCTCCCGTTGAAGACGATGGCGGGGTTTAGCCCCACCAGGAAGCCCACGTCCATCGAGGGATTGACGGGCTGCGCCTCATTCGATTGCCGCACGACGATGCGCTCCGTCCACGCACCGGAGGCGCTGCGATAGGACACCGCCAGGTCGCTCTGGAACCAGAACGACGAGGGATCTTCGCGGTCGCCGCCCAGGTACGTCACCACCGGCTGACCGTCCGGCCCGAAGGCCACGGACACACCGTACACGCGCTGCACGGTGGCGATGCGCTCCGCCGCGCCGAGCTGCCCGCCGTTGAACTCGCGGTACAGCAGGTCCATGTTCTCCACGTTCTCCCGCATCGACCCGTTGCGGACGAAGTACGCCATGCCGATGCGGTCATTGGGGCCCACCGCCATGGCGATGGAGGAAATCGGGTCGAACTGTCCCTCGCTCGAATCCACCACGACCTTCGCGAAGGGGGAGTTGTCGATCGGACCGCCGTCGGGGTTACCGCCCGCGTCAGGGGGCGTCGGGTTGCTGTCCTTGCCACACCCCAGCGCGAGCACCAGGCCCAGAGCCCAGGCATGCCGTTTCATGTGCCACTCCTCGTGTGTTGTCGGCCCTGCACGTCGTGGCGGCATCCTACGCCAGCGCCACGCGGCAGGGAGCAACCGAGCATGTTTCATGAAGCCAGCGCGAAGAGCCGGCGTGCGCTAGGCTCGCGCGCCGTATGACACGTGCGCATTCCAACCGGGGGCGCCTGTCCCGGCGCTCCCTCATCCAGCGGCTGACCTTCCTGGGCGGAGGCGTGGTGTTGCTCGGCCCCGCCTGCAAGCGCTCCTCCGAATCCCAAGAGAAGACGCCCCCCGCGGACACCGGTCCCCTGGCGGCGAAGCAGGACGGCCAGGCCCCGCGCACCTTCTCCTCCTTCGAATACGCGGTGGTGGCCGCCGCCACCGAACGCATCCTCCCGCGAGACGAAGACCCGGGCGCCCTCGACGCGAACGTCCCCGTCTACATCGACCGCATCCTCCAGACACCCGAGCTGGAGCCGGTGCGCGAGGACTTCCTCTCCGGCGTGGCGGCCCTGGAGCGCCGTGCCCAGCGCATGCACCAGAAGGGCTTCGCCGCCCTGACGGCCGAGCAGCAGGACGAACTGCTCACCCTCTTCAAGGACAGCCCGCCCCGCAGCGGCGAGGCGCACTTCTTCGAGCTGCTGACGGTGATGACGCTGGAGGGCTTCCTCGGGGACCCGTCCTACGGCGGCAACCAGGGCAAGGTGGGCTGGCGGCTGATGGGCTTCGACACCGTGGGCACCGTCGCCTCCGCGCCGCCGGAAGGCTACGACGGGCCCAAGTGCCTGCGTGAATGTGGGGTCCACCGATGAGCCTGCCCGAGGTGGACGTCTGCATCATCGGCAGTGGCGCGGGCGGCGCGCCCATGGCGCTGGAACTGGGCCGCGCGGGCTTCAAGGTGGTGGTGCTGGAGAAGGGCCCGCACTACCAGCCCAAGGACTTCATCCACGACGAAATCCTGAACAGCCGCCGGAACTTCTTCATGCCGGTGCCGTGGGAGGAGCCGCACTTGGTGCGCCAGGGCGCGAAGGGCCGCTACGAGAAGACGAGCGCGGCGTGGACAGCCAACTGCGTGGGTGGTGGCACCGTCCACATGAGTGGCTTCTTCTACCGGCTCAAGCCGGTGGACTTCCGGCTGCGCTCCACGCTGGGCGCCGTGCCCGGCAGCACCGTGGCGGACTGGCCCATCTCCTACGAGGAGCTGGCGCCCTTCTACGACAAGGCCGAGGCGGAGCTGGGCGTGTCCGGCGAGTCCGTCCCCCACCCCTTCGCCGAGCCGCGCAGTGGCCCCTACCCGCTGCCGCCGCTGGACGTGCATCCGGTGGCGAAGGAAATCGACAAGGCGTGCGGCGCCATGGGCTGGCACTCGCTGCCCACCGCGCGCGGCATCCTCAGCAAGCCCTACCGGGGCCGAGCGCCGTGCTCGTACTGCGCGCTGTGCGGCAGCTACGGCTGCGAGACGGGCGCGAAGAGCGGCACCAACGCCAGCCTCATCCCCGCCGCCGTCGCCACCGGCAACGTGGACCTGCGCCCCGGCTGCATGGCGCGCACGGTGGAGGTGGACAAGCAGGGCCGCGCGCGGAGCGTCGTCTACATCGACGCGGACGGCGTGACGCGCGAGCAGCCCGCGAAGGTCATCGTCGTGTCCTGCACCGCTGTGGAGAGCGCGCGCCTGCTGCTCAACTCCACCTCCAGCCGCTTCCCGCGAGGCCTGGCCAACGGCAACGGACTGGTGGGGCGCAACCTCACCTTCAGCTCGTTCGGCGAGTCCCACGCCACCTTCCGCCTGTCGAAGCAGTCCGCCGCGCGGCCGTGGCTGAAGGACCCATCTCCCTTCGTCAACCGCAGCCTCCAGGACTTCTACCTGATGCCCGACGCCCAATTCGGCTTCCGCAAGGGCGGCACGCTGGGCTTCATGTGGGCCCACCCCAATCCCATCCACGCCGCCGTGGGGCTGGCGGGCAAGGGCGAGAAGGCGCTCTTCGGAAAGGCGTTGAAGGACAAGATGCGGGAGTACCGCGACTCACGCATCCTCCAGTTCGAGGTGTACGCCGAGTTCCTCCCCACCGCCGGCACGTACGTCAGCGTGGAGGACGGCGTGAAGGACCGCTACGGAATCCCCGTGGCGGCCATCACCGTGGACCGTCACCCCATGGACCTGGCGGCCACGCGCTTCCTGGTGGAGCGCGGCGAGGAAGTCCTCCTGCGCCTGGACCCCGATGACGTCCGGCGCGGCACCACCAGCGGGGAAACGTCCATCCTCCAGCACGGCACCTGCCGCTTCGGCGACGACGCGGCGACATCCGTGCTGGACCGCGACTGCCGCGCCCACGAGGTGCCCAACCTCTACGTGGTGGACGGAAGCTTCATGCCCACCGGCGGCAGCGTGCCGTCCACGCTCACCATCAGCGCCAACAGCTTCCGCGTGGCGGACCACCTGGTGCGCAAGCTCAAGGGCTGACGCTAGCGATTGCGCAGCGGCGTCACGTCCACCTTGATGATGTAGCGCGCCTGCATGTCGGACTCGAACTCGATGAGGTGGTCGCCCACGCCGGTGAGTTCCGCCTCCTCGGTGAAGGCGCCCTGTCGCTCCATCACGTCCAGCACCGCGCGCCCTTCCGTGGCCCGGCGGATGCGCGCCCGGCAGCCCTCTTCATGGAATAGCACCACGGTTTCACGTCCCGCCGCGGTGACGTCTTCCAGGAAGAGACTCACCTTCACGGTGGAGGCTTCCTTCAACTGGACGATGAGCTGCTGCCGGCCAGGGAAGCGACCTTCCGAATAACTTTCCGAGCCGAGAATACAGCCCGCCACGCGGTCGCACACAGGCCAGGCCGCACCGCAGGTGTCCTTCACACGCGCGCCGATGAAGTCCTCGCGCGTGCCGTCGCAGCCGCCCCAAAGCGACGCAAAAAGCAGCACCGCTGCTGCCTGGGCCTTGCGGCCAAACACTGTTACAACCGGCGTCATCTTCAGACCCTCATGCGAGGCGTGTATGTCCATGCGACTGCGTACCCGTTGGCTCCCCATCATCTTCTTCGCCCTGGCTGGCTGTGGGAACGAGACGGAGCTTCCCCAGGCGCCCACACTCTTCATCGACCGCGCGGCGCTGACGTTCAACCGCGAGTTCAACCACGGCACCTACGTCGGGCAGACGGCCTACAACTCGCTGGCCATCCAGAACCGCGGCCTGGACCCGCTGGACATCACCGCCATCACCCTGTCGGCGCCGAGCGTCTTCACCCTCCAGCTTCCCGAAGGCTTCACCCCGGGCACGCCTCTGCGGTTGGAGACGTATGACCGCGCCTACCTGACGGTGGCGTTCATGCCCACCGATGACGTGGAATACAACGGCACGATTACCATCGAATCCAACGCCGCCAACGCCGCCCAGCAGGTCATCACCCTCAACGGGCTGGGCGTCGCGCCCTGAAGTCCTCGCGGACCACCGCGTGACGGGCGGGAGCCAGCGCTCCCGCCCTGACACCACCCGCCTCATGGCTGGTAGGTGAAGTTGCAGCCCCCGGCGTAGTTCTGGATGACGCCGCCATCTCCGTCCGGCGTCGTCCCACCGTCGGTGACGACCGGGCACGACACCGTCGTCCCGCCGTCCACCGGGTAGCTCTGCGGATAGTCCCCGTGGCCGGTGCGCAGCGTGTAGTTCACCCGCTCGTAGTCCAGCCGCTCCGACGCCGTCACGTCCACGCGCAGGGTGCCGCCGCGGATGAAGCGCCGCTCCAGGCAGCCGCAGGCATAGGGCGCCAGGGTGACGACGGTGGAGTTGGGGCGGTCCTCCAACTGGTAGAGCGGCTGCAGGCTGCTGGTGCCCGCGTTGGACGGCGTGTGCCAGGCGCGCAGCGCGTCCGAGCGGTAGCCCAGCGTCAGCGGCCCCCGGTTGCCCGTGCGCACCGGCGTGCAGGTGCCGACACCGGCGTCCGTCGCATCGCCGTCACAGAAGGTGAGGTCCAGCGCCAGGCCGTGCGGCGTGCCACCGTCGGCCAGCTTCGCCACCTCCCACTGGAGCAGCCACGTCCGGTCCTCCGGCGGAGGCACCGAGGGCAGGTCGAACACGTACGAGTCCATGTCGGAAGGCACGGCGTCGTAGTCCAGCGGACCACGCACTCCGAGCCCGTTGACGCGGTCCATTCCGCTGCGCAGCCGGCCGTGGCCGTGCGACAACTGGCCCGTGACGGAGAACTCCGCCGTGTCGGGCGGCGACGGGAAGGCCGTGGTGGACGCGAGCGTACGCGCCACCGGCGCCTCCGCGCCATTGACGTAGCGAGACAGCTCGTCCGCGTCCTCCGCGTCCCAGCTCACCTCCAGGCGGTAGTCCTTGTCGTCGACCCACGAGCCGTTGTCCTGCACCAGGAAGTAGTACATCAGCGCGGCGTCATGCGCCGGAACCGGGATGACACCCCGGAAGTTGCTCAGGGCGGTGAAGCGCGAGTTGCCCACGGCCTCCTCGCGAGACGAGTGAAGACACATGGGCGCGGGCAAATCCGTGCGCCGGCAGAAGCGATCCACCAGGCCCCGGGCGTCGGGGTTCTCCGAGAAGTCGCGCGGGCAGACGGCGGCGTCGGTGGCGCAGCGCTCCCGCGACTCGTTCAAGGGGCCCCCGGTGGCGACCAGGGTGAACACGTGCACCACGCGCGAGGCCGTCACCGGCATCGCGGGGAAGCGGCCACCCGTATCCAGCGGCACCAGCCGGTAGCGCAGCAGCGTGGGGGTGCTGGAGGCCGGCAGCCGCACCGAGTACCAATCCCGGTCAGAGATGTAGCCCAGGCGGCCGGTGAAGGAGACAGACGAGCCGGCGCCGCCGGGCGTGGTGCTGACGAGGTTGCGCGCGGTGGCCGTCTGCGCCCCGTCATTGTCTGGCTTGCCCGGCGCTATCTGGTCCTGCGGGTCCTCTTCCTCCAGGACGCGCACCTCCACCTCGTAGGGCTGCGTGAGGTCGCCCTGCGCGGTGTCCCGGTCGTTGATGCCGCGATAGCCCTTCACCACCAGCGTCCACCGCCCCGCGTGCTCCACCTTGACTTTGCGCGCGGTGGCCAGTTCGCCGCCGCGCACCTGGGGCAGCACCACGCCTTCGTCCTCCTTCTCCGTGAAGCCCGGGCGCCACAGCTCGTAGGACAGGCGCCAGTTGGGCACGGCGTCCAGGTTGGGCGCGGTGACGTGCACGTAGGCAATCTTCTCCGCCGCCAGGTCGAAGGCATAGTGGTCCACGTCGTTGTCCGTGGCCAGGTAGCCGGTGGAGGCGCCCATCAGCATCTCCCCCGACTGCGTTAGGACCAGCGGCGTGGCCGTCTCCGACGTGTCGTTGGGCTCCTGCGCGTCCGGGTTCTGGTCGATGCGCACCGTCAACCGGTACTTGTTGCGCGCGTCGAAGTTGGGCCGCGAAGGCACGTCCGGCGCGTCCTGCACCAGCACCAGCAGCGTCTGGTTCTCCAGCCCGTCGCGCAGCGGCAACACGATGTCCACCGGACGGGGCGCGCCCTGGGCATGCTTGTCCTCTTTCCTCGCCAGCGAGCCCTCCTTCCCGTCCGGCAGCGGCCCCAGGATGGTGACGGACAGATTCACCGCGGTGCTGGACGCCAGGTACGTCCCGTTGACGTTCAGCAGCGTGCGGGCGTTCGTGCCGGGCGGCAGGACGACGCGGTACCAGTCCTGGTCACCGGCGCGCGGCTCGCTGTCCAGCGCCAGGAAGCGCTCCAGCGGCTCGCCCGGCTTGAGCTCGCACTCGGGCCGCGTCAGCGCCTCCTCGCGCGAATTGCACAGGTCCTCCACCACGGGAGTCCCCGCGTCTGGTGTCTCGCCTCCTCCAGACGAACAGGCGGCGAGGACGAGCAACGCGAGCGGCAACAGACGGACAGAGGTGGGCATGGCGTCGGTTCTCAAGGCATTGGGGGCACGTCGTCGGGGCGGCCGGAGCAACCGTCGACGAGCTGCTCGGGTTCCACGCGGATGACGCCGTCGGCGGGCGACTTGATGCCGCCCACCGGGTAGCGCACGTCATTCACGCGGAAGGTACGGACAAGCGTCCGGGCGGTGGGGTCGTCTCCGGGCACCATGGCCACGGACAGCGCGATGTCGTTGAAGCCCGCCCCGCGTTGCACCACGCCCGCGTCGTCCGCGGACGCCATCGTCGGAGCCAGCAGGACGTTCTCCACGCGGAAGCGGTAGCACTGGCGGCCCCGGTTGTCCGGCGGGCCGTCCGCCTCGAAGGCGTAGCGGTAGCCATTCACCGACAGGTCCGCGGTGTCCACCACCAGCGGCCGGGTGTGCATCCGCAGCTCCATGCGGTTCGTCAGGCCATCGTTGTCCGGGTCCTCGTCCAAGTCGTTGCTGGCGCCCTGCGTGCCGCCCAACCACTCCATGCCGTCCGGCACGCCGTCCCGGTCACTGTCCGCCAGCGTCGCGTTGGTGCCCACGAACTGCTCGTCGCAGTCCAGCAGGCCGTCGCAGTCCGAGTCCACGCCGCGCAGCGCCGGCGGACACCCGCGGTCCAGCCCGCCGCCGTCCGGCAGGGCCTCCTGCGTGGGGTTGAAGTCCACGCCGCGGTCGCGGAAGTACACCTCCACGCCGTCGCTGAAGCCATCCCCGTCCGTGTCCACCTTGTGCGGGTCCGTGCCCAGCTCCAGCTCGCGCGCGTCCGTCAGGCCGTCACCGTCCGAGTCCGCCTCGCCCACCGGGCTGCCCGGCGGCGCGGAGAAGTTGAAGGCCACCATCTCCTTCACGATGAAGGCGCGGCGCACCTGGCCGAAGGTGAAGTCCAGGAAGTTGATGGGCTCGTTGTTGCGGAAGTCGCGGAAGTTGCCGCCACCCAGCGTCGCCATCTGCTCCAACCGGTCCGCGTTCTGGTTGATGATGAGCAGCGGGCAGCCCCCGTCACCCGACAGGTCACACACCGAGGACACCGGCTGCGTGGGGTTGAAGACGTGCACGGTGTTGACGCGCACGTCCTCCACCAAATCGCGCAGCTGGCGGATGCGCACCACCGCGTCACCCCGGAGCAGCTCGTCGTCCTGGTCGTTGGTGGGCTTGCCGTCCGACAGGAAGATGACGGAGTAGCGCGCCTGCGCCAGCGCCTGCGCACCGCCCGGGTCCAGCCTGCTGCGCGCAATGTCCGTGTTGATGAGCGAGTAGATGTCCGACAACGGCTTGACGAAGTCCGTCGAGTCCCGGTTCGGCGAGGTGTCGGGGTTGCGGAAGGTGAGCAGCTGCTCGGACAGGCGCCGCAGCGTGGCGTCATCCATGGAGGACACCTGGACGAAGCCGTCCTGAGGCGGGTTGCCCGGCTGCTGCGTGAGGAAGGCCGTGGTGCTGCCCGCGAAGAGCATCACCGCCAGGTGCACCTCGGGGTCCCTGGGCAGGTTCTGGATGAGCTCCACCAGCGCGGTGGCGCGCGCGCCGTCCGGGTCGCTCACCCGCATGGACTGCGAGGCGTCCATGGCGACCACCAGCTTGATGGGCCGCACCACCTCATTGCTGCCCACGGAGCAGAAGCGGCCTTCCAATGTCACCGCCCGGTCCACCGGCACTTCCGTGTCACGGCGAGGGTCGTACAGATAGGAATCCGTACACGCCATCACCATCGCCACGGCCACCAGGACGCCCGCCAATACTCGGACAACGCGGCTCACGGATTGGCGCTCCCCGAGGGCGGGATTCCGACGCAGTCGTTCTGGTTGTTCCACGGGTTGCTCAAGGTGTCGGGCCGGCGGAAGTCAGCATCCTCGAAGGCCAGCTCGGGCCCCACCGGGACCCGCACGCTGGGCGGCGCATACTGCGCCCAGGCGCAGGCGGTGCGCCACACGCCGTAGTCCGTGCTCACGCCACTCTCCGGTGCCTCGGCGAACCACACCTTGAAGAGGTTGTAGCCCTGCTTCACGCCCGCGCGGTCCGGCGGCGTGACGAGCTGCAGGTTGGACACGGTGAAGTCGTAGCAGAGGCTGCCGTCGGGACGGACCTCCGCGATGCGCGTCTCGTACTGGTAGCCGAAGCGCTCGTGGAAGGCCTTGTCGCGGCGCGTGGGATTACTTCCCGCCCGCAGCTCCTGGGCGTCCGGGATGCCGTCGCCGTCCGTGTCCAGGCCCGACACGCTGTTCTCCAGCGGGTTGAGCCCCCAGCGCGCCTCCAGGCCGTCCGGCACGCCGTCTCCGTCGCTGTCCACGATGCCGGTGCGCGTGCGCAGGTAGTCCTCGGCGAACTGGGACAGGCCGTCACCGTCCGTGTCGCGGCAGACGCAGTTGGGCGTCAGCGGCGAGGCCGGGTTGCACCCGCGCGCGTCCAAATCATTGGCGGCGCGGAAGCCCTGGTCCTCGCGGCGGTACTCGAAGCCGTCATCCAGGCAGTCGCCATCGCTGTCCGCCACAAAGGTGTTGGTCTTCAGCGTGAAGCTGTTGTCGATGGAGTCCGGCACCCCGTCCCCATCACTGTCCAGCACGCGGCTGGTGTCACCCGGCGCGGAGCTGAGCGACTCCACCATCAACGTCTTCATCACGTTGCGCGAGGCGAACGACGAGTAGTCCAGTGCGCCCAGGCCCAGGTTGGAGATTTCGCCCGTGTCGTTGAACTCCTGGTACACGCCGTTGCCGATGTCCGCGAAGCGCCGCAGCAGCCAGGCGGCGATCTTCTTCGCGGCCTCCGGGTAGCGCGCCGGCTCCACGCCCGGGTACACGCCGTAGATGTCCTGGCAGATGGGGCCACACGCCCGCACCGCTTCCTGGTTGAAGAGCAGCACCGTGTGCATGCGCAAATCGCCCACGTTGTACTGGTCCTTCAACTCCATCAGCCGCCGCACGTAACTGAACAGCTGGTAGTTCTGGTTGCGGTCCGTCCCCACCTCGAACCCGTCAATCTGGTCCGTGGTGTTGGTGAGGTTGCAGAAGTCGCGCAGCGAGTCCGCCCACGTCAGGTCCGGGTTGTCCGGGTCGGCGTAGACGCTGAGGTTGTCGGTGGCCGAGCAGCGCGGATACGGCGTGCCGTCCGTGAGGAAGACGACGACGTAGCGCGTGCGCGGCAGCAACTCCGGGTTGGACTGCGCCACCGCGTTGATGTCGCTGGAGATGAGGCTGTAGGCATAGGACAGGGCGCCCTGGTAGTCGGTGCCCTTGCCCAGCTGGCTCTGCAGGCCCTCGATGTAGCTGTCGATGTTGTTGTCCGGCCGGGCGAAGCGGTCCCCCGTCGTGGTGGGCGGCCAGACGTTGCGCACGTTCGTTTCAAAGGGAGCAACGGAGACCTGCACGTTGCCGCCCTGCGCATTCACTTCCCGGAACTGCTGCACCAGCCGCTTGAGGGCGCGCACGCGCGCGGGCTCGGTGACGCCCTCCGGGATGATGTCCAGAATCTCCCGGCGCTGGCAGAAGCCGTTGTCGAGCTGCGAGCCCGGCGGGTCGGAGACACACATGCTGCCCGACTCGTCGATGACCACCACCACCTTCACCGGGAAGCCGGAGGGGCTGGGCGGGCGCGTGCACACCCGCCCCTGGAGCGTCAGCCGGTCATCGAGGTTGGAGAGCGCATCCACCCTCGATTCGAGCATGGCGTCTGAACAGGACCACAGGCCCGAAGCCAGGAGGCCCGCCGCGAGCAGCGAGGTACGAACGAAGCGGCGCATGCGGAAGGGACCTCCTGGTGGGGGGACGGCGAGGTTACTGCTGGGGACGGCGGCGGCGCATCAGCACGCTGAGCAGCGCGGCGCCCAGGGCGGCGGCGCTGAAGCCGGCGGGCACCGAGCTGCAGTTGTTGCCCTCCTTCGAGTCATCCCCCACGAGCACCGTGAGGGTGGAGGTGGACACGCGCTGGTCCGGGAAGACGCGGTCGGAGAAGGCCAGGCGCGCGGTCAGCTGGAGCTGGTACTCGCCCTTCTTGTCCGGGACGAAGGTGGGCACGCTGCCGTCGACGTACATGTACTGCCAGTCGCGGCTGAGCGTCACGGCGCCCTGCGGACGCTCCACCACCGAGGTGGAACCCGAGGGACGCTTCACCACCACCCACTCGTACTCCATGGCCGCGCCGTTGCGGTTGGCGAACAGCGGCGGACGGATGGTGATGCCGGCCTTGTCCGTGCGGAACAGGCCACCGGCGCTGACGGTGAACGGCGACTTCGGGTCCAGGCAGTCGTCGGGGCGCTCGGGGTTCGTCACCAGGCAGTAGCGCGTGTCGCACGCGTCGCCAATGCCGTCGCGGTCGTCGTCGCGCTGGTCGCGGTTTTCGACGGCGGGGCAGTTGTCCTGCGTGTTGAGCACGCTGTCGCCGTCGATGTCGGCGTCGCACGCGTCGCCCACGCCGTCACCATCCGTGTCGCGCTGGTCGGGGTTGGGCACACCGGGGCAGTTGTCGCTGCTGTCGGAGATGTTGTCGTTGTCCGCATCCACGCGGCACAAGTGAGCCTCTTCGTCTTTGATGACCTGGTCGGGGTTGAAGACGCGGGGGCAGTTGTCGTCGCCGTCCAGCTCGCCGTCACCGTCGTCGTCCAGGTCGCAGACGTCGCCCAGGCCATCACCGTCCAGGTCCGCCTGGGGCTGGTTGGGCACCAGCGGGGGGTTGGGCACCAGCGGGCAGTTGTCCTGCGCGTTGGCGACGCCGTCGTTGTCCTGGTCCGGGTCGCAGTCGTCGCCGATGCCGTCGCCGTCCGCGTCGCGCTGCTGGAAGTTGGAGAGCGTGGGGCAGTTGTCGCAGGCGTTGCCCACGCCGTCACCGTCGTCGTCCGCCTGGTCGCGGTTGGAGACGAAGGGACAGTTGTCGCGGTCATCCGCGCGGCCGTCGCCGTCCGCGTCGTCCGTGTACGACAGCGTGTCGCCGTCGTCCGTGTAGTTGACCCACACGCTGCCGCCCGCGCCGCAGCCACAGCCACCGCCGACTTCCAGCGGCATGCCGCACCGGTCGCCCAGACACTCCGGGTTGTCGGGGTTGTTGTTGGACTGTGCCAGCGCCCCCGTGGGGCCGAGGACGAGGAAAGCCCCCAGCGTGAGGGCTGAAGCGAAACGAGCGCGTGTCATGGTGACTCCTTTCAACACCGGACGCCTAGCAAAGAACGATCCGTACCAGACACTTGGGAGAAGCCCTGGAATGTCAGTGAGTTGGGCACGAGCAGGGACGCGTCGAACAAAAAGTGTGGGGGGCACTCCCCAGTGAGGGCGAGGGGTAGACCCCACATCCCAGGAGGGCTTCAGGTCCCCGGGATGAAGGTGTCGGGCTCCAGGGGGATGATGCCCGCCGGCAGGCGGCCCCCCTCTTCGCTGTATTGGATTTCCTGGATGAGGAGCGAGCCGATGCCCGCGCCCCGTGGATCATTGTCCCGGCCAGCCTGGAGGTAGAGGTACACCTCGTTGGTGCCCGCCTTGATGACTTCGCCCGGGATGAAGGGGTGTGGCCGCTCGCGGGTGGGGACGACGGTGACGTTCTCCACGCGGACCTGGTAGCAGCTGCGGCCGTCCGCGGTGGGCGTGGTCTCCACCATCTCGTAGCCGTAGCCGCGCTCGCGGTGGAAGTCGAGGTCGGCGCTGAGCGGGTCTCCGTGCGCCTCCACCTCCGACACGTTGGTGATGCCGTCGCGGTCCGTGTCGAGCAGGTCCTCGGGGATGAGCGGGTTCGTCATCACCAGCGCCTCCACCAGGTCCGGAAGTGCGTCCCCATCCGTGTCACCGATGCAGGCGTTGGTGCCCAGCACGCGCTCCTCGCAGGTGTTGAGCCGGTCGCCGTCCTCGTCCAGGGACACGTTGCAGCCGTTGATGACGTCCGGCTGGAGCGGGTCCAGGCCCATGCGGACCTCGACGCCGTCCATCAACCCGTCCTGGTCCGTGTCCTGGCGCAGGGGGTCGGTGCCCATCAACTCCTCATCCTCGTCGGGAAGGCCGTCCCCGTCGCTGTCGGCGAGCACCTGCCCGGCGCGCACCACCACGTTGCGGTTGTAGGCGAAGAAGCGCTTGAGCTTGAGGGTGTTGGTCCGCGCGGCGTACTGGATGTTGGTGAGGGTACCCGACAGGCCCGCCGCGTCCGTCTCCAGCGGCTCGGTGCCGCCGGCGTTGGCGATGGCGGCCACGTGCTGGCGGGTGATGGGGTCTGGCGTCTCGCCGCGCACGTAGATGGGCTGCACCACCACTTCGCCCGCGCTGAACTGCGAGGCCAGCGCCTTGATTTCGCCGGTGACGGCGGTGAGCTCACACTGACTGCACGCCGACGTGTTGCCCAGCGCGCTGCAACGCGAGTCGAGCCCCACGTTGAAGGCCGGGTTGGCGCAGCTGGTGTCCTGGCTGCGCACCACGACGACGATGACGTAGCGCGTGCGGGCGACCTCGCCGCGGCAGGACGTCTGCATGTCGCCCGACAGCAGCGTCTTGGCCAGCCGTAGGGCGGCGCGGACGCTCACGGGGCCGGACTCCTGGTAGGTGGCGTAGCGCGGCAGCGCGGCCTGGAAGTCGGACGCATCCGAGAAGCTGCCCAGCAGGCCCGTCGCCACCGTGTGGTACGCGACGAGGCCGAACTGGACGAAGGGACCGGAGAAGCGGCTGGAGAGCGTGGACAGCGCATCGGTGGCGTAACCCACCACCTCGCGCTCGACGCCTTCGCCGCCCTGGAGCGCGAAAATCACCTTCGTGGGAAAGGCCTCGCCGCCCGCGAGCGGCACACAGACGGTGCCGGCGAAGCTGGCGCGGTCCTTCCCGCCAGGGCCACGGCCATTGAGCGCGTAGAGGCCCGCGTCGGAACACGACAGCAACAGCACGGGAATGAGCCAGACGGACCGCGAGAGGGCGCGCATCAGTCCGATTCTACACCTTAGGCCCCGGTGACAACGCAAGCGATGGTGACACGAAGCCTGTAAGCACCGCGCAAGTGGCACAGCACGGACCGACAATTCGGCCCCCCGTGGAACGGGCGCGGAGCCCCCGGAAGCGCAGTGACTCCCAGTGTCCTCCGGGTATTGGCAGCCAGGTGACGGCCTACAGCGTGAGCAGGAACGCCAGCAGGTCATCGCGCTCCTCCGACGTCAGCGCGCTGGCGTGGCCGTGCTGGGGCCCGGACGTCTCTAGCAGCGCGCGCAGCGCGAAGCGCGTCTCCACCACGAGCCGGTTGTCCTTCACCCCATAGCCCGCGGTGGCGCTCGTCAGCAGGGGCCACACATCCCACGCCCCCACCAGGGAAGGCGTCGCCGCGCCGGGCACCAGGTCCTGTTGCTCCAGCCTCAGCGGCAGCGCCACCGGCGTGCCCACCTCGAGGTACCGGCCCCGCGTGGCCAGGTCCTGGTCCAACGTATAGAGGGGCGCCGGGTGACACGTCGCACAAGCGCCCTTGCCCTCGAACAGCGCGCGCCCTCGCGCCGGACGCCCCTCCCTCCCGTCTGGCAACGCCACCGTCTCCAACGGTGCGCCGTCCTCGCCGCGATGGGGGTTGGGCGGCGTGACGATGAGCGCGTTGAAGAGGGCCAGCGCCTCCACCTCCGACGGCGACGGGTCCGGGTTGCGGAAGCGGTTGCGCGCGCCCACGAAGCGCACCGTGTCCACGAGGCTGATGTGGCTGGCGGGCGTGAAGTAAGGCGGCGTGTCGCGGCTGCCTCGCAGCGTCGTGGAGCGGTAGATGCGGTTGGGCTGCGTCTTCTCGTAGAAGATGCCCCCCGTGTGGCCCTCGATGTGGCAGCCGTCACAGGTGATGCCCGTGCGTCCCAGGTCCGCGTAGTAGAGGACCTGCCCCAGCCGGCGTTTGGCCTGCGCGCGAGACGTCTCCACTGGAAGCTGACGCACCACCCGCGCCTTGCCCGCCTTCGCCTCGCGCACGTCCACCACCGCCACCGTCCGGGTGAACCGGTTGAGCACATACAGCGTGCGCGCGTCGGGTGACAGCGCCAGCGCGCTGGGGCCCGAATGGAGCTCCTCGCCCGCCCTGCCCCGGACCCCGAAGTCCTCTGGCGGCCGGATGCGCGGCGTACCGTCGGGCGGCGCCACCGCCACCTCCTGGAGCACCGCGCGCCGGGCGGGCACGTCCCCCGACACCAGCGCTCGCGCATCCAACACCCGCACGAGCCCCAGCCCCACGTCCGCCGCGTAGAGGAGTCCCGCGCCGTCGTCCAGCACCAGCCCTTCCGTGCCGCCCGCGCCGAAGCCCCGGTGCCGCACGTAGCGGCCCCGCGAGGGCTCCACCACCGACACACCGCTGTTCGCGCTCACCTCCATGCGCTGGGGATTGGGCCCCACGTTCGGCCCCAGGCTCGACATGAAGACGTGCCCCAGCCGCTCGCTCGCCACCAGGAAGCGCGGCGCCTTGCCGCCCATCACCTGCTCGCGGAAGCGCTCGGTGTTGCCTCCGACGATGGACACACCCGGCCCCGGCGCCACCGTGGAGACGAGCGTCCCATCCTCCTGCCGCAGCAGCTCCAGTTGCCCTGTCTGGAGACTGCCCACCGCCAGCAGGTCCTTCCATCGCGCCAGCGCCCGGGGGTTGGGGTCCACCGGCGCCGACCAGCGCACGCGCCCGTCCGCCAGCGACAGCGCCTGCACCTGGTCCCGCACACGCTCGGCCACGAAGGCCACGCCGGCTCGGCCATCCACGGTCAGCCCTTCCGCCCCCAGTGGCGCGGGCAGCACCCGAGGCGCGGCGTCCAGCGAGTCCAGCGCATACAGCCACAGCTCCGGCTGATACCGGTGCGCCACGCCCAGCCAGGGCCGGCCGTCCGAATCCGTCCAGGCCGCCAGTGCGGAGGGACCGTCTCCCGTGGCCAGCCGCGACACGCGCCCGGTGTCGACCTCCAGCGCGAACACCGTGTCGGTGGGGGGCGACGTGATGAAGAGCGTGCGCCCATCCGGCGCGGGCACCATCGCCATCAGGTCGGTGAAGGCCGCGTCGTTCACCACCGTGAGCCGCGCCGAGCCCTCCGACTCGGCGCCATCCGCCCCGACGAGCCGCGCCTCCACCACCGCTTGCGGCGCATCCTCTGGCAGACGGAGCCCCGCGGGCAGCCGTGCATAGGCGTGCGTGGCATCCACCACCGTCAACGGCAGGCGCAGCGACAGCGGAGGGCCCAGCGACAGCGCCAGCCCAGGCACCAGCCGTTCCCCCTGGATGGAGAGCGGCTGGGATGTCTCATTGCTCGTGAGCCGAGGCCCCACGGACGACAACACAGGGCGCGCCGCGGCGGATACCGGAGTGGGTGCGGCTGTTTCACGGAGCCGATGCATCACCACGCCCGTGGCGACCATCGACACGCTCAGCACCGCCAGCACCGCACGCCTGCGATTCCTGCTCATCCGCGCCCGTAGCATCCGCGCGGGAGCATCCCCCATCCCCCGCGGCGCGGGGATGAATTCATGTCTCGGTGACCCATCAGCCCGGCCAGCTCGAAACGCAGCACCGCACGCCATCTTTCCAGCGTCCCGGCAACATCCCGCCTCACCGTGGTGGACGCGCCCCACATGGGGTGGAGTGCCCTCTACACCTGGGCGCGCACAGCGTCACATGCGCGCGCCGGAGTGTGCGTTGACAGCTCGGTACACGCATCGCTTAACCTGTTGATGATGCGACGCTTCCTCCTCTGCATGGCTGTCGCCCAGCTCCTCGGCGTCGGCACGCTGGTGGCTCCGGCCGAAGCCTGGGCCCAGAACCGCGGCCGTACCTCGCGCCAGGCGAAGTCCAAGGCCACCAAGAAGGCGGCCTCCAAGACGCCGCCGAAGATCGAGACCAAGGGCTCGGCCGTAGTAGACCCCGTGACGGGCGACGCGGCCACGGCCTCCTCCAACGCGCTGCCGCAGCGAGGCCCGGCGCGCATCGACTTCGATGACCGGCTCATCCAGGGACAGACGAACAAGTCCGGAGCCGTGTACCTCTATGACCGCAAGGAACTGAAGACGCGGTCGATGATCCGCGAGCGCGAGAGCTTCCGCTCCGAAACGCTCTCCACGGTGTACGACCACTAGGGCAGCACCGCCCCCCAGCCCTTGAATGGAGCGTCACCGTTGAGCGGCCAGCCCAGCGTCCTGCAAGTCGTCATCCTCCGCGACGGTCTCCTCGTGGGCACCGAGGTGTTCGTCCCGGGCACCTATGCGCTCGGCTCGGATCCATCCTCCGACCTGCGCCTGGATGACCCGTCCGTGGAGCCGCGGCACGCACTGCTCTACTTCCAGAACGGCCGCGCGGCGGTGCAGGACGCGGGCTCCAGCACGGGGCTCTTCGTCAATGGCCACCGCGTCTCCGCCTGTGAAATCCGGCCGGTGGACGAGGTCCTCTGTGGCCCCTTCATCCTGAAGACGCGCGTGCTGTCGCAGAAGCCGCAGGAGGCCAAGCCGCAGCCGCCGCCCGAGGTCGCCGCGCTGCTCGGCGCGGCCCAGGCGCCCACGCCGTTCGCGGCGCCACCGCAGGTCGCCGCGCCCGCGGCCCCGCCTCCCTCCGCCGCGCCCGCGCGGCAGCTCCGTCCGGCCACGGCGGTCCCGCCCGTGTCCACCGCCACCATGCCCGCCGCGCGCGTGCCACAGCAGGTGGCCGCGGTTCCTCCCGTCCACGTGGCGACGCAGCTGGCCTACCCCACTCCCGCGCAGCCCGTGCCCGCGGTGGCCGTGGTTCCGCCCGTGGCGCAGCAGGCCGCCGTCCACGCCGCTGGCGGCCACGCGCATGAGCTTCCGCAAGCGCAGCCCGCCGCCATCCCCGTGCCTGGAGCGCAGCAGGCTCCCGCGGGCGTACCGGCGAACACCGTCCCCTCGGTCCGCCGCCGGGCCGCGCCGGAGCCGGCCCCCGCGGCCAACCCGGGCATGCAGTTCGCGGACGAGCTGATGGCGGACCTCGCCCTCGACCCGCTCCCGGAGTCCACGGGGCCGCTGCTGCAGGAGCAACGCACGCTGGCGCGGCCCACGCATGCGCCGCGCATCGCGGCCGGCAAGGGCACGGCGCAGCTCTACCTGGAGCTGTACTGGGGCGCCATCCGCCGCGACGCGCGCCGCTTCGCGCCGGACAAGAAGAAGCCGGTGCAGGCCTCGCTGGACCTCGAGGGGGCCATGCCCCTGTGGGGCTTCACGCTGCCGGAAGGCGCGCCCTTCACGCTGGCCGAGCCGCTCAACAACGCCTTCCGCCTCTTCGTGCCGCCGGGCACCGACGTAGAGAAAAGCGGCGGTGACGGCCGCTTCACCCCCGTCACCGGCGCGGCCCTGGAGTCCGACGGCAGCCGCCGCTTCCTCACGCTGCGCGAGGGCACCGCCGCGCGCCTGACGCAGGGACAGATGTCCCTGGTGGCCTACGCCGCGCCCAAGCCCGCGCGCGTCTTCGTCAACCCGCTCAAGGGCCTGCCCTGGCTGACGCTGACGTGCCTGGGCCTCTTCGCCTCCGCCATGGCCGCGTTCCTGGTCATGAAGCCGGACCAGCCGGAGGTCGCGGACTTCCAGCACAAGAGCCTTCCGCCCGTGGCGCTGCGCCTCATCGCGCCCGAGCCGAAGAAGAAGGAGGAGGCGAAGAAGAAGCTGGAGGCCCTCCAGGAGAAGGTGAAGAAGCCCACCAAGGAGAAGGTGGCGGAGAAGGCCCCGCCCAAGCCGGCGGAGAAGACGCCACCGCCGCCGAAGCAGCCCGAGCAAGCGGTGGCCGCCGCCACGCCGCCGCAGAACAAGGCGCTCAAGGCGCTGGCCAAGCTGTCCGCCGCGGGCCCCGCCACCAACGATTTGCTCGCCGCCGTGGACAAGCTCGGCAGTGGCCCCGGCAGCAAGAACGCGAAGAACTCCAACTACAAGCTGTCCGGCCTCATCGGGAAGGCCCCCATCGCCAACGCGGGCCTGGGCACCTTCGGGTTGGGCGGCGGCGGCAAGGGCGGCGGCGCCACGCTGGGCGCGGAACTGCTGCGCGGCAAGGGCGGCGGCGGCATCGGCGCGCTGGGCGCGGGCGGCGTGGGCAAGGGCAAGGTGGGTGGCACCGTCACCCGCGCCACGGCCCGCAGCATCGCCTCCACGCAGGGCACGGTGGACCGTGAGGCGGTCGCGCGCGTCATCAACAGCAACCTGCACGAGGTGCACGGCTGCTATGAGCGCGCGCTGCTCAAGGACCCAGGTCTTGCGGGCAAGGTGGTGCTGGAGTGGACCATCGGCGCGAACGGCCGCGTGGTGGCCGCCAAGACGAAGTCCTCCACGCTGCGCAATGCCTCCGTCGAGTCCTGCATCCTCTCCAAGCTGAAGTCGTGGACGTTCCCTTCCCCCAAGGGTGGCGTCGTCATCATCACCTATCCGTTCCTCTTCAACTCGGTCGGCTACTGACGTGTCCTCAGTCCGCGCGTCCGTTCCCGTCCTCCCCCAGGAAGCCCCCACCGTGCGATACGCCCTGCTCATCCTCTTGCTGCTGACGCCCGGACTCGTCCGCGCGCAGGCCGAGGCGCTGGAGAATCCCGGCGCAGTGTCCGCCATCCAGGAGCGGCGATTCCGGATGCACCACGAGCTGCTGCTCGGCGTCGGCGTGCTGCCGGCCAACGCCTATTACAAGGGCCTGGTGGGCACCGTCGGATACACGTACCACTTCACTGACACCTTCGCGTGGCAGATCGGGCGCGGCACGTACAGCTACAACCTCCAGACGAGCCTGCGCCGCCAGCTCGAGCGCGACTTCAACACGTCCCCCAACGCCGCGGCCTTCCAGGACCAGGTGCAGTGGATGGTGGGCTCGGACCTCATCTGGAGCCCGCTCTACGGGAAGATGGCCTTCCTCAATGAGTCGGTGCTGCACATCGAGGCCTTCCTGCTGGGCGGCGGCACGGTGGTGAAGCTCGACCGCGACGGCGGCTTCCGGCCCGCCGTCAACGTGGGGCTCGGCCTGCGCCTCTTCACTGGCAAGACGCTGTCGCTGCGCCTGGACGTGACGAACAACACCGTCTTCACGGGCGCCACGCGCGTCATCCAGGTGCCCCTCATTCAGCTCGGAACCGCGTTCAACTTCGGCGCCACGGAATGACCTCCCGCTCGCTCATCGCCGCGCTCACCAGCGCCGCGCTCCTCGTGTCTCCAGCGCCCGCCGACGCGCAGTCTCCGGCCGCCGCGCAGCCCACGTCCACCGCCCCCGCGGCCGCTCCCACCCAGGGCACGCCTCCGGCGGGAGCAAAGGCCCCCGTTGACGCCAAGGCCGACGCGCCCGACGCCGGCAAGCCCGCCGCGAACGCCCCAACGGCGGGCGCGGAAGCCCCGCCGCCCGCGCCGCAGAAAGTGGACCCGGGCGTCTTCGACAAGGCGCTCAAGGACTACTTCGACGGCAAGCCGCGCGACGCCGCCGGGCCGCTCCACGCCTGGCTGCAGGCCGCGCCCAAGACGGACGAGAACTACGCCTGGGGCCAGTACTTCCTCGCGCGCAGCCTCATCGACCTGGGGCTGACGCACGCGGGGGCCTCGTACCTGGCCCGCATCGCCCGCGAGCGCTCAAACCCCAACGTGCTGCCTCGCGCCCTGGACACGCTCAAGGCGCTGACGGACCGGCCGCACGACGAGGTGATGATTGACGCGCAGGTGTTCGGCGCGCTGGACCTGGGCTTCCTCCCGGAAGACACGGGCGCGTATGCGCACTATCAGCAGGGACTGGTGGACCTGCGCGTGGGCAACGAGCGCTGGGCCAACACCCACTTCGCCAAGCTGTCGGAGACGAGCCCCGAGGCCAGTCGCGCGAAGTTCGCGCTGCTCGTCACCCGACTGAAGCAGGTGAAGGAGCCGTCGGACGAAATCATCTCCGACTTCCTGGCGCTGTCCGAGGACGCGAAACTCACCCGCGAGGCCCGCAACGAGGCGGCGCTGGCGGTGGCGCGCCTGCGCTACGAGCGCAAGGACTTCCAGGGCGCGTTGGAGGCATATGACCGCGTGAAGCTGCCCGAGCTGGACCCGGGCCGCGCCAGCCTCTACCTGGAGGAGGCGTGGACCCGCTACAAGCTGGGCGAGCTGCGCGCGTCGCTGGGAATCCTCACCACGCTGGACGCGCCGTCCTTCCGCGACGAGTTCCTGCCGGACAAGTACCTGCTGCGCGCGCTCATCTACCGGGACTTGTGCCACTACCTGCCGGCCAAGCGCGCCGCCAAGGAGCTGACGCGGCGCTTCGCGGACTCGCTGGAGGCGGTGCGCAACCGCGAGGACCTCACCCAGGACGTGCGCCTGCGCCGCGCCGCCAACGCCCACGGAAGCACCCAGCGCGCCGCGCGCTTCCTGGAGACGTTGGAGCTGGAGGGCGAGCGGCTGGGCCGCTACGCCGGCAGCTTCGGCGACCGGCTCTTCTCGCACCTGACGAAGCTCTATGACTTGTCCCGCGCCGAGGCGGTCCGCGTCCATGACGCGCGGCTGGCCGAGGCCGTCCGCCAGGAAGCGGACACGCTGCTGCGCGCCGCCGAGCAGGTGCGCCTGATGGAGTACGAAGTGGGCCTGAAGCTGTATGAGCGCGTGAAGAAGGGCGCGCGGATTGTCGCGCCGGAGGACGAGCAGATTCTGTCGCCCACGCAAACGGCCTACCGTTTCGACGGCGAGTACTGGAACGACGAGCTGCGCTCCTACCGGGTCCGCATCGACAGCCGCTGCATCGAGGAGACGCCATGACCGGCCACCTGACGGGCCTGATTGCCGCCGCGATGCTCGCGGCCGCCCCGGGTGGCGCTGGACGTCCCGGCCCGGGCATCAACCCGATTGTCTCCAAGGCCAAGGAGCGCGACGAGCTCATCGCCAAGCTCAAGCGCGACATCTTCAAGGTGGACCGCGCCATCGGCGAGACGGAACGCCTCATCTCCAAGAGCCGCAACGCGCCCTACCTGCCGGACCTCCAGTTCCGGCTGGCCGAGCTCTACGTGGAGAAGAGCCGCTACGTGTACTACCTCCAGGCCGAGTCGCGGCCGGAGGGGGCCAGCGGCGCCATCGTCTCCCCTGAGACGCGGCTGCTGAAGCAGAAGGCCGTGCAGATGTACTACCGGCTGCTGCGCGAGTATCCGGACTTCAAGGACGGCGACCAGGTGACGTTCTACCTGGCGCACGAGCAGCGCGAACTGGGCCAGTTCGACGAGATGCTCAAGACGCTCGGCGACCTGACGCGCAAGTTCCCTGGCAGCCCGCTGCGCCTGGAGGCGGAGCAGATTCTGGGCGACCACTTCTTCGACAAGGCCGACCTGGGCGAGGCGGAGAAGCACTACCAGGCCATCCTGGAGGCCCCGCCCTCACCGGTGCACGACCTGGCCCGCTACAAGATGGGCTGGATTCGCGTGAATCAGGCCAAGCACGCGGAGGCCGTCACCTTCTTCGAGGCCGCGGCCGCCAGCGCGCCGCTGCCCGGCGTGGACGTGAAGAAGGCGCTCAACGTCAAGCGCGAGGCCCTGCTGGACCTCGTGTACAGCTACACCGAGGCCAAGCCCCCCAAGGGCGCGCTCAACTACTTCGAGAAGCTCAGCGACAGCCGCGCCACGTACGCGCTCGCGCTGGACAAGCTGGGCAACCGGTACTTCATCAAGCAGCAGTACGAGTGGGCCATCCCCGCGCTGCGCAAGCTGATGGAGATCCAGCACGACCCGGAGCTGGACCTGGAGCGCGGCCAAAAGCTCTACGACGCCATCAAGGCATCCAAGGGCAAGGTGCTGCCGGACGCCGAGGACCTGCGAATCCTCGTGCGCGCCGCGGTGCAGAGCAAGACGGACCCCGAGCTGGCGGAGGCCGAGCGCAAGAAGCACCTAGTGGAGCTGGAGGAGATGGCGCGCGACCTCTCCACCCTGCTCCATGTGGAGGCGCAGAAGAAGAACGACAAAGCGCTCTACGTGAGCGCGGCGGAGGCCTATCAGGCGTACCTGGGCCTCTTCCGGCCCGAGCAGCACGTGCGCACGATGATGAAGAACCGCGCGGACGCGCTGTTCTCCGCCAACGCGTACCCCGAGGCCGCGCGCCAGTTCGAGGAGCTGGCCCGCTACCAGGTGAAGGCCAAGGACGCGAAGGGTGAGGAGGAAGCGCTCAACGCCGCGCTGCTGGCGCACTTCTCCACGCTCAAGCCGGAGGAGGCGCAGACGCGCAACGCCTTCGAGGTGGCGGACGCGCGTCAGGCCATGAAGCTGCTGGGCGCCGACTTCGTGTCGCGCTACCCCCGCAGTGAGAATGCCCTGGTGGTGAAGTTCAACATCGCCCGCGCCTACTACGAGGACGGCGAGTACCCGAAGGCCGCGGAGCTGTTCACCGCCTTCGCGCTGAGCCACCCGCAGCACAAGGAAGCCCCCATCGCGGGCAACCTGGCGCTGGACAGCCTGCGGCAGCTCAACGACTTCAAGGGCCTGGATGAGACGGGCAAGAAGCTGCTGGGCGCGCCGCTGCCGGCCAGCTTCCGCGCGGACGTGCAGAAGATTCTCACGCAGAGCCGCGCCGAGGCGCTGGATGAGCTGGCCCTGCAGAGCGCCCAGGAGACGGGCGACGTCATCCAGGGCCTGGTGAAGGTCGCCGACGAGAACAAGAACTCCGACATCGGCGAGAAGGCGCTCTACGGCGCGTTCACCGCGGCGCGCGAGAAGCGCGACATGCAGGCCCAGCGAGACCTGGGCACGAAGCTGGTGCAGGACTACCCGAAGAGCCAGTACCTGTCGGACGTGCTGCTGACGCTGGGCCGGCACGCGGCGGAGGCCGCGGCGTTCGGCGAGGCGGCGGGCTGGTTCGAACAGGTGGGCCAGAAGCTGGGTGGCGACTTCGCCGCCGTGGACGGCTGGCTGGCCGGCGCGCGGCTGCGCATGGCGCTGGGCGAGCACAAGGAGGCGGCGCGTGACCTGGAGGCCGCCGCCGACATCGCTGGCGCGCGCAAGGCGGACATCCTGGTGATGCTGGCGGAGACGCGGCTGAAGCAGAAGGACTACGCCCGCGCGAAGACGGCGGCCGAGGCCGCGCTGAAGATGGACCGTCACAGCGCCGCCGCCGCGGCGGTGCTGGCCGAGGTGCAGGCCACCACCGCGCCCACCGCGCCCGCCGACGCGCTCATCGCCACCCTCACCACCGCGGTGCAGGGCCCCAACGGCGGCACCGAGGAGGCGGCGAAGGGCCTCTGGTACCTGGGCGAAATCCTCTACCGCGGCTACAGAGATTTGCCGGCGGACCAGGTGGAGGAGAAGGTCGCCGCGCTCCAGAGCATGGAGGGCATCTACACGCAGGCCGCGTCGCTGGGCTACGCCGAGTGGGCGGTGGCCTCGCTGTGGAAGCTGGCGCTCGCATACGGCCACATCGCGGACGTGGTGGAGGGCACGGCCGTTCCCGCGGGCCTCTCCGCCGCGGAGGCGCAGCAGTTCCGGGCCGCGGTGAAGGAGCAGGTGACGCCGCTGAAGGCGCGCTCCGACGAGGCGTTCAAGGCCTGCTTGTCCCGCGCCGAGTCCCTGGAGGTCTTCAGCGCCGCGGTGGTGGGATGCCGCGCTCGCACGGAGACGGCGGCGCTGCCGGTGCCGCAGCCGGGCACGCCCACGCAGCCGGCGTCCCTGGAGGAGCTGCGCAAGAAGGCCGAGCGCACGCTCAACGCGGAGGCGCTGGAGGCACTGGGTCTGGCCTACCTGGACGCGCGCCAGTACGGCATGGCGCAGCTCACCCTGGGCCGCGTCACGGAGCTGCAGGACACGCGGGCCTCGGCGCACTCCGCGCTGGGTCTGGCGCTGCTCCACATGGGTGACGCCATGGGCGCGCGCGAGGCATACGGCCGCGCCATGGACTCCGACCCCACCTTCGGCAAGGCGCGCCTCAACCTGGCCGCGCTGCGCTGCCGCTTCGGTGACGTCGACGGCGCACGCCGCGAGCTGGCCGTGCTCAAGGACGTGGCCTCGCTGGGCGGCAACGACGTGGACGGCGGGTGGAAGGCATGCAAGTGAGGCCCTCGCGTGCATCGTGGCTCGGCGTCCTGCTCACCGCCATCCTCTGCGCTTGTGGCGACGAGGGCGGGCGGCTGGAGGGCAGCGTGACGTCGCTGCTCGACCTGCGCTACGACCGCGCGGAGGCGCATCTGGCCGAAGGTGAGCTGGCGGTGAACTTCGTCACCCAGCAGGGCACCGGCACCAACACGGTGCTGAAGGTCAGCGCCCGGGTGCAGGACATGCTCCCGGAGGGCTACACCGGCTCGCTGGACGTCAACCTGGCGGAAGTCCTGGCCAACGGCGCCCAGCGCGGCGCCATTGGCCGCAACGTGCTGGATGAGCCGGCGCGGACCTTCCCGGAGCTGCGGGTGGGTGGGCTGAAGGTGAAGGCCCTCCCCAGCCAGCAGGGCCAGCGCATCTCCGGCGAGTTCCACGTCACGTTCGTCAACGGCACCCACACCTATTCCGGGCGCACCATCTTCGGAAGCTTCGAGGCGACGGTTCCATGAAGCGCTTTGTCCTGCTCACCCTCCCCCTGCTCTCCGCGTGCGGCGCCAGCTACAACATGCGCGTGCCCGATTCGATGGAGAAGAAGCTCCCGTACGAGGCGCGCATCGAGCTGCTGGAGGCGGAGAACAACCTCGCGCTCGCCATCGACAGGGTGGACGAGGCCGACAACGAGATTGGCCGCGCCCGCGACAACATCCGCCGCGCCCGCTCCCGCAAGGAAGCCGCGGAGGATGAAGTGGACCGCGCGTCGGACGAGGTGTCTCGCGAGGTGGCGAAGCTGGCCATCGCCGAGGCCGAAGCCCGCGTGGAGTATCTGCGCGCCCGGCAGCGGCTCAGCGTGGGCCTGCGGGACGTGGAGCGGCTGGCGCTGCGCTGCGCCTTCGCCGAGTTCGAGCTGGCCCGGCTGCAGGCCGCCCGGAAGGCGAAGGTCGAGGGCAGCGAGCGGCTGGACCCGAAGGAATTCGAGGAGCAGGTCTCCGAGTGCAAGGCGGAGGTGAAGGAGGAACGCGCCGAGCTCGCTGGAGACGAGAAGGAAGAGAAGACCGCGCGGGAGGCGTGGGAGGCGAAGAAGGCGGCGCTCGCGAAGAAGACCTTCGACGCGCGCGCGAGTCCCTACGTGGAGAACCTATAATGAAGACTGCCAGCTTCCTGGTGCTCCAGCTCCTCACCGCGCAGGCCGCCGAGCCCGACACGGCCACGCTCGAGCGCACCGCCGCCGTGGAGAGCGCGCGGTTGGCCGAGTCCCCCGACGACGCGGATGCCCTGTACCGCCTGGGCACCGCCTTCCTCGCGCTCAACACGCCGAAGAAGGCCGTGGCGCCCCTGAAGAAGCTGGTGGCCCAGGAGCCGGACCTCATTCCGCCGAAGCTGGCCCTGGCCCGCGCGCTGCGCCTGTCCGGCGAGCCGGAGCAGGCGCGCACGGTGCTGGACGCGGCCATCGCCGCCTTCCCCGAGGAGTCCACGCTCCGGGCCGAGCGCGGCCTGCTGGCGCGCGTGCTGGACGAGCGCGACGTGGCCATCAGCCAGTACGCGGTAGCGGTGGAGCTGGCCCCTCAGGACGCGGAGCTGCGCTTCAACCTGGGCGAGGCCCTGCAGCGCGCCAGCCGCACGGACGACGCCATCGAGGCCTACCGTGAGGCGTTGAAGCTGGACGCGAAGCTCAACGTGGCCCGCGTGAATCTGGGCAAGGCCCTGGCGGAGAAGGGCCTCAACGGCGAGGCCAAGGAGACGCTGCGCGAGGCCACCCGGCAGAAGCTGGGTGACACCGAGGCGCACTACAACCTCGGCGTGCTCCTCATGCGGGAGAGCGACCTGGACGGCGCCATCGCCGAGTACCAGCGCACGCTCGCCGCCGCCCCCAAGCACGCCAGCGCGCACAACAACATGGGCGTGGCGTTCAACGAGAAGGGCGACCCGCGCAAGGCCACCGACGCCTTCCTCAAGGCCATCGCCGCAGACCCGAAGTTCGCCGAGGCGCACTTCAACCTGGGGCTGGCGTACTACCAGCTCGGTGACTACGCCCGGGCCACGAAGGCCTTCGAAAAGGCCGTGGTGCTGGAGCCGCAGCGGTCCAGCGGGCCGTACACGCAGCTGGGCCACCTGTACCTGACGCAGGGCAAGAAGAAGCAGGCCGTGGAGGCCTTCAAGACGGCCATCGAGAAGAGCGCCGAGGACGGGAAGAAGACGACGGAGGCGTACCAGGGACTTGCTCGCGCGTGGCTCAGCCTGGGCAAGGCGGACGAAGCGGTGGCCACCCTGAAGACGGCCGTGGACGCCTTCCCGAAGGACGCGAGCGCCCGCGCCGCCTATGGCGAGGCCCTGCGCGCCAAGGGTGACTTGGATGGCGCCATCGCCGAGTACGAAGAGGGTGTGAAGCTCGCCCCCACGCCGGAGAACCGGCTGGCGCTCGCGGATGTGTACGCGCAGAAGCGGGTGGGCGCGAAAGCACAACCGCTCTACAAGGCCCTCCTGGACGAGGACCCCGCCAATCGCGCCGCGAAGCTGGCGCTCGCGGACCTGCTGCTGGCCATGGGCGACTATGTGGCGGCGGAGGGGCTGCTCAAGCCCAAGGACGGCGAAGAGGGCGACACCGCGGCGCTGGCGCGGCTGGGCATCGTCCATTCGCGGCGAGGGCGGCCGGACCTTGCGGTGTCGGAGCTCGAGGCGGTGGTGGCGAAGGACCCGGCGCAGCTCGAGGCTCGCGCGGAGCTGGGCTTCATCTACCTACGTGGCGGCGACGGCGCGAAGGCGAAGAAGGTGCTGACGTCCGTGCTGTCGGTGGACCCACGCCACTCGCTGGGCCTGCTGTACATGGGCCACACGCTGTACCAGCAGGGCAACACGAAGGGCGCGGAGAAGTCCTTCCGCAACGCCGTGCAGGCGGACCCGAACTTCGCCGAGCCGCACAACGCACTCGGGCAACTGCTGGAGGCGACGAAGCGCATCGACGAGGCAAAGGATGCCTACAAGATGGCCGTGCAGTTGCAGCCGGACCACCCAGATGCGAAGGACGCACTGAAGCGGCTGACGGCGTCCGCGCCCACGCCGTAGGCCGCTCGCGGAACGTCTCGCCGCAATGCATGCGGCGAGATGGGCGGAGGGTGTGCACGCCCACGCCATAGGCGTCTCGCAGGACGTCTCACTGCAAGGCCTGCGCGCGAGATGAACTGACCGCGCGCGAGCCACAGCAGCGCGGACAAATGCGCGCATGGGCATCGCGTCCGCGCGGTCCAGCGTTGAACCCACCTATGCCGGCACGCCGAGCAACAACGCGCCCACGGCGACGAGCGCGGCGCCCGACAGTTGCCGCCGGCCCAAGCGTTCCCCCTGGAGCGCCGCGAGCACCAGCGCGAAGGCGATGGAGGTGTTTCGAAGCGTCAGCACCGCGCCTGCGCCTCCCCCCGCCAGCGCCGTCAACAACAGGCCGAACGACAACGCGGAGATGAGCCCCGCCGTCAGAACAAGCCCCGGTGCGAGCAAAGCCTCCCGGCGGAAGGCAGCCCACCCCTGCTGACGGCCCCGCTCCAGGATGAGCACGGGCAGCGCGACGAGCAGGCCGGTGGCGAACAACGCAGGAGGCTGCGCGCCCGTCCCCAGTGCCATCTTGTAGCTCAAGTGGTAGCCCGCGATTCCCACCGCCGACAAGGCCGCCCACGCCACGCCCGCCCCTGCGGCCCCCGATGGACGGGACAGGTTCATCACCGCCAGCCCAACGCAGAGCATCGCCACGCCCGACACCGTCCACGAGGACACAGCCTCCCCCAGCCACAGCACGGACACCGGCCAGACGAGCAGCATCGCGCCGCCACGAGACACCGTGTACGCGAGCCCGAGTGGCGCCTGACGCAGCGACCGCGCGAGCCCCGCGAGGTAAACGCTCTCACACACGCCCGCCCACAGCGCCCAAACGAGCCCCTCCGTGCTGGAGAACGCAGGGCCACGCATCCCCAGCGCCCAGATGCCACTGGCCAGGATGACCACGGACATGACGCTCACCACGCCCACTTCCGGATTGGGATGACGCTTGAGCAGCGCATTCCAAGCCGCGTGCAGGAACGCGGACGACAACACCAGCACCAGCGCAGCAGTCTCCAATGCGGCTCCTCGACGACGACCTACGCCCGTGACTACTCCAATCCCCGCACGGGCGCAGCGCCCCCTTGGAGGCCGTTCGCGAGCTCGCTGTTCGGAAATGTCGGGGGTTTTGACCGACCGGATCAAAAGTCCCGACATTTCCGAACAGCGACCTGCCAGCCTCGACCCCGCCCCCCTTGCGGTCAGGGCTCCTCGTCCGTAGTGCCAGTATGCGTGCCGTCCCCCGTCATGAGCACGGCGGGCAATTCAGGTTCCGTGGGCACAGGCTGGGGCTCCATCGGATTCACATGGTGGCCCGTCCTGCTCCGGCCCGCACGCCAGCACGAGGATGCCCAGGCACAACACCGCCGCTTCGAAACGCAATGCGTGGCACCTCCGCGTCCACCGAACGGGGACGGGGTGAGGAGGCACGACAGCACGCCCGATGTGCGGCGTGGGAGCACCGGGCAGGCCACGGCCTCCCTACCCGTCTGCCGCCAGCGTGGCGAAACGGCGCCTCCCACGGGAAAGGCCCTGGGCCATCACGCGCGGTGTGGAGGGGCACCGGGCGCGCCCAGGGCGTTTCCCGCGGGGAGCTGAACCCAGCGGACACGGCTCCGTCCGTGCTCAGGGAGGCAGCGGCGCGCGGCCCTCCGGGATGACCAGGGGACCGGGCGAGCCCGGCCATTCGACGACCTGCACGCGCAGACCGAAGACGCGGGCCACCAACTCCTGGGAAAGCACCTGCGCCGGTGCGCCCAGTTCAACCACCCGGCCCTCGGCGAGCACGGCCATCCGGTGCGCGTAGCGCGCGGCCAGATTGAGGTCATGCAGCACCGCCAGCACCGCGCCACCCGCCTGGGCGAAGCGCGCCGCCGCCTCCAGCACGAGGTGCTGGTGGGCCAGGTCCAGACTCGCCGTCGGCTCGTCCAGCAGCAGGTAACGGTGTCCGGATGCCAACGGATCGGAGAGCTGAGCCAGCACCCGAGACAGCTGCACACGCTGCCGCTCGCCCCCCGACAGCGTGAGATACGAACGTGAAGCCAGGTGTCGCGTGTCGGTGGCATCGAGCGCCGCCACCGCCGCCGCCAGGTCCGCGCTGCCTTCAGCGCGGCTCGCATGGGGACTCCGTCCCAGCAGCGCCACCTCCAGCGCCGTGAAGCCGAAGCCCAGCGACGACTCCTGGGGAAGCACGCCCAGCCGCATGGCCCGCTCCCGCGGCTTCCACTGCAACAAGGGAGTGCCGTCCAGGAGCACCTCGCCCGTCGAGCACCGCAGCTCGCCCGACATGGCGGACAGCAGCGTGGACTTGCCCGCGCCGTTGGGTCCCACGACGGCCAGCACCTCACCGGGCTGCAGCGTCAAATCCATGGGCCCCAGCGTCCGCCCACGGCCACGCCACACCTCGATGCCACGAACCTCCAGGCTCATGCGGCCCCCTTGCGCGACAGCAGCCCGATGAAGACAGGGACACCCAGCACGGACGTGAGCGCGCCCACGGGCAACTCAGAGGGAATGGCCGCCGTGCGAGCCAGCAGGTCCGCGCCCACCAGCAGCGAGGCCCCCAGCAAGGCGGATGCACTGAGCAGCCGCCGGTGGTCCGGCCCCAGCGCCAGCCGCAACAGCGCGGGCACCAGCAAGCCCACGAAGGCGATGACGCCGGTGACGGACACCGCGGCCCCCACCCCCAGGGCCGCGGCGAGGATGAGCCGGCGCTTGAGGCGCTCGACATCCACGCCCAGGTGCCACGCCTCGCGCTCCCCCAGCAACAGGAGGTTGAGGGTGCGCGCCTCACGCAGCAACAGGCCCAGGGCGATGAGCAGCGGCGGCGTGGCTGCCCCCACCACGTCCCAGGACGCACCGCCCAGGCTGCCCCAGGTCCAGAAGGTGATGGAGCGGAGCTGTGCGTCGGTGGCCATCTGCGTGAGCAGACCGATGCCCGCGCCCGCCCCCGCGCTGACAGCCACGCCCGCCAGGAGGATGCGCGCCGTCTCCGTGCGACCGCCGCCCCCACCCAGCCGGTGCGCGAGCAACGTGGCGCCCAGCGCGCCCATGAAGGCCGCGCCCGGCACCGCGAGCATCCGCAGCGAGCCCAGGTGGGCACTGAGGGCCACGTCCATGACGATGGCCCCCACCGCCCCCAGCGCCGCGCCGCTGGAGGTGCCCAGCAGGCCGGGCTCCACCAGCGGGTTGCGGAACAACGCCTGCAGCGCGGCACCACAGGTGGCCAGCACCGCGCCCACCATGATGCCGAGCGTCACGCGCGGAAGGCGGATGGACAGCAGCACCGCCTGCTGCACGGACTCCAGCTTGTGGCCGATGTCCAGGCCCACCCGTTCCAGCAGACTGCCCGCCAGTGCCAGCAGAGGCACCGGCACCGCGCCCACGGCGAGCGACAGGAGCACCACGCCCAGCAGCAGCGCCGTCAGCAGCAGCCACGGACGCGGGGCTGCTGGATGGATGGGCTCCTGGGTGCGGTAGGTGGCGGAGACGGGCGCAATCCCCGACGCACTCATTTGCTGCCCCGAGCCGGGGACATGTACCCATCCTGCAAGCGGCTCACGGCCTTGCCCAGGTGAGGCCCCAGCCCCATGAAGTGGACGTCGTCCACGGTGATGAGGCGCCAGCCGCGCACCTGCGACAGGCCGGGCGTGCGCGACAGGCCCTCCTCTCCGCCCACCGGCTCCAAGGAGCTCGCCGGCATGAGGATGAAGTCCGGCGCCGCTTCGACCACCGCCTCCGGCGTCAGCGGCTTGTGGCCCGCATATCCGGCGATGGCATTCACACCGCCCGACAACGTGACGAGCTCGCCCGCCGCCGTCCCGGCGCCCGCAACCATGAGGACGTTGGCCCCGCGCGCATACAGCGCGAGGACCCGCGGCGGCTTCGCGTCCTTGCGCGCCGCCGTGCGCTCCCGCGCCTTGCGCAGGTCCGAGTCCAGCTGCTTGACCAGGGCCTCACCCTGCTCCGCCTTGCCCAGGCGCTGCGCGAGCGTCCGGATGCGCTCGCGCGTGGCTTCGACGGTGTGATTGTTCGGCAGCACCACCACGTCCACGCCCACCGTCTTGAGCTGCTCGAGCACGCCCGGGGGGCCCGCCTCCTCGGACGCCAGAAGCTGCGACGTCCCCAGCGCGACGATGGCCTCCGATGACAGCGCCCGCTGGTAGCCCACCTTCGGCGACTTCCGGGCGACCTCCAACGCCAGGCTGGTGTCGTCCACGCCCACCACCTGCCCGCCCGCGCCCAGCGCGAAGACGGTTTCGGTGATGGCGGGGCCGACGGTGACCAGCTTCGCCGCGTTGACCGGGGCCTTGGCCGCGGCCGCCGCCTGAGGCTTCGCGGGCGCCGGCACCGCCGCGTGCGCGAGCGAGGCCACCGCCATGAAGACCCACGACAGTCCGGACGCGCGGCTCATCGCGAGCCCTCACTCGCGGGCAGCGCCTTGGCCAGCTCCTCGGCCAGCGCGCGCCACTCGGGCGACTCGGGCTGCCCCGGCTTCCGCTTGCCGAAGATGAGCGCGATGTTGTCCCCCGCCTCGTTGAACAGCTCCAGGGACGTGACGACGCCGTCCCGCGTGGGCTTGCGCACGACCCACGCCGAGTGGACGTGGTCCGCGCGGACGTGGAGGTTGAAGCCCGCGTCCAACACGTTCATCCACGGGCCCATCGGCTTCACGTTCTTCACCGGGCCGGTGTGAATCTGGATGCAGCCGGGGTTGCCCACGAAAATCATGATGGGCAGCTCCGTCGCGGACGCCTTCTCCAGCACCCACGTCAGCGAGGACGCCGCCACCGGGGTGGTGAGCTCCGGCTCGGCCAGGCGGAGCGCCTGGGTGCGCGCCACGCTGAAGCGGTTGAGCAGCATGAAGAACTCATGCGTGTCCTGGAGCGCGCGCCAGCCGGAGCGCAGCCCCTCCGCGTCAATCTCACTGTCGGGCTTGGGCTCCGCCGCGGGCGTGGCCGGGACGATGCTGAGCACCGGCGACTGGTCCGCGTGGGTGAATTCCTTCACCAGGGTGTCGAACGTCTCCTCGCGCCCGGCCTCCTCCACGTAGATTTTGTGGACGGCCGTCCCCGACGCGTCGAAGAACTGGAGGCTGCGGCGGAGGCCATCGCCGTGCGGCTCGCGGGTGGCGAAGCCGAAGCTCCAGCGCGTGAAGAACAGGCGCAGGTCGATTTCCTCGTCCAGCACCAGCCCCTGCTTGCCGTGCAGCTCGATGTTACGCCAGGTGCCACGCTTCTCGTGCACGGCATGCGCGTTGCGCGTGAGCGACATCACCCGCCCCAGCGACTCGAAACGAGGCAGGAGCGCATCCAGCCGGAGGTCCAGCCGGATGACACTCTCGCCAAGTCCCGTGGCGAGCAACTGGGCTTCACTCACACCCAGTTGCTCGGCGGCGTCACGGATGCGGGTGCGGGGCTGCTCCTCGCGGAGGGTCTGCCAGCGCTGGCGCAGACGGGTGGACTCGGAGACGACATCAGAGTTCGCGGTCTGATTCATGTTGGACACCTGGAAGTGGAAGGATGCTCAGTACGAGGACGGCTGCGTCACCGCGCTGCCGCTGGAGGCGGGGCCAGGCACCTTCGCCCAGCGGAACGACAACATCCCCGGCGTACCCGCATCGTCGTAATAGGACTGCATGGCGACCTTGAAGTAGTCACCAGCGTCGGAGCGGACGACGTACACATTGCGACGCGCCGTGAGGGCGTGCGTCGTCATGTCATAGACGTACCACCCGTCGCCCTGCTGGAAGGCGCTGTCCGGGTCCTCGCCCCGGTCCGGGCCGTCCTCGGAATCCGCGACGTAGCCGTCCGCCGGCGCCCGCGTCACCGCCGCGAAGTCCGTCTCGAGGAGCACCGCCACCGCCACGTTGCCGGTACCACTCACGCCGCCTCGAGTACGGACGTTGAAGCGGTTGAAGGCCAGGTCCCAGACAGTGTCCTCGGAGGCGCTCACCTGCGCGCCCTTGTCCAGGTCCAGGCCAATCCAGTCCGCGCTGCTCGTCGCGTTCACGGTGGTGGTGTACGAGCCGTCATCGTTGGCCACGTGATTCACGTGGGAGCCATCCGTCGGCTGGCTCTCTGGTGGCAGTTCGAGGTCATCGCCACACGCGGACAGGGAACCGGCCAGCAGCAGAGCGGCGGTGGCGCGGCCCAGGAAGGATGAGCGGGGAGAGAAGCGGGACATGAAGACTCCTTGAGTGAGTGAGTGAGCGGTGGAAGGGAGCGTCAGAGCCGGGCGGAGATGCCGGCCTGGATGGCGCGAGGGGGAATGGGGAGGTCGGTGGGGTTGCCCGCGTTCGCGAGGTTGGTGCCCAGCACGAAGAACTGGAGTTCCTCGCGCATGCGCCAGCCCAGCCGGGCATCCACGGTGACGTAGGTCTTCGCGTCGTACGGGTTGGCGACGCCGTCACCGTCCGTGTCCGGGTAGAAGGGACGCGGCCCCACGAGCGCGCCGCGCACCCAGGCCTCCAGGCCCGACGTCCGGTGACGCCAGGTGGCCTGCGCGGTGAGGCGATGGCGCGCCTGCCCTTCCAGCGCCAGCCCCGTCTCCTCCGAACGGCCGTCGGTGAGCGTGTAGCCCAGCTCCGCGGAGATGCGGCCAGGCAGCTGCTGACGCACGCCCAGCTCGCCGCCGAGCACGCGCGCACGCGCGATGTTCACATAGGTGAAGAGCTGCTGCGGGCCGACCATCTCCGTGGAGACGCCAATCATGTCCTGAAGGTTGTGCTGGAAGGCGCTCACCCACAGGAGCGAGGACTCCGCGGGCTTCACCTCCACCGACAGGTTGAAGCTGCGCGAACGCTCCGGACGCAGGTCCGGATTGCCGTGCACCCGGTAGCCCACGCTGGGGTTTTCGAAGTCGAGCAGCATCTCCTGGAAGCCCGGCGCCCGGAACGCCCAGCCGTAGCTGCCGCGCAGCGTGAGCCAGGACGTCGGGTCCATGCGCGCCGCCAGCCGGGGCGTCACCGCCGTGCCGAACTGCGTGTCCGTGTCCACGCGCGCGCCCGGCACCAGCGTCAGCTTCAAGCGCGGCACCAGGGTCCAGTTGTCCTGCACATAGATGGACGCGCGGGCGCGCTGGCCAGTGCCGTCTTCGCCCAGCCGGTCCGCCTGCAACCATTCGCCGAGCAGCTCCGCGCCCACCACGAAGGCGTGGGCGTCTCCGAGCTTCGCGTCCAGCTGCGCGCCCAGCCGGCCCTGCTGCTCGCGCGTGTCTTCAATGGTGTCCAGCGCGTTGGAGCGGCGCTGGTCCCTCAGGTAGCGCCGGTTGAACCACGCATAGGCGCCATCCACGCGCAGCGAGGCGTTGTTGGACAACGTCCACCGGGGAGACAGGCGCACGGAGAGCGAGTCATCCCGGCTGGCGCGGTCGAAGATGGCGCCCGTCACGCCCACGTCCACGCCGCGCTGCACCCGCCGCGCATAGGTGGCGTTGGCCTGCAGCGCCGTGCCCTCACTGACGCGCAAGTCACCGCCCGCGGACGCGTCGATGCCATCCAGGCTGCTGCCCGTGGTGCCGATGCTCGTCGGGTCCAGGAGGTACGCGTCCCGCCGCGCCAGACCGCCACTCAGACGCAGCCCCCAGTTCTCACCCTTCGCCTCGCCGGTGGCGTCCAGTTCCAGCCGCTGCATGGAGCCGTAGGAGGCGCGCAGCTCGGCGCCCAGCGGACGGCGGGCACGGCGGGTGATGAGATTCACCACGCCCGCCACCGCGTCGCTGCCATAGAGGACCGACGAGGGGCCCTTCACGATTTCCACCTGTTCGAGGTCCTCGGTGGACAGGCGGGACAGGTCCACGCTTCCGGCCACCCGGCCGGCCACGCGCTCACCGTCCACCAGCACCAGGACGTACTCCGGCGACAGGCCCTGCAACTGCACCGTGGCGCCCGCGAACGTCTGGACCACCTGGAGCCCAGGGTGCGCCGCGAGCAACTCCGACGCGTCCCGCGCCCCACTGGCCAGGATGTCCGAGCGGGTGATGACCTCCGTGGCCACCGCCGAATCCTCGAGCCGCTCCGGCGAACGCGACGCCGTCACCACCGTGCGCGCTTCCGGCAGCGCCTCCGCGGCGGACGCGGGCTCCGGCCCCGCATCGGCCTGGGCCACCTGCGCATCGGGCGGAGCCTCCGCGGTGGAAGCCTCGCTGGAAGCCACCTCGGTGGCAGGCGCTTCACTGCCACCGCCCCATGCCGTCCACGGCATGGAACAGGCCACGAAGAGCAAACACCCACGCCACGCCATGCTGCGTCCTCCGGCGCAAGGCCGGGGGCCTTTCGCGGAAGGCCCTGTAGGGCGCTGGGCTCAATGGCCTCGGGCCTCAGGAAAAGACCTCACTGCACCGGGCCTGCGCGGCCCGGGAACAACTCACACGTCAGCGGCCGGCGCCGCTCACCTGCGCACCACCGCCGCCGCCCGGCGGCGTTCGCTCCAGGGGCACCACCCGCGTCCGGTGGCAGCGGCGGCACTTGAGCTCCACGCCCTCCGGCACCAACCGCGCCAGCAGGCTGCCGCACATGCAGCGCAGCTCCTCCGCCCCGCCTTCACCGTGGCAACCGTCGCGCATCACCGCTCCTGGCTCGAAACGGCGGTGACGATATTGATACTGATTTTCAAAGTCAAACGATTGGCGAAAAACCCGCCCCTGTGCGAATCAGGGTGTGCGGGAGCGCGCCGCTCAGTGAACCTTGGCGCGCGCGGAGGTGTCGCGAGCCAGACGCACCTTGGGCGTCACCATGCGCGCGACACCGGAGTAGAGCTGGTCCTCGGTGTAGACCTTCCGCACCCGGCGATGGCTGCCGGGGTGGTAGGCCGGACCGGGCCGCTCCAGCCACTGGAGGATGCGTACCTCGCCGGAGTGGGCCATGGCGGCCAGCAGCTCAGGGGGGCACAGCTTGAGATAGCGGCGCACCAGCGGCTTGAGCTTGCGAGAGAAGTTGCGCCCCAGCACGGCATGGCGCCGGCCGGAGTGCAGCGTCCCGTCGAAGCGGCGCGACAGGTGGAAGAGTTCGTGAATCACCGTCTCCACGCGGGCCTGCGCGGTGGACCCCCGGAAGAAGAGCGGCCGGAGGGTGACGCAGTACAGCATCCGCTTGCCCCGGATGCGGATGATGGGCTTGCGGCGTCCGGCGCGGTCCGTGCTCTTCCCCCCCCGGAAGCACAGGGGCTTCACGGTGCCCCGGGAGGCGCGGCGGGCCTCACCGGCCACCACGAGGATGCGACCGGCCTTCACATGCCCGAACTCCGGCATCTTCGCCGCGATGTCCTGGATGAGGGAGCGGAGCGTCTTGTTGAAGTTGGGGCGGCGTCGGGCCACAGGTGGTGGACAGTCTAGCGGAAAAGCCCTTGAGAGGACTCCAGGGGGTGGCCACATTGTCTAGCGTCATGCGCTTGCCCTCGCCCATGTTCCGTCTGGCCGTGGTGCTTTTCCTCTGTGCGGGGTGTGCTTCCGCCCCCACCCGGCCCTCCAGTCCCGCCGTCCTCACCGCCCAACGGACCGTCGTCGCGTCCCAGGGCCTCACCGACGCCACCCTGCGCTTCGAGGCCCAGGTGACCAGCCCCGGAGAGGGGGTGGTGGAGCGCGCCGACTACGAGCTCGTCGCCGACGGCCAGGTGGTGAAGACGGGCACGGCGAAGCTGGACGTGGCGCTGACGCCCGGCGAGCCCATGGACCTCTCCTTCGAGGAGCGCGCGCCCTACGTGAAGAACGCGGACGACCTGGCCCGGCTGAGCACCCTGGGAGGCACGCTGCTGCTCGCCCTGCGCGGCACCCTCGTCGTGCGCTCGGGAGGCCAGGAGCAGACGATTCCCTTCGCCGCCAGCCGCGCGGCGCGGATGCCCCGGCTGCCCACGGTGGTGGTGGAGGAGTTGGACGGGGCGCGCTACTCGGATGAGGAGGTCCAGCTCAACCTCCGCCTGGGCGTGCGCAACCCCAACCCCTTCCCGCTGCGGCTGGAGGGCCTGACGTGGACGGCGTCGGTAGCCGGCAAGACGCTGGACAGCGGCACGCTGGCGCAGGCGGACACCGTGGACGCGTCCGCAACGGGCGTGTACCCGGTAGAACTGGCGGTGACGAAGGACACCTGGGGCCCGGAGGTGAAGGCGCTCATCTCCAAGGGGCTGCTGCCCTACGGGGTGACGGGCGAGGTGACGGGCCCGCTGCTGCGCGTGCCGTATTCGCTCACGGGCAAGGTGAAGCTGAACGTCTCCCGGTAGAGTGGCACGCCGTGCCCATCTACCTGTTGAGTGACGAGCACCCGGAGCTCTTCCCGCCCCCGGAGCGCGCCGACAAGAGCGGCGTCGTCGCCGTCGGCGGTGACTTGCGGCCGGAGCGGCTGCTGGCCGCCTACGCCCGCGGCATCTTCCCCTGGTACAGCGAGGGAGACCCCATCCTCTGGCACTCGCCGGACCCGCGCTTCGTGCTGTCGCCGGACAAGCTCTACGTGGGCCGCTCGCTGCGCAAGACGATGGCGCGCGGCGTCTACGAGGTGCGCTACGACACCGCCTTCCGGCGCGTCATCACCGAATGCAGCCAGGTGCCTCGGCCCGGACAGACGGGCACCTGGATTACCGAGGAGATGATGGAGGCCTACATCACGCTCCACGAGGCGGGCTTCGCGCACTCGGTGGAGGCGTGGGCGGAGGGCGAGCTGAAGGGCGGCCTGTACGGGGTGTCCCTGGGCGCGGCCTTCTTTGGAGAGAGCATGTTCGCGCTGGCCCCGGACGCCTCGAAGGTGGCCTTCGTCACCGCGGCGGAGCGCTTCCAGGGCTGGGGCTTCCAGCTCATCGACTGCCAGGTGGAGACCGAACACCTGGCCCGCTTCGGCGCGGAGAACTGGCCCCGCAGGCGCTTCCTCTCGGCGCTCGCCCGAGCGATGAAGGAGCCCACCCGGCGCGGGAAGTGGACGGAAGGCGCGGCGGCCGGCCCCTGAGCGCCCGGCGCTTTCGAAATGGCGCGGGCCCCTTTGAATATCGGAAGCGGCGGGCCGTCACGGCCCCACGCCACCGCCAGAGGAGCCGCCCATGCGATGGAGTTCCGCCCTGTTGCTGCCGCTGTGTCTCGCCACCACCGCCTGCGGCACATCCGCGAAGCACCAGGCGCTGCGCGAACGCCGCGACGCCATCCGGCTGGCGGACGTCGAGCGCGAGCAGAGCGCCCGGGTGCAGTACCGCAGCAGCTCAGGCTTCCAAGACACCCGCTGGGGGATGACGAAGGACGAGGCCATGACCGCGCTCCCCTTCCACGCCCGGGTCATCAATGAATGGGGGGACGTGCACGTCGCCGACGTCGTGGCGGGCCGCCGCGCGGACGCCTACTACGTGTTCGCCGAGGGGCAGTTGGCCGAGGTCACCCTCCACTTCCACGCGCCGGGCGCCGTCCGCGACAACTTCAACGCGGTGGCGGAGCTGCTCACCATGAAGTACGGCAAGCCCGCGTCCAGAGAGGACTCGGCGCGCGACGCGGAGGGTCGCCTGGCGCTGGCGCAGATGGCCAACAACCTCTCCGAGGCCTCGGCGAACTACCACGCGTGGCGCTCCGGCGTGCAGCCCAGTGGCCCCGCCGTGGACAACTTCGGCCGGCAGATGGAGGCCAACGCGAGGACGGACGCCGCCCTCGCGGCCCACGAATACCTGCTGCGGAACACCTGGACCGAAGCCGAAACGGAGCTGCGGCTCACCGGCAGCCAGGAGCCCGGGGCGCGCAGCCTGACGCTCACGTACACGAGCCAGAGGCTGAAGCCCTACCTGTCCAAGGAGCTGGCCGTCCGCGACCAGCAGCGCAAGGTGGAGCAGTCACGGGAGCTGTAGCCGCTCCACTCCGGGGGCGCCACGGGCGGGGACGCACCGCGGCGCTCAAGGACCGAGCGAAACGACCCAGTCCCCGGCGAACTGGGACGTCATGGGCGTGCGGGCCAGCGGCGGGCAGTATTGGAAGTGCTCGTCGAAGCTCGCGATGTCCGCGCGCTCGGAGAGCCTGAGCCAGGCGAGCCCCTCCAACCAGATGGCTCGCTTGGGCGCGAAGCGTGTCACGGGGGTCGTGAAGAGCTTCGCGCGCTTCTCGATGTCCTCTCCATGCACGAGCACCCCGTGCTTGAACGCCTCGGAGAAGGCATCTGCGTCACCATCGAGCAGGGCTCGGGCACAGGCAACCCGGTCCGTCTCTGTCTCGAGCCCCAATCCCTCCAACGCCTCCACCCTCGGGACGACGACGTCCCTGGTACCGGGCGAGACCAGCGCATGGAAGAGCTGGGCGCGTGCATGCTCGGAGCGGTACTCCTCGTCCGGAAGCCACCGCGTCTCGGAGAGCTCCGCGACCTGTCGCGCCAGACTCCAATGTCCCGCCGCGACGGCACCGAGCAGAGGATCCATGTGTCGCGAAGCAGGAAGCGCCCACTGCTTGAGGCGGCAATGCGTGAGCAATCGCCTCCAGTTCTCGGCGGCTCGGCACAGGTTCAGGAAGAAGCCCTGCGGGTTGCCATCCACGAGCAGGGTGGCCACGGCCACGACGTGGAAGTGGACACAGAGCTCATCCACGGTCCGCACGAGGAGGTCTCGGCTCGCGGTGGGATCGACCTGACGCATCAACTGGAGAATGGCCCGCCCGGAGTCCTCCCGCAGTGCCGCAAGCTTTGCCACGCTGCCTCCTCCAGGTTCAGGCGAACATGTCGTCGAAGCCTTCGGCGGGATGGGCCCTGAAGCCCGTCAGCCCGGCCTGTTCGAAGGCCTGCTTGGTCCGGTCCGAAATCAGGATGAGCTCCATCATGTTCCGGGCGCGGAAGATATCGGCTTTGGGGTCGATCTTTCCCTGAGTCAGCACCAGATTGCTGACATGGCTAATTTCCCGAGAGAGAGCACTGGTGTCATAGATGGACTTCTCCATATCAATGGCATCTTGCGAGCCCAGGATATTCAGGATGCCATAGCCATCAACCACCGGATTCCATTGGTGGTCGCACATGACAATCGGGAGAAACTCCTTATTTTCGACCTGCAGGTCGTCCAGCACCTGCTTCACGCGTGACGACACAAGAAAAACACCCACGGTGTTTCGCACGAAGTCATAGAGCTTACGCCGGTCCGGAAAGTGGTCCGAGAACGACACCCTCCCCCCAGCAGGGAAGCCCCGGGCAAGTGGCTCGCCCGTGCTGAACTTCCAATTGGTCGGACTGTCCTTTGGCAAAGCATCAATGATGGCTCCATCGGACGACTCAGCCCTCAATACCCAGTAGTTCATCGACCAGGGTGACTCATGCAAACATGTCGCTAAAACCTTCGGCAGGATGTACCCGGAAGCCCGTCAAGCCAGCCCCAAGAAAAGCCTCATGGACATGATCGGACATCAGAATGAGTTCCATCATGTTTCGAGCTCGAAACAGCCCGGCATTGGGGTCTAGCCGTTCATGAGCCACCACCAGATTGCTCAGACGGGCAATCTCCTTCTTCGTAATGCGATCCATCCTGTACTTGGACTTCTCCATATCAATCACCTCCTGAGAGCCCAATACATTGAGAATTCCATATTTCTGCGACACCGGGTTCCACTGATGATCACACATGGAAACCGGAAGAAACTCGACGTTATCCACGCGCACTTCCTTCAGGAGTTCATGCACTCTGGAGGAGACCAGCAGCACGCCCAGCGTGTTTCGGACGAAGTCATACAACTTCCGTCGATCGGGGAAATGGTCTGAAAAGGAGACCTTCCCCCCCAGTGGAAACTGCCGCTCCAGCCGCTCCCCCTTGTGCATTTTCCAATTTTCGGGACTGCCCTTGGGCAATGCATCAATGACCGCGCCATCCGCGGACTCAGCCTTCAAAACCCAATAGTTCATATGCATCACCCTACCAAAGGCTACCCCACTCATAGTGGGTTGTTCCGTCCTTATTCGCGTATCGCACGTGCTCTGAGCCATTCCCAGTGAACCGGACACCAGCAACCTTCGCCATGACAATGGCCCGGCTCAGTCCAACAAGAAACTCCCAGAAGTCTTCCTCAAGGTCCTTCAATTCCCCGAATGCCGCCTCAGGCAGATCGCCGTGAGGTTCTCCTGAATCAATGACGTCCTGGAGACGCTTGGCCACCTTCCGCATCTCATCCATGACCCGCATCGTGTAGGACTCGTGGTCGCTCGGATGGCAGATGAGGGAATGGACCGGGACAGCCCAGTCCTCGGCGGGAAGATTGATGATGTTGTGCCCGTGGTTGATGTTGTACTCGGACATCAGCAACAGCCGAATCTGCTTGTACGTGAAGGCCGGCTTGCCGTCCTTCATCATGTAATAGAAGGCTGAACCCGGCAGCATGTGGTGAGCTTCCCAGGCATACGGATGCTGCTGGGTGTACGTGGGGTTGAAGTTCTCCTTCGGCCCCCCTGGAAACTCCGCCCGCTCCTTCACCATGCCCCGGACTTCGTTCAGGTGCGCATGGTCGAAGTTGCGGTACACCCCCCGGCCGTCCTGGGCCTTGAGGTAGGTGTAGCCGCGGCGGGCATAGTTATCGCCCTTGGCCAGCACCCCATTCAACGGCGCGTTGGGGTCCAGATGTCCGTCAGGAGCGGGCTCCGCCTTCTTCTTCGGCTTGCTCTTCTTCGCCTCCTCCTTGGCCGCGGCCCGGGCGGCGTCCTTCCGAGCCAGGTTGCGCTTGAAGATGCCATTGAGCCGGCGGGCCATTTCCGTATTGGGATTGTGCCGGGTGTCACCGGTTGTCATGGCAGAGCTCCTCTGGACGGATGCGCAGCAGTGGTTCCTATCAAGACGGCACCTCGGCCGGAATCGTCCGCGCTGGCGAAGACAAGGCTCACGGAGGAAGGCGCATCGCCGCGTTGCAGTCCCCTGACCGCGACACACGCGCTGACCGCGCCCATCGCGGCCCCCACGTCCCCAAAGCCGATGGAGGGATACCAGGCCGGAAGTCCCCCCAGTGAGGCGTCCAACGCCCGCAAGTGCAGCAACACCATCCCCCACTCCCGCGCCCTTCCCTCTTCTCCGTTGTGGTCGCTCACCAGGAGCGGCCGGGCACGAAGGGCCCCTGCAACTGCGAGCACCGCCTCGGCACATGCCGCCAGAGCCCGTCCATCCGATGGCTTGTCAGAGCCTCTCGGGTGCGGCTCTTCTCCGAGCCGCACCGCGTGCAACATCACCTGGGGCTCGCCCGTCGAACGTTGCGCGGGCCCCTCGGTAGTCAGCAACAAGGCCGCGCCCGCTTCCCCAGGCGTCAAGCCCACAGGCTGCTCCGGCGTCTTCAACCGTCGTCCATCCGCCAGCGCATGGAGCGTCGGCTCTTCGACCAGGCAGTCCACCCCCATCACCAGGCACGAGCGAAGCCCGCCGTGCTGCAGCGCCGCCTGGGCCGCATGCAGCGCCCTCGCGAAGGCCGCGTGCCCACCGCCAAAGAAGCGCCTGGGCCCGGGCCATTCCAGGCCCATGTTCCGCAGGCTCGCCTCCAACACACGACGCCCCAGCGCCTCCACTCGCAGCGCCTCCGTGGCATCCGGCTCGCCCAGGTCCAGGCCTCGCTCCCACGGGTCCGGCAGCGCCAGATAGACGCCGGTCTCCGGCCCGAGCCCCCGCAGGTCCACGCGAGTGCCCACATCCTTGAGCACCTCGCACGCCAACGCCACCAGCCGACCGACGCCCGAGAAGCCGAACGTCGCCACCGGGAGCGCACAGATAGTCACGGGCCGAGGTGCCTCGTCACCGGGGTGGGCGACGTCCACGTCGGGAGACTGCGAGGGGCGCAGCAGATTGGCCCGGAACGCAGCGCAGGCGGGAATCACCGGCCCCAGGCATGAAGCCATTCCCAAGGCCGCGACGAACACCTTCATGCCCCACCCCACGCGCCCAAGCCCCCCTCCAGCGACTGGGCAAAACGCGCTGGCGGCAGGCGCCTCGCGGCGTCCTCTTCCGCGCGCTGGGTCCGTGTCCAAGCGCCCACGCCCAACCCCAGTGCGCCCCGGGTCCGCAGGGCCACAGCCCACCAGAGCGACCGGCGGCGATACATCGACCCTTCTCGTAACGCGTCGAGCAACGACACCGGTCCCAGAGGCAGTCCCCGCACGTAGCGCACCGTCGGCTTGAACCGGGGGGCGTGCTCGGCCCACCACGCCTCCGCACGGGACACATCCGGCAGCGGGAGGTCTGTTTCCTCCGGCGCGAACTCCACGGCCGCCTCCTCGTCGCCCGACTCCACGCCCGGAGCCACCGCGGGGACCTCCATGCCTGTCACCAGCGAGAACGACTCCGCCGCCAGGGGCGCCCATGACGGCTCGCGCATCGCCTCCAGGCAGGCCCGAGCAGTCTCGACCGTCCCCACCAGACCGAACACCCGCAAGGTCTCCGTCCCTCGGGCAGCGTCTCCCAGCCCCTCCAGCAGCAACTTCTGGGCGTCCGGCCCGCCCGCAACGGCCAGCGCTCGCAGGGCCATCTGGCGGTGCGGCCCGCCCTCCAGGACCTGACGGCGGCATTCCCACCACGCCAGTCGGCTTCCCGCCAACAGCCCGGCTTCCAGAGCAGCGCCAGAAACCTCGGCGGAGGATGCGCGCAGTCCCGATTCCAGCGTGGCTTCGGACAACCGGACGGGCCAGGAGCGCAGGCAGCGAAACGCGGCGGCCCGCACCTGGGCGGCCTCATGCGTGAGCGACGCCTCCAGCGCCGGCCCAGGGTCCACTCGCCACGCCCCCAAAATCTCCAGCAATGTCGCGAGCCCTCCAGGCGGAGGCGATGCGTCGACCATGGGCCGCAGCCATGACTCCAGCCCCCGTCCGCCGGCACAGAGGAGCGCGGCCTGGATGCCCGCGCACGGACCCTCCTCCCCCGCCTGGAGCACCTCGAGGACACTCCGCACAGCCGCATCCAGGGCGTCTTCCTGAAGCAGCAGCCCGAGCGCGGCGCACTCCACCCGCCCAGGCTCATCCGCTTCGGCCAGGGCGGGAACGAGCAGCCTCGTCGCGGCCTTCCGCCCCGCGAGCACGAGCGCATCCACATGGGCGAGGAGTCGCGCCTCCACCCCAGCGACGTCATTGAGGACATGGTCCGGCGCCACGAGGGCACGCTTCCACTGCCGCCACAGGAATCCCGCCTCGTCGAGGTGTGACGCCAGCATCTCCCAGGAGATGGGGGGCGAGAGGTGCCAGGGCAACGGGTTCATCACGACATGCCCCCTGTCTAGTTGATCTGCGTCTTGCCACCACGAAGGCGCAGCACCTGGCCCGCGTCGACGAGCACGTGCTCACCCCGAAGCAGAATCTGACCATTGCGCCGCAGGACCAGGCTGGACCTGCCGCAGCGAAGCTCGAGCTCCTCGGTAGCGCCGTCCAGAAGCCCCTCGATGGGGACTCGCTGGCCGTTGGCGACGATGGCGACCTCTCCATCCTGGCGCTCGACATCAGGCGCTTCGAGCATGGCATCCAGGAGGGGCGTCTCACTGCGCGGCTGGAGCAAACCGAGCACAATGGGGCACGCCGGTGTGCCCCGCTCGAAACAGAGCACCGCCTCCTGCCGCGCCTCTATCGCCCGAAGCAGCGTGGCCTCATCCACCGCGACCGCGAGCCGGGCCTCCAGCGGCCCATGGTGGTTGCCCTCGAAGTCCACCTGCACCGTGCCCATTCGCCCCCGTCCGACGACCCGGCCGATGAGGTTTCCCAGGATGGGCTCCTCCACCTGAGAAGGCGGGCGCCCGGCGTCCTGTTCGTGTGAGGCCATGGGATTCCGCCCCCTCGCGCTACATCTCTTTTTCGCAGACCAGGCAGTTGCACTTGCCCGAGCCCTGGCCGGCCGCCATCACCGGTGGCTGCATCAGTGGGAACGGAGGCGTGTTCTTGTCGTTGTGCAGCATCAAGTCGAGGGCCCTCGCCACGTTCTTCCCCTCGACCTGGACGTCGAAGGAGAAGTTGACGAACTCGGCCTTGCCCTTGGTTTTGCCAGAGACGACGCCGCCCCCCGCCGTTCCGGCCTCATCCCCTGTGCTGGTGCTGAAGTTGGAGTCCTTCACGCACAAGGGGTTCCCCTCCACCGCCACCGTCTTGCTGCCCTGAGCGGTATCGGCGGAGCGCGCCACGTTCGGGTACGGCAGGGGGATGGGGCCCGCCGGGCTGGGCGTCTTGCAGACATCTGGAAACGCCACGGAGACGCCGTTGGAGTCCTTGGTCACCACGGACATCTTGTTGACGCCGACCGTATTGGCCATGACTCCCCCCTGTCCCAGAGCACAGCAAGGGGAATCATCTCGCAGTTCGCTCCGGGGACTCAACCCCGACGCCCTACTTCTTGCACGGTGACAACGTGCGCTTCCCGTGCGCCAGCTCCTCCTCCGTAGGGCTGCCGTAGCGCACCGCCTTCGGCGCCACCTTGGGCTTCGCGGCGTCATGGACGTTGAGCACGCCCAAGGTGCGGCTGAGGACGGTGCGCAGCCCGGTGCTGTCGTAGAGCGCGCCGAAGAAGGCCCCGCCTGAGCGCATCGGAAGCGGAGCCAGCGCCCCCGCCGGCCGGAGCAGCAGCGCGGTGTGGTCCTCCGTGGCCCACTCGCAGGGGTCCTTCTTCCCGTCGCGCTTCATCCACGACACCGCGATGTCGAACACGGCGCTGCCGTCATCCCACCGGCTGCTGAAAATCTCCCACTTGCGCTGGCACTCCGGGGCCTCGCACGACGCGCGCTCGGGAATCACGTCCGACAGCTCCAGGGGCAGTCCGCGGCCCTCGTCGCTGGTGGAGTTGTCGTCGGCGCGGCGCAGCTTGCAGCCGGTGGGCGCGTCCTTCTGGCGCAGCGCCACCGGCGTGCCCGACAGCCGGCCCGGGGGCAGCACGTCGCAGTCCACCTGAAACTCGGACATGAGGTACGTCTTGCGGTCCGCGTCCGTCCCCATCCGCACCGCCCACCACACCACGGGCACCGCGCGGCAGGCCGCCGAATCCGCCTTGCCGAACACCCACAAGGGCACGGACGGGTCCGGCGCGCCCAGCTTCCGGACGTCCACATCCTCTGGCACCAGCTTCACGCCGGAGCGCTCCCGCTCGCTCTCCAGGAAGAAGCGGTCCTTCGACTCCGGGATGATGGCCTGGTGCGCCAGCCAGCCGGAGCCCGTCAGCCCCACCAGGTTGCGCGCCGTGAAGGGCACCACGTCCGGGCGCTTCGGACAGCCGCGCTCGGGCTCGGCGGCAGGAAAGGTGTCCACGTCATCGAACTGCGCGGACGCCATCAGGGGCATCAGCAGCGCCAGGCTCGACACCCACGCCTGCGCGGTCAACCGGACTGCCAAACGCATCGGGCTCCTCCACGAAGAAGCGGCCGCGGCCGGCTGAGGCACGCGGGCGAAAGAGGGAGCCTCCCGTCATACCGCAAGCCCGCGACACGCCAAGCCGAAGCCCTCAGCGCTTGCGTGACTTCTTCGGCGGCGGCAGCACCTCCACCGGAATCTCACGCTCCGCCTCCACCGCGGGCGTGGCCGCGGCCGGCGCACCGGCGTCGGTGGGCTCGGGCGGCTTCACTTCCTGAATCTGGTCGTCCAGCGGCACCCGGCCCACGGAGCGGTGGAACAACTCCCACAGCGCCTTGCGGTGCACCTCCGGCGAGCCCGCGCCCGACACCACCACGCCCGCGCCGCTGTAACGAGCCTCCAGCCCCAGCGGCTTCAACCCCTCCCCCAGTGAAGTGAGCTGCTCCTGGAGGACGGGGAGCTCGAAGGTCAGCTCCAGCTCCCGGGCCACGAAGGCGTCCGTCTTCAGCAGCTCCAGCAGCGCCAACCTACACGCGGAGTCCTTCACCGAAGCACTGAGGGAGCGCTCCGCGCCGCTCGTCGCGCCCAGGTCCGGACAGGCCTTGCGGGCCGCGGCCAGCCTTGGCGCGGGGTCCTCCGGCGGCGGCGAGCCCACCGTGAGGCGCCACACGGCGAAGCGGCCCCCCGCGTACAGCAGGAGCAGCGTCCGGCCCTGCTTCTGGCCAGTGAGCAACAGTTCGTTGCTCCCGGGCAGCAGCTCCGCGTCCGCCACGGAGGCGTCCGCCACCTGGACCCAGTCCACGGTGTCGAGCTTGTGGAAGCGTTCCTTCCCGGGCTCCAGGGGGACGACCAGGTCCACCGGCCACGCGCGTGCGAGCGTCGGGACGAGAATGGCCAGGAGTGCTCCAACGGCGTACATGCGAGCGGACATCAGGGCTCCAGCGCAGTGGTATGGACCCTTAGCACGGGATAAGAACAGGGCTCTATGCCTACCTGGACCCTCTGGGTCGCCTGCCTGGCGCTGAGTTTCGTCAGGGCCCTTGTCGCCGCTTCGGAGTCCGCGCTCTACGGCGTGTCCGACTTGCGAGCACAGGAACTGGCGAACACGCAGCCGGGCCGGGCGACTCGCCGGGTCCTCCGCCACAAAACGGACCGCGAGCCCGTGGCCACAGCGCTGCGCCTGGGCATGGTGCTCAGCGGCTTCCAGGCCGCGGCCATTGGCGCCTTCGTCCCGCCGCGCATGCTGGACTTCAGCCGCTACGGCGAATCCGCGTGGCTGCCGGTGGCCACCGTCGCCGCGGGCGCGCTGCTGGTGGGCGTGCTGGCCACGCTCATGGAAGTCACCATGCGCGGGCTGGCCAACGGCAGCCCGGAGCGCTGGGCCCTGCGGCTGTCGGGCTTCACCTCGCTGCTGGTGACGGTGCTCTACCCGCCCATGCGCGTGGCCATGGTGGTGCTCAACCTGATGGCGCGCACCTTCGGCCGCACGCTGCGCTTCGAGCCGCCGCCCCCTCCGCTGGAGGAGCTGGAGAAGCTGCTGGCCGCCCAGGCCGCGAAGAACGAGGTCGACAAGAGCGCTCCGCAGCTCATCCGCTCCATCTTCGAGCTGTCCGACAAGCGCTGCCGCGACGTCATGGTGCCGCGCACGGAAGTGGTGACGGTGGACATCACCATCACCCCGGACGAGCTGCTGCGCCTGCTGGCGGAGGAGAACCACTCCCGCATCCCCGTGTACCGGGACGACGTGGACCACGTCATCGGCGTGCTGCACGCGCGCGACATCATCCCCCTGCTCCAGCACCCCGAGCTCATCGTCCTGCAGGACATCATCCGCCCGGCGCACTTCGTGCCGTGGATGAAGCCCATTGGCGACCTGCTCCGGGACATGCAGAAGCAGAAGATCCACATGGCCATCGTCGTCGACGAGTACGGCGGCTTCATGGGTGTGGTGACGCTGGAGGACATCCTCCGCGAAATCGTCGGCGACATCGGCGACGAGTTCGAGGTGGAGGAGAAGCAGGTGGAGAAGCTGGCTGACGGCAGCTTCCTGGTGGACGCCGCGCTGGAGGTGGACGCCTTCACGCAGACGTTCGGCTTCCCCCTGCCCGAAGGCGACTTCGACACGCTGGGCGGCTTCCTCTCCTCCATGGCGGGCCACCTGCCCGACGTGGGCGAGCGCTTCGCCTACAGCGGCTGGCAGTTCGTCGTGGCGTCCAAGGAAGGCCCCCGCATCGACCGCGTGCGGATGTCGCGCGTGAAGTCTGGCCTCACCAAGGACGGCAAGGTCGCGGAGTCCCGCGACGGGCTGGCGCGCGAGCACGGCCGCGAGGAACAGGCCTCCGCGAAGAGCTGAGGCCCGGAGCGGCACCGGCCCCGCTCCGGGGCCGGCCCTCACCCACTACTGGGACCAGTAGCACTCCAGCGTCTCTCGCGCGGACTTGCCAATCAGCTCGCAGTTCTCGAAGCGGGCGCGCTCGCTGCCTCCGAGCTGCTGCCCGTAGCGGTCCGCGAAGCGCCGGAAGTAGGCATCCGGAAGCGCCTTGGAATCGAGCCGGAAGTCCGCCGGTGGGGCGCGCTCGAGTTCCAGCCGGAAGGCAATGCCCCGCCCGGCGACGAGCCGGCGGATGCTGGCCTCATCGGTGATGGCCTGCTCCACCAACTCGTTGAGCGGCTGCCCCAGCGACACGGCGCCGTCCTCTCCGGTGCGCCCGGTGCGCCGCGCGGCGCCCAGGGAGACGCTCCAATGCAACGGGCCCTTGAGCGCGAAGGTCCGCTCATCGCAGCGTTGGGAGCGCTCCTCTTCGACCTCGCCGGTGACGACCTCCTCCTGGCTGACGTCCTCGTCGGTGAGCGCCGTCACCAACGGGTAGATGGAGGCGAGCGCCAGCACCACGCCGAGCGTCATGGTGATGTCGACGTCGTCATCGGACGAGCCGTCGGACATCGCCATCAAGACGCCGCCACCTCCGAGCATCGCGAGCCCGCCGAGCAACGAGCCCATGGGCGGGCTGGTCGTCGTGTCGATGCGCTTCTTGCTGAACTCGGTGGAAATCTCGGTGCAGGTGGTGCGCTTCACCGCGACGCGGCCCACGTAGGACGCATCCACGACGCTCTCCAGCGTGTCGCGGTGAGTCTCTCCCAGGGACGCCTCTCGCAGGCGCTCGCCGCGCACGTACTCGGACGTCGTGCTGCAACCCGCCTGGGAGAAGAGCAACGCCGCCAGCCCCGCTGCCCCGAACCTAGAAGAGCCGGTTGCGCGCATCTTCCATCGCCCCACAAAGCCGCGAGTAGTGTTCGAGCGCCCGCTCCAGCCGCAGGCTCTTGTCGACGTCCGTCTGCCGTCCGGGGACGAAGTCCCGCACCGACGTCACGGAGAGGTCGACATAGGGCAGGCTCTGGAACTTGCCGGTGGGCTCCGCGCAGTAGCGGTTCTCCGCGCTGCACTTGCGGAACATGGAGTACGTCCCGGTGTGCTTCTCCTTCACACGAAGCCGGAGCGTCGCATCGCTCCCGCCGTTGAGCCGGATGACCTCGATGGGCAGCAGCAAGCCGCGCAGGTCGACGATCTCCGTCCGCTCACGGGGCTTGTCCAGCACCATGATGCGGCAGTCCTTCACCGTGACGTGCACCTCCGAGTCGTTCCACGCCTCGATGTGCTCGCGCAGCCACGCCTCCGTCTGCGCCTTCGTCGGGTCGACCTTGCGCGAAGGAGCCGGAGGCTCAGGGGGAGGCGACTTCTCCGCGGCCAGCACGCTGGTGGAACCCAGCAACGCCAAGGAGATGGGAAACAGACATTGTCGGGAAAGCGACATGGCCAGCACGCTGGCACGTCACACTGACCGCCGGCAACGCACAACTACCATGACACCGCATGGGTGGCGCCTACCCCACGCGTGAGCGGCGGCGGCCTCAGTCCCCGTCCAGCGGCGGCACCCAGGCCAGCGGCAGCACGCGCTCGGACCTGAAGGGCGCGCGCCGCTCGGTGCCGCCGAAGCGCAGCACCACCCCGCCCTCCACCTGCACCCGCCGGGGCACGGGCTCCGGCCCGCCCGTGGCGCGCGCGCTGGCCAGCGGGAAGAGCACGCGCAGCGGGGCGCTCCCATCCGCCGCCAGGGGCGCCGCCACCTGCTGGGTGCCCACCGCCACGCGGCGCCCGTCCACCCGCAGCGTGAAGTCCACCGCGGCCAGCGTGGCCGCGTCCGAAGCGGGGTTCGTCACCGCCAGGTCCAGGTCCAGGACGCCGGTGCCGTCCTGCCGGAAGTCCACCTGGAAGCCCACCACGCGCACCGCGTCTTCATAGGCCCGCGGCCGGAAGGGCACCGAGCCCAGACACCCGGACACGGCGAGCCCGCCTCCCAGCAGCCCCAGGATGACGGCGCGGCGCGAGCGCATCTCAGCCCCCCAGCAGCGGCTGGAGCGCCTCCACCGTCAGCGGCCAGCCCGCGCGCCGGGACAGGGACTCCAGCGCCTTGATGAACTCCGCCGCCGTCTGGAAGCGCCGCGCCCGGTCCGCGAACAGCGCCTTGCGCGCCACCTGCACCGCATAGTCCGGCAGCTCCGGAGAGGACGTCAGCAGCGGCACCCGTGCGTCGCGCACCTTGTGCATCAGCTCCGCCTCATGCTCCCCGGCGAAGAGGCGGCGGCCGGACCACAGCTCCCAGAGGATGATGCCCACCGAGTACAGGTCCGTGCGCGCGTCCACCGGCAGGCCCAGCACCTGCTCCGGGCTCATGTAGGGCAGCGTGCCGCGCAGCGCGCCGGAGTCGCCGCGCATCAGCCCCTCCACCTCCGCCACGCCGAAGTCGGTGAGCTTCACGTCGCCGTTGATGCCCAGCAGCAGGTTGGCCGGATTCACGTCGCGGTGGACGATGGTGGCGCCGTTCTCCCCCACCTTGGCCCGGTGGATGTAGTCCAGCGCCTTGAGCAGACACCAGGCGATGTAGCAGGCGGACTCGGGCGGCATGGCCGCGCCGGCCTTCACCAGCAGCTCCTGCATGTAGCCCAGCGTCCGGCCGCTCACGAGCTCCTGCACCATCAGGTAGTCCGGCCCCGCCTTGAACAGGCGGTAGGTGCGGACGATGTTCGGATGGCGCAGGCGGACCGTCAGCTTCGCCTCGTCGACGAAGGCTTTGACGTAGGCGGTGTCGCTGCGAAACGACGGGTGCAGACGTTTGATGACAATCTCGTCCGGTTCACCCGGTGAGCGCTGCGTGGTGACCCGGGCTCTCGCCTGGTACACCTCCGCCATGCCGCCCACCGCCAACCGGCCGACCACCTCGTAACCACCCAGGTCCGGAGCATCCGCCACGGCACAACATTACTGCGAATTTCCGTCCGCACCCACTATTCCGCCACCAGGTCGTGGAAGAGCGCCTCGTAGCGGCGGCCGGACGCCCCCCAGGAGAAGTCCTTCTCCATGCCCCGGCGCCGGAACTCGTCCAGGCGCGGCGGGTCCGCGTAGAGGGCCAGGGCGCGGCGGATGGCCGCCAGCAGGGCGGACTTGTGGAAGGCCTCGAAGAGGATGCCGTTTCCGTCCAGCCCCCCCTCCACCGTGTCCACCAACCCGCCGGTGGCCCGGACGATGGGCACCGTGCCGTAACGCAGCGAATACATCTGGTTCAGGCCACACGGCTCGTAGCGGCTGGGCATGAGGAAGAAGTCCGCCCCCGCCTCCACCAGGTGGGAGAGCCCGGGGTCGAAGCCGATGTGCACGCCCACCTGCTTCGGGTAACGGGCCTGCAACGCGAGCAGCCCTTCCTCCAGGGGGCCTTCACCACTCCCCACGCCGACGACGCGGATGTCCGCGTGGAGCGCGGCCGGCAGGGCCTCCAGCAGCAGGTCCATGCCCTTCTGCCACGCCAGCCGGCTGACGAAGCCGAACACCGGCGCCGGGCCGTCCTCCAGGCCGAAGCGAGCCAGCAGCTCGCGCTTGCACACAGCCTTGCCGGACAGGTCCTTCAGTCCGTAGCGGGCCGGGAGGAAGGCGTCGTCCTCCGGGTTCCACTCGTGCGTGTCCACGCCGTTGAGGATGCCGTGGAGCCGGTGCGCGCGGTGGCGCAGCAGGCCGTCCAGCCCGTGGCCCTGCTCCGGCGTCTGGATTTCCCGCGCGTAGGTGGGGGACACGGTGGTGAGCGCGTCGGAGAAGACGAGCCCCGCCTTCAGGAAGTTCACCGTGTCGTGGAACTCCAGCCCGTCATGGGCGGTGAACAAGTCCCAGGGCAGCGCCAGGTCCCCCATCACGTCCTTGGGGAACTGCCCCTGGTAGGCCAGGTTGTGGATGGTGAAGACGCTCTTCGCGTGCGCCAGCGGCCCCGTCTGGAAGCCGCGCCGCAGCGCCACCGGCACCAGCCCCGTCTGCCAGTCGTTGGCGTGGATGATGTCCGGGATGAAGCGCAGCCGCTGCGCCGCCTGGAGCGCGCCCACGCTGAGATAGGCGAAGCGCCGGTGGTTGTCGGCGAAGGCGCCCCCCGCGGCTCCGTAGAGGCCGTGGCGGTTGCCGAAAAGGAACTCGTTCTCCAGGAAGAGCACCTCCAGCCGCTCGGACACGCGGGCGGAGAGGATGGGGCCCGACAGCTCGCCGAAGGGGAAGCGCAGCAGCAGGGACTGGCCCGTGGGCTCCAGCCGCTCCGCGCCTCGCAAGTCGCGGTAGCGCGGGGTGATGACCTTGACGTCATGGCCCAGCGAGGCAAGCGCGGCGGGGAGGGCCCCGGCCACATCCCCCAGGCCCCCCGTCTTGGAAAACGGGGCCACCTCCGAGGAGATGAAGAGGACATTCATGTGCGCACATTGACGTGTGTGCCGGATGAGTCAACCGCGAAGGTGCACACCTGCCCCGCCCCCCTTATGTTGCATCGCGTGATGATTCCTCCAGACCCCATCCAGCGCTTCGCGGAGCTCTTCGAGCGGGCGAAGCAGGCCATTGCGGTGGACCCCAACGCCATGGTGGTCGCCACCGTGGGGGATGACGGGCGCCCCAGCGCGCGCGTCGTCCTGCTCAAGGACTTCGATGCGCGCGGCTTCGTGTTCTACACGAACCACGAAAGCCGGAAGGGCCGCGAGGCCCGCGCGCATCCCTACGCGGCGCTCTGCTTCTACTGGCAGCCCTTGAATGAACAGGTGCGCGTGGAAGGCCGCGTGGAGCGCGTCACGGATGCCGAGGCGGACGCCTACTTCCAGAGCCGCGCCCGCGGCAGCCAGGTGGGCGCCTGGGGCAGCCTGCAGAGCCAGCCGCTGGCGACTCGCGAGGAGTTGGAGGCCCGCGTGGCGGAGGTGGAGCAGAAGTACGCCGGCCAGCCCGTGCCGCGCCCGCCGCACTGGTCCGGCTTCCGCGTGGTGCCGGACCGCATCGAGTTCTGGCACGCCCAGGAAAGCCGGCTCCACGACCGGCACGTCTACCTGCGCGAGGACGGCGGCTGGCGCACGCAGATGCTCTACCCATGAGGGCACGGCTACCAGGGCACTTCGGTCCCCTGGTAGTCGAAGAACCGGCCGCTGTGCTCCGGGTTCAGCCCGTCGATGACCCGCAGCATGCCGCGCACCGAATCCGGCGCCGGCAGCGTGGCGTCCGGGCCACCCATGTCCGTCTGCACCCAACCAGGGTGAAGCAGCACGGTGACGAAGCCCTCCGGGCGCAGGTCCGTGGACATGGAGCGAACGGCCATGTTCAGCGCGACCTTCGACATGCGGTACGCATAGGCCCCGCCGTCGGTGTTCGCCGCCAACGAGCCCATCCGCGAAGTGACGTGCGCCACCCGCCGCAAGGCGCCTTGCCGCAAGCCCGGCAGCATCGCGTTGGTGACACGCAGCGGCCCCAGGGCGTTGATGGTGAACGTGCGCGCCATGTCCGCGTAGTCCACGTCACCCAACGCGCACCACAAGCCGGAGACACCGGCGTTGTTGATGAGCACGTCCACGGGGCCGGTACACACGTTGGTGGCGAACGCGCGCACGCTGGCGTCGTCTCCCACGTCCAGCGCATGGATGCGCAGGCGGTTGCCCGCCTTCTGTTTCAACGGCTCCAGCCGCCGTGCTCCCTCTGGCGACCTGACCCCGGCTTCGACGGTATCGCCCCGCAGCAGGAGCTGCTGGACGAATTCGAAACCAATCCCCCTGCTCGCTCCGGTGATGACGTAGCGCATGCACGGCATTAACGCGCTGAATGCCTTCCGCTGGCAAAACACGCGCGTTGACGACCGGGGAGTGCACGCTGGTAATCGCATGCACCACATGCAGAGGACACATCAGATGAATGTCGCCGTCGTGGGAGGTGGGATTTCGGGGTTGGCCATCGCGCACGGTTTGCGGTCGCGCGGTACGGCTGCCGTGCTCCTGGAGACATCCGCACGTTTGGGAGGCGCGGTGGGCACGCATGCGCGTGCTGGCTACCTGGTGGAGCAAGGCCCCAACAGCTTCCTGGACCGCGAGCCCGCGACGCGAGAGCTCGCGGCGGCGCTGAACCTGGAAGGTCGAATCCGGGTCGCCGACCCTTCAGCGAAGCGTCGCTATGTCTACACGCGAGGCCGACTCCGGTCGGTGCCGGCTTCGCCGCCGGCGTTTCTGGCTTCGGACATTCTTCCGCTGGGCGCACGGCTGCGGGTCGCCGGCGAGCTGTTCTCCGGCCGCGCGCCGGAAGGCACGGACGAATCGCTGGCCGCGTTCGGCCGCCGCCACCTGGGCCGCGCGGCGACGCGGGTGCTGCTGGACGCGGTGCAGACGGGCATCTACGCCGGTGACGTGGAGCAGCTCAGCGTCGAGGCCACCTTCCCGATGCTGGTGAAGCTGGAGCGCGAGCACCGCAGCCTCATCCTGGGCGCCATCCGCGCGCAGAAGGCCCAACGCAAGGCGCTGCCCGCGGGGGACGCGCCGAAGCTGACGGGCGCGCTGAGCACGTTCGACGGCGGCCTCCAGGTCCTCATCGACGCGCTGGCCGCATCGCTGGGTGACGCGGCGCACGTGAGCGCGCGGGTGGAAGGCCTGACGCGCGTGGATGGCGGATGGAAGCTCGCCGTCGAGGAACATGGACGCCGCGCGGAGCTGACCGCGAACCACGTGGTGCTGGCGGTTCCCGCGTTTGTCGCCGCGCAGCTGCTGCGCCCCCTGGATGACGCGCTGGCGGAGCAGGTGTCCCGAATCGAGTACGCGCCCATCGCGGTGGTACACCTGGGCTTCGACGCGGGCACGCTTCCGACACCGGATGGCTTCGGCTTCCTGGTGCCCTTCGAGGAGAAGCGGCGGCTCCTGGGCGCCATCCACGCGTCCACCACCTTCCCCTTCCGTGTCGAGGGCGGCCGCGTGCTCTACACCTGCATGGTGGGCGGCGCGCGTCAGCCGGACCTGGTGAAGCGGGACGAAGCGGAGCTCGCGGCGCTGGCGCTCGAGGAGCTGCGGGCCCTGACGGGCGTGACGGCCCGGCCCACCTTCACGGAGGTCTTCCGCTGGCAGCGGGGCATCCCCCAGTACAACGTGGGGCACCTGGCGCGGATGGCGGGCATCGACGCGGCGCTCCAGCGCTGGCCCGGGCTGCACCTGGCGGGCAACGCCTACAAAGGCATTGGCCTCAACGACTGCATCCGTAACGCGGCGCGGCTCGCGGCTGCCCTCGCGGACGAGGAAACCGTTCGGAAATAGCGACTGCGACCGCTCGTTGTCAGGGAGCGACCGCTCGGGCCGGAGGCGTCAGCGTAAACCAGGAAGACGCGTCAGACTGGCAGTGCATGCTTCACGGAGTCAGGAGCCCCCCTGTCTCTTATACAATCTCCGAGCCCACGAGA